>DATLTP010000331.1:0-20860 GCA_035533535.1 Bacillota bacterium | reverse complement strand
GATGGCCGTCGACCTGGACGAGGGCCTCACCGAAGCAGCCGAGGAGGCTGCCGCCGCCCGCGAGACCGAGGAGGCCGGCTGGCGCCAGCCGCCGATCTGAGGCGGCATCGGGCGGGCCTTGCCCGCGTACGGTGAAGCCTCGGGGCGGGGTTGCCAAGTGACTGCGGGGCCGCTCCTGACGCTTGCCTGGGCCGAGGTCGCAGCCGTCGACGGCGGCCGCCCCGAGGCCCAGCGGCTTTGCGTCCGGATGGAAGGCGCGGACGCGCCGGCGAAGGCTCTGGCATACCCCGCCTTCTGCGGCGGCCCCATCGGTGTGGGGGAGCGCGTGCTCCTCAACACGACCGCTTGCGACCTCGGCCTCGGCAGCGGCGGGTTCCACCTCGTCGTCGCGGTCGCCGGCCGGACCCCCGTGCGCCACGAACCCGGCCACATTGTCAAGCTTCGCTACACCCCGCTGCAGATCGCCGTGCCCGCGGCCGCCGAGCCCGGGATGCCCGGTCACCCTGCCATGGCCGCCGCCCGCAGCCTGCACGGCATGCCCGTGGTGGCCGGGTCCCTGCATGCCCAGGTCGCGCCGGCCGTGATCGCCTGCCATCTCACCGCGCCGGCCCTTCGCGTGGCCTACGTGATGACGGATGGTGGTGCGCTGCCGGCTGCCCTCCTGGATGAAGTGCATGACCTGCGCCACGCGGGCGTGCTGGCGGCCGTGATCAGCTGCGGACACGCATTTGGGGGTGATCTCGAGTCGGTGAGCCTGCCAGGCGCCCTCATGGCCGCCCGCCACATCGCTGGCTGCCACGTCGCCATCGCGGCCATGGGGCCAGGGGCGGTGGGCACGGCCACGGCCTGGGACACGAGCGCCCTTGAGATGGCGGCCATCTTGGACTGCACGGCCGGGCTGGGCGGCCGGCCCCTGGCGATGGCGAGGGTCTCCTTCGCCGACGCCCGCCGGCGCCACCACGGCGTAAGCCACCACACGCGCACGGCCCTGGGCCTGGTGCGCTCGCCCGCGCTGCTGGCGGCCCCGCCCGGGACCCTGGCCGCCCTGCTGCGGGAAGCGGTCGCTCGGGAGCGGCACACGGTGGTTGAGGTGGGAGATGACTCGCTGTTTGCGGCCGTGCGCGCCGCCCTGCCTGGCCACCGCACGATGGGCCGCGGATGGGACTTGGAGGGGCCCCTCTTCCGCGTGGCCGCCGCGGCAGGGGCACTGGCCGCCGGAATCGCCCAGGCTTAGTTGCGGCGGGCCAGCAGGTCGGCGAGGCGCCCCGAGCCCTTCAGGACCCGCAGCCACCGACGCAGGTCGCGCACGGTGCCGGTGAAGCGGAGCGCGCGTGCCTGCAGCCGCATCTGGGGTTGCATATGGCTAGCTTTCTATGCTGGGGCCTGCCGGCATACGCATGGGTCAAGCCCTCCCGCCACCTGCATCGGCGCGCGTGGTTGCAGCGGTGAGCGAGGGGAGGGCAGGGAGCCGGTTTCAAAGGGGGCGGTGCCACCCTTGCGCATCCTCGGTCTGGATCCCAACCGGGCCCGCACCTGGGTCGTGGCGGCAGGCGCGGCCCTTGCCCTCGGCTGGGCAGCCGGAGTCGCGGCCTGGGCCACCCTCCCGGCCGCCGTGGCGGGCATCCTGCGCCAAGCCGTCTCGCTGCACGTCGGCTCCATCCTGCAGGGGGGCGGGGCTCTGGCGTTGACGCCGGCCTGGCGGGCGGCGGCCGTCATGGACGTGCGCGTTGTGGCGCTGGTCTGGCTGGGAGGCCTCTTCCCCTTCGGGTGGGCCATCACCGGGCCCGTGCTGTTCGCCGAGGGCTTCTCCCAGGCGTTTGCCATGGCCGCCCTGGCTGCGGAGGCCCCGCGCGCCGCAGCCGCCGGCGTCCTGCCCGCGCTGGTGGCGGCTGCCCTGGTCACGGGCATCGGCTCGGTTGGGCTGGCCGCGTCATGGCGCCAACTGCGGGCCAGGCGCGGGCTGGCCAGCCACCCGCGGGTCGCAACGTACGTGGCCCTGACGCTGCTTCTGGCCGTCGGGGCGGCTGCAGCGGCCGGGCTCGCCTCGCTGCAGGTCTTCGGACTGGCGTGGGTGCTGCGCCTGCTTGCTTGAGACCCGCGCTCACTCCACCTGAACCGTTCAGGCACGCCCTGACCGGCCTGACCGCATCGCGCAGCCGCCTCACGGCGCCCCCCCGGGGACTTGTCCAGGACCGAGGCTTGGCCCAGCGGCGGCACTGTGCCATAACTATTGGTGTTGTCCTACGCAGTTCCACAGGGGGAAGCCCGTCGTGCGGATCGGCCTGCCCAAAGAGATCAAGCCCAGCGAGGACCGCGTCGCCCTGACCCCGGCCGGCGTGCACCAGCTGGCCGCCCATGGCCACGCCGTCGCCGTCCAGGCGGGCGCAGGCCTTGGCAGCGGATTCACGGATGAGGAGTACCGGACCGCCGGCGCAGCCATCGTCGCGGAGCCAGCCGAGGCATGGGCCGCCGATCTCGTGGTCAAGGTCAAGGAGCCCCAGCCCACCGAGTTCGCCTTCTTCCGCCCGCGCCTTTGCCTGTTCACCTACCTCCACCTGGCCCCTGAGCCCGAGCTGACGCGCAAGCTGGTGGAGACCCGCGTCGGCGCCATCGCTTACGAAACCGTGCAGCGACCCGACAACGCCCTGCCCCTGCTGGAGCCGATGAGCGAGGTGGCCGGCCGCATGGCCGTCCAGGTGGGCGCCCACTTCCTGGAGCGCCCGCAGGGTGGCCGCGGCGTGCTGCTGGCCGGCGTGCCGGGCGTGGCCCCCGGCCACGTGGTCATCATCGGCGGCGGCACCGTGGGCACCAATGCCGCCAAGGTGGCGACGGGCATCGGCGCCCGCGTCACCCTGCTGGACATCAGCGCCGTGCGCCTGCGCCAGCTGGACGACATGTTCGGCCCGCGCCTGACCACGATCATGTCCAGCCCCTACGCCATCGCCGAGGCCGTGGCCGACGCGGACCTGCTGGTCGGCGCCGTCCTGGTCCCGGGCGCCCGCGCCCCGAAACTGGTCAGCGAGGATATGGTCCGCGGCATGCGCCCAGGCTCGGTCATCGTCGATGTCGCCATCGACCAGGGCGGTTCGATTGCCACCATCGACCGCATCACCACGCACATGGACCCAACCTACGTGCGGCACGGCGTGGTGCATTACGCGGTCGCCAATATGCCGGGCGCCGTGCCGCGCACCTCGACCCTGGCGCTGACCAACGTCACGATGCCATTCACCCTCGAGCTTGCGGATAAGGGCCCGGAGCGTGCCCTGCGGGAGAACGCCTCGCTCGGCCGCGGCGCCAACGCCTGGAACGGCCATGTGACGTACAAGGCCGTGGCCGAGGCGCACGGCATGCCCTACGTCGCCCTGGAGGCGGCGCTGGGCTGAGGGCCCTCGGCCCTGCCGACGCATGGAGGTGAGCACGGGCACATGGGGGAGGAGGCTATTTCGGAGTTCCTGGACTACCTCGCCGTGGAGCGCGGCCTTGCCGCAAACACGCTGGAGTCCTACGGCCGCGACCTGCGCGACTTTGCCGCGTTCTGCGCCCGGTCGGGTGCTGCGCCGAGCCGGGACGGGATCTCCGCCTACCTCGTGTCGCTTCAGCGCCTCGGGCGCGCGCCCGCCACGATTTCGCGGCGCCTTGCGGCGCTGCGAGCCTACTATCGGTTTCTCGCCGGGGAGAAGCCAGGTTCGGCGGACCCCACGACGGCCCTGCTCTCGCCGCGTTCGCGCCGGCGCCTGCCGCGGGTCCTGGCCGTGGATGACGTCGAGGGGCTGCTGGAGGGTACGGGGGACTCGAGCCCGGCGGGCCTGCGCGACCGCGCCATGCTGGAACTCCTGTATGCCACGGGCATCCGCGTCTCCGAGCTGTGCGGCCTCGACCTCGACAGCGTGGACTTCGAGCAGGGCCTGCTCCGGTGCATCGGCAAGGGCGGCAAGGAGCGCATCGTCCCCGTGGGCGAGGTGGCCCGCATCTGGCTGCAACGCTACCTGCAGCAGGCCCGGAATCAGCTGGCCGCCGACCCGGCGCAGCGCGCCCTGTTCGTGAACCGCCGCGGCCAGCGCCTCTCACGCCAGGGCATCTGGAAGATCCTCAAGGGCCATGGGCTCAACGCGGCCATCACCAAGCCCCTGACGCCGCACGTGCTTCGCCACAGCTTCGCCACCCATCTGCTCGAGGCCGGCGCGGACCTGCGCGCCGTCCAGGAGATGCTGGGACACGCGGACATCTCGACCACCCAGGTGTATACGCACCTGAGCCAGGGGCGGCTGCGCCGCGTTTACAGCGACGCGCACCCGCGCGCGTAGGGGGAAACGCTTTGTACATCCCGGGCATCAACCCGTACATCCTCCACATCGGCAGCTTCGGGATCCGCTGGTACGGCTTCTTCATGGCTGTGTCGATGGCCATCGGCATCTGGTACATGGTCAAGCGCCTGGCGGGCAAGCTCGGCGAGGACTTCGTCTACAACCTGGCCCTGGTGGCCATCGTCACGGGCGTCATCGGCGCGCGCCTGGTCTTCGTCCTCACCAACCCGGGCTACTTCCTGCAGCACCTGGCCGAGATCCCCGCCGTCTACCTGGGCGGCCTCTCGATCCACGGGGCCATCGGTGGCGGCGTCCTCGGCGTCTGGTGGTACTGCCGGCGCTGCAAGAAGCCGCTCTGGCCCGTCCTGGACGCCACGGTCTACGGCATCGTCTGGGGCATCATCCTGGTACGCATCGGCAACATCTTCAACCAGGAGATCCTCGGCCGGCCCTCGGCCTTCTGGTTCGGGCGCCACCCCAGCCAGATCTACGAGATGATCATGGGCGCCATCCTCCTCTACAACTTCCTGCGGCGCTCGCGCCAGAACCCGGCCGACGGGTTCCTGTTCTGGAACTTCTTCGTCTGGTACACGGTCATGCGGTTCATCAGCGAGGCCTTCCGCGACAATCCGCTCTACCTGATCCACTACGTCAACACCACCTATGGCTTTGGATTCGTGACCCTGGAGCAGTGGTTCACGCCGTTGCTGTTCGTCATCGCGCTCCTGGCGATGCGCTGGCGCCTCCGCATGGGCGAGCACGCGCTGGAGGCCATGCCCGAGGCGCTTGGGGTGGCTGGGGCAGCGCCCGTCGGCGAGGAGCCGGTGCCTGCCAGCGGGGAGACCGAGGAGCAGTCGCCCGCCAGCGGCGATGCCGGGGAGCACTTGCCCGCCAACGGGGATCCCGAGGGGCCGGTGCCCGCCCCCGGCAATCGGATCGAACTCGCGGTGCACGAGCCGGCTCCGGCGGGGGATGAGCCAGAGCCGCCCGCCAAGCCGGCGCCCAAGCCGCGATCGACCCGCAGCCGGCGCCGGCCGGCCGCAGCCGAGCCCGAGTCGGGTTCAGCGCCGTCGGGCGGCGATGAGGATTCAAGCCGCGATGCCCCGCGCTGAGGGCGACCCGCGCCGGGACCTGCCCGCCGTCCACCGCCTGCTGGCCACGCCGCCGTTGCCCGACCTGGCGGCCCGGCTAGGTCGTCACGTCGTCCTGCAGGCCGCCCGGGAAGAGGTTGACGCGCGCCGTGGCGCGCGCGAATCCGAACCGGCGTCGCTGCCCGACCTGGCCATGGCCGTCGCGCGTCGCGCCCAGGCCCTGACCCAGCCCAGCCTCATCCGTGTCATCAACGCCACCGGCGTCGTCCTGCACACGGGCCTTGGGCGGGCGCCGCTCTCGGCGGAGGCCGTCGCCGCCGTCGCCATGGCCGCCAGCGGCTACACCAACCTCGAGCTCGACCTCGCGACGGGGGACCGCGGGTCCCGCCACCTCCATGCGGCAGGGCTTTTAACGCGCCTTTGCGGGGCCGAGGCGGCCATCGTCGTCAACAACAACGCGGCGGCCGTTCTCCTGGTCCTGGCGGCCGTTGCGGCCGGGCGCGAGGTGGTGATCTCCCGCGGTGAGCTGGTCGAGATTGGCGGCAGCTTCCGCGTGCCCGACGTCATGGCCCAGAGCGGCGCCCGCCTGCGCGAGGTGGGCACCACCAACCGCACCCACCCCCAGGACTACCGCGACGCCATGGGCCCTGAGACGGGGGCCCTCCTCCGTGTCCACCCAAGTAACTACCGAGTGCTCGGGTTCACCGCAGCCGTTGATACGGGCGAGCTCGCGGCCATCGCGCATGCGGCCGGGCTGCCGCTGCTGTACGACCTGGGCAGCGGCACTCTGGAGGCGGTCGGCGGCGAGCCGACCATCCGCCAGGCCCTGGACGAGGGGGCCGACCTTGTCACCTTCAGCGGCGACAAGCTCCTGGGCGGCCCGCAGGCCGGGGTGATCTGCGGGCGGGCCGACCTGGTGGACCGCTGCCGCCGCCACCCCCTGATGCGGGCCCTGCGGCCGGACAAGATGACGCTGGCCGCGCTCGAGGCGACGCTGCGTGCATACGCCGATCCCGACCGAGCCCGAGCCGAGATTCCCACCCTGGCCATGCTGGGCCGCTCGGCCGAGGAGCTCGCGGCGGCGGCGGCGGCGCTGGAATCGGCCATTTTGGCCCGCTGCCCGACGGCCGTCCTCGAGCTCGCGGACGATGTGTCGCGCGCCGGCGGCGGCTCGCTGCCGCTCGTGGACATCCCCACCCGGGTGGTGCGTGTGCGCTTGCCGGGGCTGAGCGCCGTTGAGCTCGCGGAGCGGCTGCGGCTCGGGGAGCCGGCCGTTGTGGCGCGCGTGCAGGACGGGGCTGTGATCCTGGACCCGCGGACCCTGCTCCCTGGTGAAGACCAGGCGCTGGCGGGGGCCATCGGCACCCTTGTCCTCCCACCCGCATAGACCGGGGCGGGAGGGGCGCCGCATTGCCGTACACAGGCCCTGTCCATGAAGTCGGAGCCGCGTTCGTTGAGCAGACTCGGTTCCGGGCGAGGCTGCCTACAGCCCCATCTGGCGGCTCAACTTCGTGATTGTGCCGCGTGACTATGAGGCCACCACGATCCGCTCCGCGGAGCAGGCGCTCACGTCGGGCTACCCGATCGTCGTCAGCGACCCGTACGTCAACTGACCCGTCCTCCAATATCCGGCCGGCGTGTCCGGCCGAAGCGCGAGGGCGTCGCCACGTGTGTCGCCCCTACCACTTCCTGCGGCAGGAATTACGCGTCCCCCACCGAATCGGCCGCCCCAACCGGATCCATTAGGATGGTGGGGCGGTGCAGCGGTACCTGCTCAAGCGTCTCGTCGGTGCCCTGCCCCTGCTCCTGTTCATCACCATCATCTCCTTCGTCGTCGTCCACCTGGCGCCGGGCGGGCCCGCCGAGATTTACCTGGGGACAAGCGCCAACGCGGCCAGCGTGGCGCAGGTCAACCACGCCCTCGGGCTTGACCAGCCGATCTACATCCAATACCTGAAGTGGGTGGGGTCGCTGGTTCGCGGCGACTTCGGCCGCTCGCTGAGCGACGGCCTGCCGGTCCTGCACAAGGTGGCGCTGGCCCTGCCAGTGACGCTTTACCTTAGCTTCTCCGCGTTCATCATCGCCTGGGTCCTCGCCATCGGCCTCGGGGTGGCGGAGGCCCTGCGGCCGTATACCGGCGGCGACTACGTCCTCACGGTCTTCTCGTTTCTCTTCATCTCCATCCCCGTCTTCTTCTCCGGGTTGCTGATGATCCTGGTGTTCACGGTCTACCTCGGCTGGCTGCCGTCGATCGGCATGGTGACCCTCGGGGTGCCCTTCAACTTCGCGGATCTCGCGCGGCACATGATCATGCCAGTCGCCGCCCTCACATTGGTCGAGACCGCCGTCCGGGCCCGATTCGTCCGCGCCTCCATGCTCGAGGCGCTGACGGAGGACTTCGTGCGCACGGCGCGGGCGAAGGGCCTGCCCGGCCAGGTGGTCATTTGGAAGCACGCCCTCCGCAATGCCCTGCTGCCGCTCGTGACCATCTTTGGCCTGGCCCTGCCCAGCCTGCTCAGCGGCTCGCTGATCGTCGAGGACGTCTTTTCCTTGCCCGGGATGGGCCGGCTGGCCACCGAGGCGGTCTTCGCCCGCGACTACCCGACGGTGATGGCGGCGACCACCATCGCCGCCGTCATGGTGGTCGCCGGCAACCTCGTGGCCGACCTCATGTATGGCTGGGTCGATCCGCGCGTGCGGTACCGGTAGGGGGAGCAAGCGTTGGCGGCGTTGCGCGACTTTCGCCCCGAGGCACCACCAGGCGGTGTGGACGCGGGCTACGGGGCGGCGCCCAGGCACCGGAACCTGTTCTGGAAGCGACTGGCCCGCCACCGCCTGGCCGTGGTCGGCCTGGGGGTTCTTGGCGTCCTCTACCTGATGGCGATCTTTGCCCCGCTGCTCACGCACGGCACGGATCCCAACCAGCTGAACCTGCTGGGCGCACTTCAGGGGCCGACGAGCGGTCACATCATGGGCACGGACGACTACGGCCGCGACATCTGGACCCGGATCCTTTACGGCGGGCGCATTTCGCTCTCGGTGGGCCTGGTGTCGGCAGGCATCGCCCTGGCGATCGGCACCCTGATCGGCGCGACGGCCGGCTACTTCGGCGGGTTCGCCGACGCGCTGCTCATGCGCTTCACCGACGCCGTGCTGGCGTTCCCAACGCTTTTCCTGCTGCTGACGGTGGTTGCCGTCATCGGGCCCAGCGTGCTCAACATCTTTGCTGTCATCGGGCTGGTGGGCTGGCCCGGCATCGCCCGCTTTGTGCGCGGCGAGTTTCTGTCATTGCGCGAGCGGGATTTCGTCGAGGCGGCCCGCGCAGCCGGCGCCGAGCCGCGGCGCATCATGTTCCGCCACCTGCTGCCCAATGCCGTGGCGCCGGTGATCGTGGCCTCCACCCTCGGCGTCGCCTCGGCCATCATCGCCGAGGCCTCGCTGGACTTCATTGGGGTAGGCCTGCAGCCCCCGACGGCGTCCTGGGGCACCATGCTCAACTCCAGCCAGAACTACCTGCTGAGCGGCGACTGGTGGCTGGCTGTCTTCCCGGGCCTTTTCATCGTCCTGGCCGTGCTCAGCATCAACCTCGTCGGCGACGCCTTGCAGGAGGCGTTCAATCCGCGCGCCATGCAGCGCCGGTAGCGACCATGGCGGCGTGGGCGCGCCCCGTGCCGGGCCGAGTTCAGGGGAGGCACGGGTTTCTCCCGTGCCGGACCGAGTTCAGGGGAGGCACGGGTTTCTCCCGTGCCGGGCCGAGTTCAAGGGGAGGCACGGGTTTCTCCCGCGCCGGGCCGAGTTCAGGGGAGGCACGGGTTTCTCCCGCGCCGGGCCGAGTTCAGGGGAGGCACGGGTTTCTCCCGTGCCGGACCGAGTTCAGGGGAGGGGTGAAGTTGATGGGACCCGAGATGACCCGACGCGAGCTTCTGCTGCGGAGCTTGCCCAAGGTCCTGACGCTGCCGGCGGGTGCCGCCCTGCTGGCCGCCTGCGGGCAGATCGCCAGCAAGGCAAGCAGCGGCAACGCCGCAGGGGTGGCCACGACCGCCACAGCCGCCGCGGCCGCGACGGCTTCGGCGACGGCGCCCGTCACCGGCGGCAACGCCATCTGGTCCACCTACGGCACGCTGTCCTTCATCAACCCCATCCTCGTCTCGGACACAGCCACGGCCCTGCTGGTGAACTTCATCTTCGACCCGCTGGTCAACTTCGACACCAAGTACAACCCGATCCCCGGCCTCGCCGAGAAGTGGTCGACCAGCACCGACGGCAAGACCTGGACCTTCAACCTGCGGCCGAACGTCACCTGGCACGACGGTGTAGCGTTCACCAGCGCCGACGTTGCCTTCACGGTGCAGGCCATCCTGCACCCGGCCTACACGGGCCAGCGCGTCAGCAACTACACACAGCTCATGGGTGCCCAGTCCTACCTCGACAAGCTGAAGCAGATGCAGGCCGACCTGAAGGCCAAGAAACTGACCAGCGACCAGTTCAACACGCAGTCGGTCGCCGCGTGGCAGGACTGGATCAAGCAGGGCGCCATCGAGACCCCTGACCCCAACACCGTGCTCTTCCACCTGACGGACATCTTCGCCCCGTTCCTCACCAACGTGGGTGGCGCCGCCCCCATCCCCCAGCACCTGCTCAAGGACCAGCTGGGCGCGGCCATGCCAACCGGCAACTTCAATCAGAAGCCCATCGGCACGGGGCCGTTCCAGTGGATCGAGGGCGACCTCAAGGACCACGTCACCGTGGGCCGCTTCGACGCTTACTGGGGAGACAAGGCCTACCTGAGCCAGATCATCACCCGCATCATCCCCGAGGTGACGACGGCCGAGGCGGCCCTGCAGAGCAAGCAGCTGGACTACTCGCAGATCCAGCCGCAGGACGCCGACCGCTTCAAGACCCTCAACTTCCTGGACGTGCTGACCTCGCCCACGTTCGCCTACGAATACATGGGCTATAACCTCACCCACCCGCTGTTCCAGGACGAGCAGTTGCGCATTGCCATCTGCTACGCCGTGGACAAGACCGCCCTGGTGAAGGACCTGCTGCAGGGCTACGGCGACGTGGTCTGGACGCACGGAAGCCCTGCCCGCTGGGACTACAACCCCAACGTGACCAAGTACGAGTACGACCCGGCCAAGGCCAAGTCCATCCTGGCCGCGGCGGGGTGGAAGCCCAACAGCAGCGGCATCCTGGAGAAGAACGGCCAGCCCCTGAAGTTCACCATCTCGACCTCGCAGGGCAACGGGGTGCCGCAGAAGGCCACCGTGGTCGTCCAGCAGTCGCTGAAGAACATCGGCATGGACGTGGCCGTGCAGCAGTTCGACTGGTCGACCTTCGTCAACAAGGTCCTGCTGGCCAAGAACTTCGACGCGGCCGTCGTCGGCTGGTCGCTGGGCGCGGACCCGGACTCGTACAGCATCTGGCACTCGGGGCAGTCGTTCAACTTCGTGACCTACAATAACCCGCAGGTCGACAAGCTGGAGGAGCAGGGCCGCACGACCCTGGACCAGGCGGGCCGCACGAAGATCTACCAGCAACTGCAGGAAATCCTGGCGACGGAGCAGCCGTACCTGTTTCTGTACTCACAGAACGCCATCGACGGCGTCAACAAGCGGGTGGAGGGCCCGATCACGGACTCGCCGCGCGGGCTGACGTGGAACATCGACCAGTGGTTCATCCCCAAGGGCATGCAGGGCGGCCCGCAGATGGTCGCAGGCTAGATATCGGAAGCGGCCGGCGCCATTTGCGCCGGCCGCGCCATTTGGTTTCGGATGCTGGTTATCCGGGGGCCAGTCAAAACCGCGCCGGCTGTGGTGGCCGCCGGAAGCCACCGCAGGATGGGCACCGCCGGCTCCGCCATGGTCCTCAGCGGCTCCAACACCAATCCTCCGCGACACCATGACACAGAGCCGCCAGGAACCGGCTGGCCGTCTGTGGAAGCGCCTCCGTGTCTCCGGGAAGGGGTGGGGCAGTGGAACTCAAGGGCAAGGCTTGGCTGGTTACGGGCGGTGGCACCGGCCTCGGGCGGGCGATCGCGCTGCTGGCGGCCCGCGGCGGCGCGGATGTCGCCGTCAACTACTCGAAGTCCAGGGCCGACGCGGAGCAGACCGTGGCTGACCTGAAGGCGCTGGGGGTGCGGGCCGCCGCGATCCAGGGCGATGTGGCGCATGAGGCGCCTCTTGTGGTCGACCGCGCGGCGGAGGCCCTGGGCCGGCTCGATGTGCTGGTCAACAACGCCGGCACCACCGTGTTCGTGCCCTTTCGCGACCTGGACGGCATCAGCGAGGCGGACTGGGACCGCGTGATGGCCGTCAACGTCCGGGCTTCCTTCCTTGGCTCGCGGGCCGCCGCCAAGCACATGCCGGGCGGGGGCGCCATCTGTAACATCGCCTCCATCGGCGGCCTGCGGCCGGCCGGCAGCTCGCTGGTGTACTCGGTGAGCAAGGCGGCCCTGATTCACCTGACGCGGGGGCTGGCCGTGGCCCTGGCGCCGAAGATCCGCGTCAACTGCGTGGCGCCGGGCCTGCTGGACACCCGCTGGACGGAGGGGCACAGCCGCGAGTTCATCGAGAACGAGAACCGCAACTCGATGCTTGGCCACATCCCGACAGTCGAGGACACGGCCGCCGCGACGGTCGCGCTCTGCCTGAACGAGAGCGTGACGGGCCAGGTTCTGGCGGTGGATTCGGGCGCGACGCTCCACCACTAGATGGGCGGCACCTGGCTCGTCACGGGCGGAGGCACGGGGCTGGGCCGCGCCATCGCCGTCATGGCGTCGCGCCAAGGTGCTCGTGTGGCCGTGAACTATTCACGCTCACGCGAAGCGGCCGAGTCCACGGCGGCGGAGATCGGCGGCGTCGCCATTCAGGGAGACGTGGCCACGGACGCCGCTCGGGTGGTTGAAGAGGCCGCGGCAACGCTGGGCGGGCTCGACGTCCTGGTCAACAACGCCGGCACCACGGTCCATGTCCCGTTCCGCGATCTGGACGGCATCTCCGAATCCGACTGGGACCGGATCATGGCCGTCAACGTGCGCGCCGCCTTCGTGGCCTGCCGCGCGGCGGCCAAGCACGGCGTGCGGGCCATCCTCAACGTGGCTTCCGTGGCCGGCCTTCACCCCCGGGGCAGCTCGCTCCCGTACTCGGTCAGCAAGGCGGCCCTGATCCACCTGACGATGGGCCTCGCCGTGGCGCTGGCGCCCCACACCCGGGTCAACGCCATCGCCCCTGGGTATCTCGACACCGGCTGGTGGCGGGGGCGCGGCGACCCTGAGCGGGCCGGCCGCGCGACCCTGCTTGGCCACGTCCCCACCCTGGCGGACACGGCCACCGCCGCCGTGTCCCTGATCCTGAACGAGAGCGTGACAGGTCAAATCCTGACGGTGGATGCGGGGGCGAACCTTCATTGGTGAAGCGGGAACGGAACGTCATGGTACCGATGCGCGACGGCGTGCGCCTGGCCACGGACCTGTACTTCCCGGACGGCGACGGCCCCTGGCCGGTGCTCCTGGAGCGCACCCCCTACGACAAGCTGGGCACGGAGCTGGTGAAGTCGGCCGGCTTCTTCGCCCGCCACGGCTACGCGGTCGCCCTCCAGGACGTGCGCGGCCGCGAGGTCTCCGAGGGCGAGTGGTACCCCTTCCGCGAAGAGGGCCCCGATGGCTTCGACACGTGCGCCTGGCTGGTCAAGCAGCCCTGGAACAATGGCCAGGTGGGGACCATCGGCCTTTCGTACGCCGGCTGCACGCAGGTGGGCCTTGGCGCGCTGAACGCCCCAGGGCTCACCTCGCAGTGGATCAGCAAGGGCCCGCAGAACTACCGCGACTCGGCCATGCGCCAGGGCGGCGCCATGGAGCTGCGCTTCCTGATCTACGCGTTTCGCATGGCCGAGACCAGCAAGGAGGCCCAGGCCGACCCCATCAAACGGGTCGCCCTGCAGCGCGCCCACCGCGAGGTCGGCAAGTACCTGCTGCCCCCCGGCCGCGTCCCGCCCAAGCCCGGGCTCTCGCCCCTCAAGTTCACGCCGGGCATCGAGCGCTGGGTGAACGACATCCTGCGCGCGGGGGATTACCGGCCGTACTGGTCGGATGCGCCGGCCCTCTCCATCCTGGAGCGCTATGACACTTACCCCGACGTGGCCATCACATACATGTCCTCGTGGTATGACACCTACGTCCGCGGCACCATCGGCAATTACGTGGAGATGAGCCGCCGCCACAAGGCGCCGACGCGCCTGCTCATGGGCCCCTGGACGCATGGCGGCCAGGGCGTGGCCTTTTCCGGTGACGTGGAGTTCGGGCCTGACGCCGCACTCCACTACGATGACGCGCGGCTGCGCTGGTTTGATGCGACAGTGCGCGGCCGCGACGCGGCCGCGGTCACGAACGAGCCGCCTGTGTCCATCTTTGTCATGGGTGGGGGTTCGGGCCGCCGCAGCCCGGCCGGGCGGATGGTCCACGGCGGCAGCTGGCGTCAGCTCGCGTCCTGGCCGCCCACGGGCGTGCAGGAGCGGGCCCTGCACCTGCGCGCCGGCGGGCGCCTGACCTGGGATGCGCCTGCGGCAGGGGAGCCCAGCGACCGGTACACCTATGACCCCGCAGACCCCGTCCCGACGGTCGGCGGCTCCATCTCGGCCGCGGAGAACATCATCCCGGCGGGCGGGTACGACCAGCGGGGCGGGCCGCGGGTCTTCGGGTCCAGGGACGACCTGCCGCTGTCGGCCCGGCCGGATGTGCTGGTGTACTCCACGGAGCCGCTGCGGCAGGACCTGGAGGTCACCGGTCCGGTCGAGGTGGTGCTCTGGGCGTCGTCCTCAGCCGTGGACACCGACTTCACGGCCAAGCTCATCGACGCCTACCCGCCCAACCCCGACTACCCCGAGGGGTACGAGCTGAACGTGTGCGACTCGATCGTGCGGGCGCGGTACCGCAGCAACGGGGAGAGCGCCGACGCGCCGCTTGAGCCCGGCAGGCCGTACGAGTTCCGCATCCGGCTCTTCGCCACGAGCAACGTGTTCTGCGCCGGCCACCGGATTCGCGTCCACATCTCCTCGTCCAACTACCCGCGCTTCGACATCAACCCGAACACGGGCGCGGCGCTCGGGGAGAACCAGGTGATGGTCATGGCCCTGCAGACGGTCTTCCATGAGGTCGACCGGCCGTCGCGGGTGATCCTGCCGGTCATGGGGTGAGGGTCGCGGCCCCGTCCGAGGTCCCGCCCGACCTGCTGGGGCTGGCCATGTTCCGGCCCCAGCAGGCTTCTGAGCTGTTGCGCGCGTACCCTGGGGAACTCGCGCTGGCCTGGGATGGCGATCGGGCGGTGGGGGTGCTGGGCTACTGCGTCGAGGGTGGGGGAGCGACCATCCTCCACATTGGCGTCGACGCGGCCTGGCGGCGGCGTGGGGTGGGACGGGCACTGGTCGATTGGCTGGCGGGCTGGGGCGACACCCTGGTGGCCGACACCGTCGCCCCGATGGGGGCAGGGGCGGTACCGGTGCACCCTGCGCGTCCGGTGATACCCTGCGGCCGTCCGTCAGGAACCCAGGAACCGTCCTAACGCAGGGGCGCGCACGCGCCCCTGCACCCACGCCTCGAAGGTCTCGGCCGCCGCGGTGTCCTTGGCGTTCTTCAGCGTACCAACGTCCACCACTGCCACGATCCCTGCCGGTGTCGCGCGGGCGCAGGCTCTGGGAGCGGACGCGTTGGCGCCGGCCAAGCGGCCTCGACGCAGGTCCGCCTCCTCTGAAAGGCGAGGGCCCGGGCGCCAATACATCTTTCGGCAGGGTTCAACAATGGCCCGCGGCAGCCCGATGCTGTCCGTAGACTCTCGGCAGTCCCCCAGGGAAGGGGAACGGTTTGGAAGCACTGGATGTGCGACCCTCAACGAGGAGCGGCGCCTGGTGGCAGTCGCTGCTGCCTGACCTCGGCGGCAGCGCCATGGACCCGGTGGCCTACGACACGGCCTGGGTGGCGCGTGTGCCCGATGCAACCGGTCATGACCTGCTGGTGCCCTCGGCGTGGGATTGGCTGTGCGCCCACCAGCACGACGATGGGAGCTGGGGCGCCGACGCCGTCGAGCACCTGCCTGACCGCCTGGCCGCCACGCTGGCGGCCGTTGTCGCCATTGCGGTCAACGAGCGCGCCGGGGTGCGGCGGGCTCGCGCCGGGATGCTGGCCGCTGGCCTGCAGTACGTCGACCGGGCGGCGCGGCGCTGGGCGGAAGCGCCGGACGCCAGCGTCGAGACGGTCGGCTTTGAGCTCTGCGTGCCCGCGCTCCTCGCGGAGGCCCGCAGCCTCGGTTTGGCCGTGCCCGAGGCCCTGCTGCCCCTGCAGCAGCGGCGGGAGGCGAAGCTGGCGCGCCTGCCGCGGGGCTGGCGCCGGCGGCCGCCCATGAGCCTCGTGCACTCGCTGGAGGCATGGGCCGACGGCGCCGTGCCGGAGAACCTGGTGGACGACGCGGGCTCCTGTGGCAACTCGCCCAGCGCGACCGCCTACCACCACATCCATGCCCCCGATGCCCGCACCCGGCGCTACCTGCGGGCAAGCGCCAGCGGCGGCGGGGCGCGGGATGTCTTCCCCTTCGAGGTCTTTGAGCTGTCCTGGACGCTGGACCACGTGGCCCAGGCCGGCGTGTCGCTGCGCGACCCCGCCCTGCGGCGCCATGTGGCTCGGCTGCGGGACGGCTGGCGCGAGGGCGCCGGCGCCGGCATCTCAGCCGTGGGACTCGAGCCGGATGCCGACGACACGGCGCTGGCCGCGGTCACGCTGGCGCGGGCCGGCCATACCGTCCCGGTCGAGGTGCTGCGGGGCTTCGAGCGGCAGGACGGGTTCGCTTGCTTTCCCTTCGAGCGCGACCCGTCCTGCAGCGCCAACATCCACGTGGCGTACGCGATCTCGCGCCTGCCGTTCCACGGGCGGTTCGACGCGCTGTTCAAAGTCCTGGACTTCCTGGCGGGCGCCATCAGCCCTGAGGGGTTCTGGACCGACAAGTGGCACCTCTCGCCGTACTACCCGACCTGCCGGGCGGTGATCGCCCTGCACCGGGTGGCGCCGGAGCTGATTGCGCCCGCTCTGGACTTCATCCGGGCCAGCCAGCACCGCGACGGCAGTTGGGGGAGCTGGGGCGGCTCGCCCGAGGAGACGGCCTATGCGGTGGAGGCGCTTGGCGCCGCCGGCGTCGAGGATGGCCGGGCCTTCCGGCGGGCGGGGGCCTACCTGCAGGCCTGCCCTGACCACCCGGCGCTTTGGATCGGCAAGGGCCTGTACTGTCCGAGGCGCGTGGTGGATGCGGCCGTCGCATCGGCCGTGGCCATCACCCGGAGGTGGGTGCGCTGAGCCGCTCGGTCGAGCTGGAGTTTGACGTCTCGCGCGGCGGCGATGAGAGCTGGCTCGGCCACTCGCTTGCCGCCACGATCAAGACCGAGCGTCAGGCCATCCTGATCCGCTGGATCGGGAGCCTCAGCGCGGCAGCGGTCGCGCCGTTCCTGTTTCACGGCCCGGAGCTCATGGGGGTCTGGGGCGTCTGCTTCTTCGCCCTCCTCTACAGCCTGTTCTTCACGCAGTTCGTCATCCCACGCCACCCGCAGTGGCTGCTGAACGGGTATCTCACCACGACCGGCGACGCCGCGCTGGCCACGGCGGTCATCGCCTTCTCCGGCGGCCTGAAGTCCGACTTCTTCGTGGTCTACTACCTGGTCGCAGTGGTCAGCGCCATCCGGTTCGGCGGCGGCAAGGCCCTGTACAGCATCGGGGTCGAGACGCTCTGCTACGCCCTGGTGGTGACGGCCACGGGCGCCGACCGCGGCATCTCCACCCTGGCCACGATCCTCTTCCGCATGAGCTTCGGGGCCATGACGGCGGTCCTGGTCGGATTTGTGATCGACCGGGCCCGGGCGGCTGAGCGTGAGCTTGAGAACGCGGCCGTCCAGGCCAAGCAGCAGTTGTCGGACGCCACCGCGGCTCTGACGAGCAGCCTCGACCTCGACCAGGTCATGGAACAGGCGGCGCACTGGACGGCGGAGCTGGCCGACGCGGCGCGTGTCGACATGGAGATGCTGCCGCCCAGCAACCTGGCGGAGTGGCTGCCGCGCGAGGATCCCAGGAACGCGCGCCGGCTGAGCCACGAGGTCCGGCCGGAGCCCGCGGACGCAACCCATTTCGAGTTCCCTCTGATGTACGGGGCCGAGGATCTCGGCCGCGTCAGGGTGACCCTTGATGGCGGCAAGACCAGTCTGGAAGCGGTGCGGCGCAGCCTGGTCGACACCTTCCTCAACCGCTGCGGCCCTGCCCTGGCCAATGTCTGGACGTATGCGGCCATGCAGGCCCAGGCCCTGGCCGACCCCACCACGGGGTTGGCGAACCACCGGCGGTTCAAGGAGTTTCTTGCGGACTGCGAGCTGCACGCCGAAAGGCTGCGCCGGCCGCTGACGATCCTCATGCTCGACCTGGACATGTTCAAGGAGTTTAACGATACCTATGGCCACCTGGCCGGCGACCGCGCCCTCCGCCAGGTCGGCCACGTGCTCCGGACCTGCATCGGCGACCAGGGCCTGGCCGCCCGATACGGGGGAGACGAGTTTGTGGCCGTGCTGCCGGGGGTGGACGCGACCACGGCGGACGCAGTCGCCCACGCCGTGGACGACACCTTCAAGCGGGCCGTCGAGCAGCGGGTGGACGGCCTGGCTCCGCCCATGGGCCTCAGCATCGGCTGGGCAACGGCGACGGCCGGCGATGCGGACTACCAGACCCTCGTCGGCCGCGCCGACCTCGCCATGTACTTCGCCAAGCGCTCGGGCGGCGGCGTCAAGGCCTTCGAGGAGATGGACACGGGCGGCCCACTGCAGTCCCTGGTCGGCAGCATCATGACCCAGCTGAGCAAGGTCGACCTGCGGGCGGCCGACGCCGGTCGCGGCCGGCTGGCGGCGCGGTCGGGGCGCCGGCACGGCCCGGCCCGGACCCTGGAAGTGGTGCGCATGCTCCTCATCACCGTCAAGGCCAAGGACCCGGCCCTGTTTCTGCACTGCCGCAACGTCGCGCGCCTCTGCTTCAAGATCTCCCGCCGCCTCGGGCTGTCGGCCTGGGAGATCCACGATGTCGGCCTCGCCGGGCTCCTGCACGACGTCGGCAAGATCTGCGTGCCGGACGCCATCCTGCAGAAGCCAGGGGCCCTGACGCCCGCTGAGATGGCCATCGTCCGCCAGCACGCCGACCAGGGAGCCGACATGCTGGCGCCCGTGCCGAGCCTGTCCGCCGTGGCGCTGGCCGTCCGCCACCACCACGAGAACTTCGGCGGCGCGGGTTACCCCGAGGGCATCAGTGGGGAGGCCATCCCCCTGCCCTCGCGCATCGTCCTGGTGGCTGACGCTTACGACGCCATCACATCGGACCGGCCCTACCGCAAGGGCCGGGCCCCCGCGGAAGCCGTCCGGATCCTGCGCGAGAATCAGGGGCGCCAATTCGACCCGCGCGTGGTGGCCACGCTCACCACGCTGCTGGCCGAGCTGAACACGAGCCGGCGCCGCCATGGCGCCCATGTGGAGGTGAGCGGCGCTTGAGCCGCAAAACATCGACGGTCACGGCGATCCTCTCGGATGCGGTGGAGTCCGAAGAGCGCGAGCTGGTGGCGCACCTGCGCGCGGCCAGCCCCATCTGGGATCTGATCGAATACCACCTCGGCTGGGGCGGGCCCGAGGGCGGGCCCAAGGCGCGCCCGGGCAAGAGGGTGCGGCCCCTGCTCTGCCTGCTCGTCAACCAAGCCCTGGGCGGCGAGGTGGCCCCGGTCCTGCCCCTGGCCGCGGCCCTTGAGCTGCTGCATAACGCGGCCCTGATCTTTGACGACATCCAGGACAGCGGGGCCGTGCGCCGGGGCCGGCCCGCCCTCTGGCGGGTCTGCGGCGTACCGCAGGCCATGAACGTCGGGGTGGCCATCCAGGGCCTGGTCTCGGCCGCGGCCGCCCGCGCCATGACGGCCGGCCTGCCGCCGGAGCGGGTGGTCGGCGCGGTCGAGGATCTCGGCCAATGCACGCTGCGCCTCTGCGAGGGCCAGTTCCAGGACCTGAGCTTCCAGTCCGGCGTCCGGCCGAGCATCGACGACTACATGCGGATGTGCGGGGCCAAGACCGCCAGCCTGCTGGCCACCGGCGCCTACCTTGGCGCCTACGCCGCCGGGCGCGACGATGTCTCCGAGGCGGCCCGCCGTCTCGGCTATCACCTGGGCATGTACCTGCAGATCGAGGACGACATCGCCGGTATCTGGGGCGACGCCTCGGCCATGGGCAAGGCCGCGGCCGACCTGGAGAGCCGCAAGAAGACCCTGCCGCTCCTCTATATGTTCCAGCTCGACGACGCTCCGACCGAGGTTGCGGCCCTCGCCCGGCGCTTCTTCGGCCCCGAGGCCCTGCCGGACGAGGAAATGTGCCGCCTGCGCCAGTATGCGGTCGACCTCGGCGGGCGGGCTTACGCCGACGAGATGGCCGGCTTCCACCGCGACCTCAGCCGCCGCGCCCTGGAGGACCTCGGCGTGGGCCGCTCCGACCTGCTGGTCATGCTGGACGAGCTGGCGGCTTCCCTGGTCGCCGCCGTCTAGCCGAGAAGGGGGGCCCGGACATGGAGGTCATCGCCATCTCGCCCCGCGGCTATTGTTACGGGGTCGTCGACGCCATGACACTGGCGCAGCGGGTGGCCCGCGACCCGAAGGTGCCGCGCCCGATCTACATCCTGGGGATGATCGTCCACAACCGCCATGTGGTCGAGGATCTGGCCCGCCAGGGCATCCAGACCCTCGACGGCGGCGACCGGCCCTCGCTGCTGCGCAAGGTCCGGCGGGGGACCATCATCTTCACGGCCCATGGAGTCGCCCCCGAGGTCAAGGAGGCCGCGCGCAGGAAGGGCTTGGTCTGTTTCGACGCCACCTGTCCGGACGTGACCCGCACGCACGAGGTCATCCGCGACCGCGTGGCCGCCGGCTGCGACATCATCTACATCGGCAAGAAGGGCCACCCCGAGCCCGAGGGGGCCATGGGCGAGGCGCCTGGCCACGTGCATCTGGTTGAGGACATCGCCGACCTGGCCAGCCTGCGCCTGCTCGGGCGCAAGGTGGCGATCGTGACGCAGACGACCCTGTCGCAATGGGACACGGCCGACCTCATTGCCGCCTGCCGCAACCAGTACCCCGAAGCCGAGGTGTACAACGAGATCTGCCTGGCCACGCAGGTGCGCCAGCAGGCGGTGGCCGAGCAGGCCCGCGCGGCCGACGTCGTCCTCGTGGTCGGCGACCCGCGCAGCAACAACAGCAACCGCTTGGTGCAGGTGGCCCAGGAGGTGGCCGGCCGGCCGGCCTACCTGATCGACAGTGTGGCGGACATCCGGCCCGAGTGGCTGCGTGGCGCCCAACGTGTGGCCGTCACCTCAGGCGCCTCGACGCCGAGCCAGCTGACCAACCAGGTGATCCGCTTCCTGCAGGG
>DATLTP010000330.1:0-6379 GCA_035533535.1 Bacillota bacterium | reverse complement strand
CCCGACGATCGGCTTGGTGAGATCCTCATCGGTAAAGCCGATAGCCTTGTAGTAGGAGCGCGCGGGGGCACGGTCGCGCCCCTCGATAATCGTCCGGCTGGGCAGTCGCGGTTCGTTCGCCATGATTCTCTCCTGATCTGATGATCGGTTGCCCGAGCCTGTGACCGCCGAAAGCGGTGGCGGGCATGATGTCGTATCGCTTCAGTATACGGGGGAAGCTGGAGGCCCTGACGGATCGGACGGATCGGGCCGATCCGACTGATTCGCCCGATCGGTCTGATTGTGCGTATCGGAGTATACTTCGCGATCCTGACCGGGCATGGTACACTGAAGGGAACAGGGTTGTGTGCTTTGAACCTAAGCGTTAGACTTTTTTCGCCACCTAGCATTGGACTCCCCGTCCCTTTCCTCAGAGGACGACCGCTCCACACCGCATACAGACGTTCGCGGTTTTGCCGTGTGCTGTTGGACGGAGGAACAAAAACACACCGTTGCCTTGGACGGAGGAGTGTTCCCGAGCCAACCCCTCCGGTGTCCCATCACCGGTAACTGGGCCCGGTGCCCAGGTGTGCTGGTCGCGCACCAAGCGATGCACCGAGGCAGCGGCCGCCGCTACTCGTAGCCGTACCGGCCGCTGCCACAAGAGCGGTAACGGCGGTGCTCTCAGGGTAGGGGCGTGGGGATTGGCCGCGCCGCACGATCCGACCGACGGGGACGAAGGGGATCGGCGTATGGACGAGCACGCATTCCTGGTGTGGTGTCGGCAACTCAGCCTGTCCGTGCGGACACAGCAGGCGATCGCGGCGATTCGCGCCGCCCCACCGAGTCGGCGAGTCCGCAGTGGGGCCGGCAACGTACCCACACGCTATCCCAGCCGGAAGATGGGCCGGACCATCCAGGCGGAGAGCCACACCGTCGAACTGCCGTTCGTGCAGACCCTCGAGCACGACCGGGACGTGGTGGAATACTGGGACCAGCCGCCGCCGATTCGGTTAGATTATCGGTCCAAGCACGGCAAGCGGGTGGTGACCAGCCACACGCCTGACTATTTCGTGCTGCGCGTTGACGGCGCCGGCTGGGTCGAATGCAAGGCGGAGACGCGCCTGCCGGACCTGGCCCAGGAGAGCCCCAATCGGTACTGCAGGGACGAGCTGGGCCGGTGGCGCTGTCCCCCAGGGGAACGCGCGGCCGCGGCCCTCGACCTTTCCTACCGCGTGTGGTCGTCGGCTGCCGTCAACTGGACGGAACAGCGCAACTGGGCGTTTCTCGCTGATTACCTGCGGGCGGACTGTCCGGCGGTGCGCCCAGACGCCCTCGCCTTCATCCTGGCCCTCGTCGAGGATGAACCAGGCATCCTGCTGACCCAGTTGCGGCAACGGAGCGCGCGGCTGGCCACGGCCGACGACCTGCACCGCCTGATCGCCACCGCCCACCTCTATGTCGATCTGGGCGCCTACGCGCTGGCCGAACCGGAGTACACCCCGGTGTTTCGCGATGCGGCGATGGCCGCGGCGCACGCGATCGTCAGCCGGACCGCGGCGGCGCCCCTGGGCGGCAGTCCGCCGCTCGTCCAGGTCGAGGAAGGGGCAACGGTGCAGTGGGAGGGTCGTCCCTGGACCATTGGTCCGCTCACCCCAACGCACACGACCCTGGTGTCCGCGCAGGGCGCGCCGGTGACGGTGCGTACCGCGGTGTTCGAGACCTACGTGCGGGACGGCCGCATCGTGGGGGTGGCGGCGATCCCGACCGGTGGATTGACGACGGCGGGTCGGGAACGCCTGACGGCTGCCGGACCTGCCGATCACGCGGAGGCCAATCGGCGGTACGCCGTCATCCGACCCTACCTGGAGGACGGGGTGCGCCTCGAGGCGTGCGACCCGTGCGTGCCCAGAAGCACCAAATTCCATTGGGTCAAGGGATGGCGAACCGCCGAGGCCCGGTATGGCCATGGGTATCTCGGCCTGCTGCCGCGGACCGGCACGCGGCAGGCGCGGCCCAACGTGCTGACCGCGGAGGTGACGGCGCTGCTCCACGCCACGCTCGCCGCGCACTATGCCACCTATCGGCACAAGCGGAAGCGCCACGCCTATGGGGCGTTCCTGGCCGCCTGCGCGGAGCGGGGGTTCCCGGCGATCAGCGAGCGAACCTTCTATCGCGCCGCCGCCCGCTATCTGACCACCTACGACGAGACCCGAACGCGCGGCGGGCGGCGGGCCGCCTATCCGTTCAGCCCGCCGCGGCAGGAGGCGAGCACGCAGCCGCGCCACGGGGATCGGCCCTGGGAACTGGCCCATCTGGATCATACGGAATTGGACATCGAACTCCGCTCGGCGCAGACCGGCCAACTGCTGGGCCGACCCTGGCTGTCGCTGTTGGTTGACGCCTACAGCCGGCGGATCCTGGCGGTCTACCTGAGCTTTGCCCGGCCAAGCTACGTTGCCTGCATGATGGTGGTGCGGATCTGCGTGCGGCAGGGAGGGCGACTGCCGCGCACCCTGGTGGTGGATGGCGGCCCCGAGTTCCACTCCACCTACTTCGAGACCCTGCTCGCCTGGTATGGGGTGACGCACAAGACCCGCCCTCCGGCCGAGCCCCGCTACGGATCGATCGGGGAGCGCCTCTTCGGCACCCTCAACACCACGTTCACCCACACGCTCCTGGGCAACACCCAGGTGCTGCGGCAGGCGCGACAGGTGACCCAGGCGGTCAATCCCAAGACGCATGCCCGCTGGACCCTCGGGGATCTCTACGAATGGCTAGCCCGCTGGGCGCATGAGGTCTACGACACCATCCCGCATCCGGCGCTTGGCCAGAGCCCACGGGAGGCGTGGGCCTGGGCCGAGACACGGAGCGGCGAGCGGGCGCACCTCCGGATTCCCTATGACCAGGATTTCCTCATGCGCACCTTGCCGACCACCAGCAAGGGAACGGCCCTGGTGCAGCCCGGCCATGGCATCAAGATCGAGCACGTGCTCTATTGGTGCGCCGCCTTCGCGGATCCGGAGGTGGAACGGACGGCGGTGGCGGTGCGCTACGACCCGTTCGACAAGGGCCATGCCTACGCCTATCTGGACAAAGCCAAGCGGTGGGTGGAATGTCGTTCCGACTACTATGCGGCCCTGCAGGGTCGTTCGGCGCGCGAACTGGCCCTGATCGCCGAGGAGTTACGCCGGCAACACCGCACCCACGCGGCGCGTTACACGGTCACCGCCAAACAGCTCGCCGCGTTCCAGGCCGAACTGGAGCAGCAGGAAGCGGTCTTGTTGCAGCGCCGGCAAGATCGGGAACTGCGCCCCGTGCTCGCCGTGCTGCGCCGGGGATCGGCGGTGGCCGATGGGTTGGACACTACGGCGGACGCGGCACGCGGCCCGGTCGGCCGGGAAGAACGCCTCCCCACGAGCGGCGCCGATGTCGTGCAAGAGCAGCAGCAGCAAACCGGCGCCGCGCAACCCAAGTTGCTGCCACGGTTACGTTAGTGGCAGCCGCACCATCGCAGTTCCCACCGGGGTTGCTCCGGCGTTCGAACGCGGCCCGCCTGGCGTATTTCACCCGTTATACCATGGGCCATGCCCAGCTACAGGCAGCACTCTCGACCGTGGTCCGCGCCCTGGGCCAACCAGCCGATACCTTCACCCCGGTGGTGCTGGTGATCGGTCCCGCCGGCGTCGGCAAGACCACGCTGCTGCACGCGGTTAGCCGGGAGGTGACCCGCCAGGTACGGCCGACCTTGGCCGCCGACCCTGGCCGCCTCCCATGCGTCTGCCTGGTCACCGACGTGCCTGCCTCGGGCAGCTTCAGCTGGAAGGAGTATTGTCACTCGGCCCTGGTCGCCATGCACGAGCCGCTGATCGAGCGCAAGGTGCCGCTGCCCGAGGGCGCGCCGCCCCGGCTCGACGGCGCGCACCTCCTGCTGGGGCAGCGGGGATCGGAAGCGCTCCTGCGGCGGGCGCTCGTCCAGGCGGCCAAGCACCGGGCGCCTACCGCCTTTCTGGTGGACGAAGCGCAGCACGCGGCGCTGATCGTTGGTGGGCGCAAGCTGCAACAGCAAATGGACTACATCAAGCGCCTGGCGGACGCCACCGGGGTGCCGCATGTGCTGTTCGGCAACTACGGGCTGTGTCTGCTGCGGAACCTGAGCGGGCAACTGGGGCGGCGGACCGAGGACGTGCATTTCCGGCGCTACGACGCGGCGCGCCCCCAGGATGTGGCTGATTTCCGGGACGTGGTGCTCTCCTTCCAGTGCCATCTTCCGCTGCCCACCCAGCCGGATCTGCTCACGGACTGGGAGTATCTCTACCTGCGCAGCGTGGGCTGCGTGGGGCTGCTCAAGGGGTGGCTCAAGCGCGCCTTGGCCCGGGCCCTGGAGGAAGGCGCGCCGACCGTGACCCCGGCCGTGTTGCGCCGGGCCGCGCCGCCGCCGAGCAAGAGCACGCAAGTGCTCAAGGAAGCCCTAGAGGGGGAAGCCCAGCTGGCGGAACTGGACGAGGATGCCGACCTGCGCGGTGCGGAAGCCGACCTGCGTCGGCTGCTGCGGTTAGGCGCCGGTTCCGCCCAGGGTGTCACCGCCACCGTGCCATCTCCGGCCGCCGAACTGCCCCGCCCGCCACGCGTCAGACGCGCGGTCGGCGTGCGTGCCGCGACCAGGGATCCGGTGCGTGGGTCGGCTTCGCACGATGCGGAGGGACGGGCCGGATGAGCACGAGGAGGCTCGTCCCCCGCAGCCGCCTCTACCGGCTGGCCCCGGTTGGGGTGGGGACGCCGTGCGTGGAAAGTCTGACCAGCTATCTCCTCCGCCTGAGCGCGGCGCACAGTCTGACCCCAGGTACACTGGTGACCTACGAACTGTTTCCGGCGCTGGACCGTCCGGGGATCGTGGCCCGGCCGGCCGCCACTTGGCTGCGGCGCGACGGCCATCTGGTGAACGGGACGGGTGGGACGGCCCAGGCCGTCCTCCAGGCACTGGCCCGACAGACGCAGCGTCCGGATCTGGCCTCCCTGACGTTGCGCCCCTGGGCGGATGTGCTGGCGCCGCTTGGGCTCCTGCGGCGCACGCGTGCCTGGTGCGCGGCGTGCTACGCGGACTGGGAGCAGACCGGTGCGCCGACCTACGAGCCGTTGCTTTGGATGCTGGACAGTGTGCGCGTCTGCCCCCAGCATGGGTGTCCACTGACCTGCCGCTGCCCGTATCCCGACTGCCGGCGGGAACTGCCGGTGCTGAGTCCCCGAGGCCGCGCCGGTTGGTGTGCCGCCTGCCGGCGCTGCCTAAGCCGTCGGGCGTCCGCAATGGATGCGGCCGGGGAGGAGGAGCGGCAGTCGGCCTGGCACCTTTGGGTGGCGGAGATGGTCGGTCAATTGCTGGCTGCGGCGCCTACGCTCCAGACACGGCCGAGCCGGCAGCGGTTCGCCGGCACACTGACGGCGCACATGGCGCGGGTGACGGGCGGCGACTACGGCTGTCGGCGGGCCTTCACGCGGCTGGTGGGGGTGCGGGACAACCTGCTGGCGAGTTGGCTCAGTGGCGAGGTCCTCCCCACGCTGGACGTGGTGCTGCGAGTCTGCCGGCGCTTGGGCATCACCCCGCTGGATCTGCTGACGGGCAAGAGGACGGCGATCGGCGTCTCGGACGCTGCCGGCCCGATGGGAGCAGCGGCCCATGATGTGGCTGAGGCGCCGCCGCGGGCGACCGCGCGACAGTGTGGGGCGGTGGATCTCCCTAGCCTACAAGCCGGGTTGGAAGCGGTGCTGACCGGCGGCGAGATCCCCCCGCCATCCGTCCATGCGGTCGTGCGGCGGTTGGGCTGCACCAACTGGGTCTACAAGCGCTTCCCTGAACTGTGCAACGCGATCTCGGCACGACACCGGGCCTATCAAGCCGTCAAGGCCGCGGAGCGACACGCCGCATTGTTCCAGGACATGCGAGAGGTGATGAGTCGGTTGGTGGCCCAGGGGATCTATCCCGCCTCCAAACGGGTCATAGTCCTGCTGCAACACCCCGTCCATCCCAAGAGCAAAGCGTTTACTTGCGCCCGCCGACAGTTGCTCCAAGAGCTGGGCGTGCGCCCGACGGCCCTCGTGCGCGCTCCCGCGCCCTCGCCGCGGGCCGCCGCGCCCTCCCAAAGTGTGGTATAATGGGGGTGGTTCCTTGGCCGGTTGGTTTGTGACGCTTGTCTTTGGACGGCGGAATTTGACGGCGAGGATTGGATTCAGTCCAAACCTCACTGGCAAAGCACAGCTCCAATTTTGTCCTTCGGGACGAACGGGGATGTCAGGATTCGACAGGGGAGGAAGGGCAGACGCTGCATGGTCGAGGAGCTATCGCCTCGTCAATCCGGATAGCAAAGCCAATAACTGGCAACAACAACAACCTCGCTCTCGCTGC
>DATLTP010000329.1:0-6293 GCA_035533535.1 Bacillota bacterium | reverse complement strand
CGCCGGCTCGCCGCCGAGGAGGTGGCGCGCGCCCTGCGTGGGGAGCGGCCCCGCTCCTGGGTCAACCCCGAGGCCGGCACTTCGCGCCTGGCGCCGTGAGCCCCGGCCGGTACGCCGTCGCCGGGTCACCCGTCGGCCCGCTCTTCATCGCCGTCTCCTCGCACGGCCTCTCGGCCGTCGACTTCCTCCTCACCGGCTCCCTCGATGAGCGCGTGGCCGCACTGCGCCAACACTTCCCCGAGCATGCCTGGGCGCCGGACACCGAGGGCGTCTGCGACCGGGCGGGCGCGGAGCTGGCGGGCTATTTCGCGGGCCAGCTGCGCGCCTTCAGCGTGCCGGTCGTGCTGCGCGGCACCCCATTTCAGATGGCCGTCTGGCAGGCCCTGCGGGCCATCCCCCATGGCCAGACCCGCACGTACGGCCATCTCGCCGCCGCCGTCGGCCGCTCCATGGGCGCGGCCCGGGCCGCTGGCGCCGCCTGCGGGGCCAACCCAGTGGCCATCGTCGTTCCCTGCCACCGGGTGGTGGGCACCGACGGTAGCCTGACGGGCTTCGGCGGCGGCCTGCCCGCCAAACGCTGGCTGCTGCGGCATGAAGGCGCCCTGATCGCGTGAGCGCCCAGCCGGCCGCCGCCATGGCGATCGCGTGCGCCGACCGCTGGGCCGGCGTCTTCTCGGGCACGGCCTGCCGGTGCCAACGCAGGCGGGCGCAGGGCGGACGGCTCAGCCGAGATGACTTGCGGAGCGGCCGGCTTGGTGCGCCGCTTTGGGCGGAGACGGCCGCCCGGAGCGCCGGGCTGGCCATTGGGCTGATGCGGCTCGCCCTGGCGCGGCCGTGACGGGGATCGTCCTGGCGGGCGGCCAGAGCCGCCGCATGGGCACCGACAAGGCGTGGCTGGACTGGAACGGCCGGCCGCTGTTGGCCCGGGTGGCGGATGCGCTGCGCGCGGCCGGATGCGCGGACGTGCTGGTGGTCGGCGGCGATGCCGCACGCGTTGCCGCGCTTGGGCTGGCGCACGTGCCCGACGGCATTGCCGGGCAGGGACCGCTGCAGGGTCTGGCCGCGGGGCTCCTCGCCGCCGCCTCTCCGCTGGCCCTGGCCGTCGCCTGCGATATGCCCAGCCTGCAGCCCCAGGCGCTCGCCCTCCTTGGCCGCCTGGCGGACGGATTCGATGCCGCCGTGCCCTGGCTGGACCCGGGAGGCTGGGAGCCCCTGCACGCCGCCTACAGCGTGGCGTGCCTGCCTGCCATTCAACGGTGCCTCCGGCGTGGGGACCGCAAGATGACTGCTTTCTACGAGGATGTGCGTGTCCGCAGAGTCTCAGCGGCTGAGCTTTCAGCCGCCGATCCCGACCTGCGCTCCCTCCGCAACGTGAACACCCCGGAGGACCTCGCGGCCGCTCGCCGCCAATAGGCCCCCGAGTCCTGTCAGGACGGACCACTCCAATACGGAACAGCAGACCGGTCCTTCGGGCCTGCGTGCACGCACGGGCGAAGGACTAGCCTTTTCTCGCAAGGCGAACGAACGAGGAGGAGTTGCTGGCATGCTGGATTTGATCATCGAGCAGGCCCTGATCGAGGACGAGGGCAAGTTGGTGGACATCGGCATCCGCGGCGACCACATCGACCAGGTGGCGCCCAGGATCACCGAGCCTGCGCTGGAGCGGATCGCCGCCGGCGGCCGGGTCGTCATCCCCGGCCTTGTCGAGTCCCACATCCACCCGGACAAGGCGTTCCTCGAGGAGAAGATGCCGAACAAGTCCGGCACCCTGGCGGAGGCCATCCACAACACTGGGGTGCTCAAGGCGGCTTACACGCGTGAGGACGTGCTCGAGCGCGCCCGCCGGGTCCTCGACTGGTGCGTCGTGCACGGAACCACGTTCATGCGGGCCCACCCGGACGTGGACCCCATCGAGAAGACGCTCGGCGTCGAGGTTCTGGCCGCCCTGCGCGAGGAGTATGCCGACCTGCTGGAGCTTCAGATCGTCACCTTCCCCCAGGAGGGGATCCTCAAGTCCCCGGGCACCGAGGACCTGATGCGGGAGTCGGTGCGCCTCGGCGCAGGTGTGATCGGTGGCTGCCCGTACAACGAGGCCAACGTCGAAGACTCCCGCCGGCACATCGACCTCTGCTTCGATCTGGCCGAGCACTATGACCTGCCGATCGACATGCACGTGGACTTCGCCGACGACGTGGACGACCCGCGGTACACGACGGCGGAATACATCGCCAACAAGACCATTGCCGCAGGCTACCAGGGACGCGTGAACCTCGGGCACGTCACGACCCTGGGCGCCCTCGACCCCGACAAGCGCGCGCCGCTCTTCGAGCTGCTGGCCAAGGCCGAGATCTCCATCGTCATGTGCACGGCGACGGACCTGTGGCTGAATGGCAGGAAGGACGCCAAGAACGTGCGCCGCGGCATGGCCCCGGCCAAGGAGCTGCTCGCGGCCGGCGTCAACGTCGCCTACTCGTCCAACAACATCCGCAACGCCTACACGCCCTTCGGCATCGGCGACATGCTGCAGATCGGCCTCCTGGTCGCCCACACCGCCCACATGGGCTCAGCCCAAGACCTTCTGGCCGCACTGCGCATGGGGACCTCCAACGCCGCCAGGGCCATGGGGCTCGGCGACCGCTACGGGCTCGCGCCAGGCTGCCAGGCGGACCTCGTGGTCCTGGACACCCACCGGGTGCGGGACGTGCTGCTCGACCAGCCCGACCGCCTGTTTGTGATCAAGAGCGGCAAGGTGACCGTGACGACCAAGCGGGCCGTGGAGGTCTTCCGCCATCCCGCCAAGATTGGCGCCACGGCCTAGTCCGTGTGCAGTCAGGGCGGGGCGCTCCGCCCCGCCCAGCCCGGAAGGAGGGCAAGGCCATGAAGAACCGCATTCCCGCAGAGATCGTGGCATCCGTGCTCGCGGCGACGACGGTGCTGCTGTCGCTGCCGCCCGTGAACCTGCCGCCCTGGGCCGTGTTCGTGGCGTGGGCCGGCTGCTTCGCCATGGGCGGACCGACGGCCGCGAATATGAAGACGCTCTGGAAGACCATGTGGATCGGGTCCACGTACGCCGCCATCATCGTCCTGATCCTGAACGCCACCACGGCGCACATGTCGTTCTGGGGTTCGCAGTGGATGACGATGGCCACCATCTTCGTGCTGAACACAGGCCTGATGTTCACGGGCCGTATCAAGGCCGTCAGCTTCGTCCCCGGGATGTTCTTCGGGTTCGCCTCGTACTTCGCCACCGTGTTCGGCGGCTGGAGCTGGTCCGTCCACAACCCGTACACTGCCTGGGTGGCGGTGCTGATCATGAACGCCATCGGCCCGGCCTACGCCTGGCTCAACGTGAAGCTGTCGTTCCCGGTCGCCGAGGCGCCGCGGGCCCATCCCACGACCCTGGCCGGGGACGAGTGAACCGTGCTGGTCGTTGTGGCCCTCGGGGGCAATGCCCTGCAGCCGCCGTCGCGGCTGGGCGACGAGGACGAAGAGCAGCGGCAGACGGATGCGGCGGCCGCTGAGCTGGCCGAGCTCGCGGCCGCCGGCGCCCACCTGGTGGTGACCCACGGCAACGGCCCCCAGGTGGGCAATGCCCTGCTGCGGAGCGAGCTCGCAGCGGCACAGGTTCCCCCGCTGCCCCTGCCCCTGTGCGTGGCCCAGACGCAGGGCGAGATCGGCACCCGGATCGCCCTGGCCCTGCGGCGGGCCTTGGACGCGCGCCGCGTGCCTCTGCCCGTGGTCACCATCCTGACCCACGTTGTCGTCCGCCAGGACGACCCTGGCTTTGCGTTGCCGGACAAGCCCGTTGGCCGCTTTTACGCCAGCATGGACGACGCTCGGCGGGCGGATCCTGACCCGGCCGCGAAGTGGGTGGAGGTGGCCGGCCACGGCTATCGGCGCGTGGTGCCGTCGCCACACCCGCAGCGCATCGTGGAGCTGGAGGCCATTGCCACCCTGGTGGGGCATGCCTGCGTCGTGGCGGCCGGGGGCGGCGGGATCCCGGTCGACGGTGCCTATCGCCGGCTGTCGGCCGTGCTGGACAAGGACGCTTCATCGTCACTGTTGGCGACGGCGCTGGGGGCCGACACCCTCCTGATCCTGACCGACGTGGCCGGAGTCGCCCTGGACTTCGGGCGGCCTGCCGAGCGCTATCTGCGCCAGGTGACCGCTGGGGAGCTGCGGACCTTCCTCGCGCAGGGCCAATTCGGGAGCGGGTCCATGGCCCCGAAGGTCCGGGCCGCCTGCGACTTCGTGGACGCAACGGGGCGGCCGTGCGTGATCGCCGAGCTTGGCTCCGCGCATGCGGCTCTGCTCGGCCGTGTCGGGACCCGGATTGGAGGGGGTGCGGCATGAGCCTTTACTACCGGGTGCTGAAGGGCGTGTACCGTGATTCGGTCGCCCTGATGCGCGTCTCGGGTGACTTGGCGGCCACGCCGGGGGTTGAGCGCATCTCGGTGCTGATGGGCACGGCCGCCAACAGGGCGCTCTTTGAGCAAGCTGGGCTTCTGGGCGGCGGCATCCCCGCGGCGGGGCCGAACGACCTCTGCATTGCCGCCAGTTTCGGCCCCCCGGCCACCGAGGCCGACGTGGCGGCGCGTGTGGAGGCGGCACTGGCTGCAGCCGCTCCCGAGGCAGTGGAGGTGGCCGCCGCGCGGCCACGGTCGCTGCGGGGCGCCGGAGCCCAGGGCTGGGCGGTCGTGTCGGTGCCCGGGCCCTTCGCCGCCGCGGAAGCCGGTAAGGCCATCCACCTGGGGATGGACGTATTCCTTTTCAGCAATGGGGTCTCGTTGCAGGACGAGATGGCCCTCAAGCGGCTCGCCACCGCGCATGGCCGGCTGGTCATGGGCCCGGACGCCGGCACCGCCCTGGTGCAGGGGGTGCCCCTCGGCTTTTGCAACGCCTGGCCCGCGGGCCATGTCGGCGTCGTGGCCGCATCGGGGACTGGGACGCAGGAGGTGGCCTGCCAGCTGGCCCGGCGGGGGATCGGCATCAGCCAGATCATCGGGGCCGGCAGCCGCGACCTGCACGCCGAGGTCGGGGGCGCGACCGTGCGCGCCGGCCTCCGGCGCCTGGAGCAGGACCCGGAGACCGAGGTCGTGCTCTTCATCAGCAAGTCGGGCGGAGCGGCGCTGCGCACGGAGAAGCCGTGCATCGCCCTGGTTCTTGACGAGACCGGCCAGACGCCGCAAGGCGCCGTCCGGGCCGAGGACACCGACCAGGCCGCCCGCCTCGTGGCTGGTCTCGGACCAAGCGCGAACCTCACGCCGGTCCAGCTCCAGGCCGCCGCCGCCTGGGCTCGCTCCCTCCCCGAGGGCCGGCGCTGGCTGCGGGGCCTCTTCAGCGGCGGGACCCTGGCTCTGCAGGCCGTGCGGCTCATCCCGGGAGCCGTGTCCGCGGAGCCTGCGCCTGGGACGGCTGCCGACCCCCTCGGCGGCGCCCTGGCTGCGCTCGGGCCGGGTGAGCACCGCGTGCTCGATATGGGCGACGAGGCCTTCACCGTGGGCCGCCCCCACCCCATCGTGGACGTGGCGCTGCGGGGCGAGGCGATGCGCAACCTCACCCCGGATACGGCCGTGGTCCTCTTCGACGTGGTGCTGGGGCGCCTCGCCCACCCGGACCCGGCCGGCGCGCTGGCGGAGCGGCTGCAGCCTGGGCCGCTCTATGTCGCCTCGGTCTGTGGCGCCCCAGGCGATCCGCAGGGCTATGACGAGCAATGTGCCCGGCTTCGTGCCGCCGGCGTCTGGGTCGCGGACGGCGCCGCGCAGGCCGCCCGGATCGCGGCGGCCATCCTGGCGGAGGTGGCGGCATGAAGGCTGTGAGTCTCGGATTGGACCTCTTTGCCGACGAGCTCGTATCCGGCGGTGCCGAAGTGACCCGTGTCGACTGGCGGCCGCCGGCCATCGACGACCCAGCCGTCGTCCGCTGGTTGGGCGGTCTCACCCCCGACGGCGGCGCATTCGGCCCGGAGCTGCTTCAGGCCAATGCCGAGGTGGCGGCGGCCCTGGCCGCCGCCACCCCCGTTCTGGTGGACGTCCTGCCCGCAAGAGACGCCATCCCGGCCCTGCGGGAGCCCGGTGTGCTGCTGCATGCAGGCCCGCCCATGGCCTGGGAGGCTATGGGCGGGCCCATGCGGGGTGGCTGTGTCGGCGCCCTGCTCCACGAGGGTTGGGCCGACACGCCAGATGCGGCCCTGCGCCGGCTGCAACGGGGCGAAATCCGGTTCCTGCCCTGTCACGCGGCGGGTGCGGTCGGGCCGATGGCAGGGATCACCTCGCCCTCCATGCCCGTGGTGC
>DATLTP010000328.1:0-4475 GCA_035533535.1 Bacillota bacterium | reverse complement strand
TGGACTTCGTGGCCAACCCCAACTACACCGCGGGACCGGCCCCGTCCATCAAGCACATCGTCTTCAACAACGTGACGGACAACACGGCCCAGCTGGACGAGCTGCAGCGCGGCACGGCGGACGTGGCCCTCAACCTGTCCTCCGACCAGATCGCCTCGCTTGCCAATAGCAGCAGCATCAAGATCTTCAAGGCGCCTGAGGAGTCCATGAGCTACGTCGGCATGGACGTCGGCAACGTGCCGGCCCTGGCCAACCCGCAGGTGCGCGAGGCCGTGAAGTACGCCATCGACTACAGCTCGATCGTCAAGAACCTGCTGAACGGCAACGGGGTCGAGCTGCAGGACGTCATCCCGAACGGCATCTTCGGCTATGTCAGCCAGAACCCGTTCACCTACGACCCGGCCAAGGCCAAGCAGATGATGGCGGCGGCCGGCTTCCCCAATGGCTTCAGCGCCACCCTCACCATCCCCCAGGGCACCGTCTCTGGCGGCGTGGACGGGGCCTCGCTCGGCGACGCCCTCAAGTCCGAGATGGCCGCCGCCGGCATCAACATCACCCTGCAGCAGCTGGCCTCCTCCGAGCTGTTCAGCCGCTACCGGGCCCATCAGCTGCAGATGGTTCTGGCCACCTGGGGCATGGACTACCCCGACCCGCAGGACTTCGCCGCCCCGTTCGGCGACTACACGCAGCAGTCGCTGATCTGGCGCCTGCAGGATAACGACCAGCAGATGTCGGCCCTGGTCCAGAAGGCCGCCACCATGCAGAACACACCCGAGCGGGCGCAGCTGTATCAGCAGCTGTTCCAGATGGAGCTCACGGGGCCGTTCGCTCTCATCTACCAGCCCGACGAGGTGCTCGCCTACTCGGCCAAGCTCGGCAACTTCACCTGGGATCCTGCAAACGGGACCGCATACTGGCAGGTAACAAAGAGCCAGTAGAACAATCATGGCGGGGCGGGCGCATGCCCGCCCCACCGGATTAGGAAGGCGGTCCGCGGCTTGAGCATCGCCCGCTACGCCGTGCGGCGCATCGCCCTGATGGTTCTCGTCATGTTCGGCGTCACCCTCGTGACCTTCGCCGTCACCCACATCGTGCCGGCGGATCCTGTGCTCGCCCTGGTCGGCGATCACGCGCCCGAGAGCGAGGTCATCGCCGTTCGCCACGAGTTCGGCCTCGACAAGCCCCTGCCCGAGCAGTACGTGCTGTACATCGGCAACGTCCTGCATGGCAACCTCGGCACCTCCATCGCCGACAACCAGCCGGTCAGCAGCGACCTCAGCCAGTACCTGCCCGCCACGATCGAGCTGTCCACGGCGGCCATCGTGGTGGCCCTGGTGGTCGGGCTGCCGCTCGGCGTCCTGTCCGCCCTCTACCGCAACCGCTGGCAGGACCAGCTGACGCGGGTGTTCTCCCTGGGCGGCGTCTCGCTGCCGGTCTTCTTCAGCGCCCTCGTCCTGCTGGCGATCTTCTACGTGAAGCTGGGATGGCTGCCCGGCCCGGGCCAGCTCGGCACCTACACGCCGCCGCCGCCCCGCATCACGGGCATGGTGGTCGTCGACAGCCTCTTCTCGGGCGACTGGGCGGCGTTCAGCGACGGCCTGCGCCATCTGCTGCTGCCGGCCATCGTGCTCGGCTGGAGCTCCGCGGCCATCATCTCGCGCATGACGCGCAGCAGCCTGCTTGAGGTCATGGGCGCGGATTACGTGCGCACGGCTCGGGCCAAGGGGCTGCCCGAGCGGCGCGTCATCCTCAGCCACGGGGTCCGCAACGCCCTGATCCCGACGGTGACGGTCATCGGCCTGGCCTACGGCGGCCTGCTGCAGGGCGCAGTCCTGACCGAGACGATCTTCTCCTGGCCCGGGATCGGCCGCTACGCCACCATCTCGGCGACCAACGTCGACGTGCCCGCCGTCATGGGCGTGACCCTGGTGGCGGCGGTGATCTACTCCCTGGTGAACCTGGTCGTGGACCTGCTCTACGCCTACCTGGACCCGCGGATCCGGTTCTCGTAAGGGGGCACCAAGCTGGCAACCCGGTTGGCCCCCCAGCCCGAAGACGCCCGCAACGAGCGCAGCAAGGCGCGCAGCGCCGTCTGGCGCGGCCTGCGCAGGAGCCCCACGGCCATGGCCGGGTTGATCATCGTGGCGCTGTTCCTGGTGGTCGCCCTGGTGGCACCGCGGCTGGCGCCCTATAACCCAACGCTGACGGACCTGGCCCAGCGGCTGAAGCCGCCAAGCCCGCTGCACCTGTTCGGGACCGACGGCGTCGGCGAGGACGTTCTCAGCCGTGTGATCTACGGCGCCCGCATCGACATGACTTCCGCCCTGTTGGTGGTTGCCGTGGCCGGGGGCTTCGGCACGGCGGTGGGCATGGTGGCCGGCTGGTTCGGCGGCTGGTGGGACGAGGTCCTCATGCGCATCACCGATGTGTTCCTGGCCTTCCCCGGCCTGATCCTGGCCATGGCGATCTCGGCCGTGCTGAAGCCCGACCTGAACAACGTGCTGCTGGCCATCTCCGTGACGTGGTGGCCGATCTACGCCAGGCTCGGCCGTGGACAGGCCCTGTCGCTGCGGGGGCTGGAGTTCGTGGAGGCCGCCCGCTCGGAGGGGGCCAGCACCACGAAGATCGTGCTGCGCCACCTTCTTCCCAACGCCCTGGCGCCGCTCCTCGTGCAGGCCACGCTGGACATGGGGGCCGTGATCCTGACGGCCGCCGGGTTGTCGTTCATCGGCTTCGGCGCGCAGCCGCCCACGCCCGAATGGGGTGTGATGGTCTCCGACGGCCAGACCTACCTGATGACACAGTGGTGGGTCGCGACGTTTCCGGCGTTGGCCATCCTGATGCTGGTGATCGGCTTCAACCTCGTGGGCGATGCGCTGCGCGACCTGCTCGACCCGCGGCTGCGGCGGTGAGGGGACTGCGACAGGTCGGCGAGGTTGCCACCAGGCAGCCCGGCGCCTCGCCGCCGCCGGCACGCCACAACGGCACGGCTTAGGCCGCCTCGGGCCGGCTCTCGCTCGACCTGAGTCAGGGCCCTTGTCATCCCCTACAAGCGATCGGTTCCGCGCTTGGGTCCGGGCAAAGCAGCCTGGGCTTTGCCTGGACGCGCCGCGGTGGCCCAGCCCGCGCCCCGTTCCCTCAGCCGCCTGTCTGTTCGGACGACTTGCTGCCAGTTTCCGACACCTCGGGCCTGGCCTGCAGCCGACCGGCCACACGCTCGATCTTGGCCAGCCAGCCCGCCACGGGCAGTCCGAGGGCCAACAGCCCCGCCGTGGCCAGGTACGGCGCCACCGCGCCGAAGGCCGCGAAGGCCGCCGTGCCGGCGATGGGGCCAAACGTGCCGCCGCCATCCCCGAACAGCTGCAGCGTGCCAACCGCGCTCCCCTGTGCGTCCGCGGGCGCCAGGTCGCTGATCAGGGCCAGCAGGGGCAGGTTGTAGGACCCAAGGCCGATGCCGATCACGACCAGCGAGGACAGCAGGACCACGGGGTCGCGGCTCAGGCCCACTGCCGCAAACCCCACGACCATGACCGAGAGGCCCATGATAGCCGTCGGCGCGCGGCCGTGGGGACGGTCCGCAAGGCGCCCGGCCAAGGGGGTGAAGGCGGCGCTTGCGCCCAGCAGGCAGGCCAGCATCAGGCCGGAGCTGGTCTCGACAGGCAGTCCGAAAAAGCCGATGTGGCGGCTGTCCACCACGAGCACCAGGGTCGAGAGCAGAATGCCGGTGACGGAGAAGGTGCCGACCGCGTTCAGGGCCGAGACGGCCACGATGCGGATGTCCGACAGGTTGGCCGCCACCTGGCGCAGGCGCCGCGTCGCGGCCCCGACCGTCCGCAGGTCGGGCACCGTGCGCCAGGCCATCACGCCGCCGATCAACGCCACGCCCATGGCGGCGCCGAAGGCGGTGGAGTTGCCGAAGATCCCCGCCAGGATCCCGCCCACCACCAGGCCGGCCGGGGTTCCAAACGATAGGGCCATGCGCACGACGCCGCCAGAGACCCCCCGGTGCTCCGACCCGCCGGCCAACAGCCCCAGGGTCTGCCCGCCCACAAAGGCCATGGCCGAGGCGGGGCCGTAGAGCAGGCGCCCCACCAGAAACAGAGGGCCCGGGTAACGGCTGAGCAGCGCGAGCCAATAGACGCCCATGACGGCGACTTCGCAGAAGAGGCCGATGACGAGCATGCGCTTGCCGCCATGGCGGTCCACCAGCATGCCGACCAGCGGGTTGGCGATGACGCGGCCGATCCGGTTGGCCGCCAGAATCAACCCGATGAAGGCCAGGGACAGGCCCCGCTCCACGCCGATCAGCGGCAGGATGGGGAACACAATGCCCCCGCCCAGGCCGACGACAAATACGCCCGGCGCGATGGCCCAAGCCGCCGCAAGCGCCTGCCGGCGGGTCACGCTCGCGGGCTGCATCAGATGGCCCAAGCCGCCGCAAGCGCCTGCCGGCGGGTCACGCTCGCGGGCTGCAT
>DATLTP010000327.1:0-10319 GCA_035533535.1 Bacillota bacterium | reverse complement strand
CAACTTCGGCAAGTCGCTCATCGACGGCACCCCGGTGCTCAAGGACATCCTGCAGCGCCTGCCGATCACCTTCGAGCTGGGCATCCTGGCCTTTCTCTGCTCGCTGCTGATCGGGATGCCGGTGGGCATCATCGCGGCGCTTTACCGCCGCAGCTGGGCGGACTGGCTCGCCACGACCTTCGCCCTGGGCGGGCTGTCGGTGCCCGCCTTCTGGCTCGGGATCCTGTTCATCATCTTCTTCGCCGTGCGGCTGCACCTGTTGCCGGCCAGCGGCTATGTGCCCTTCAGCAAGGGCGTGGGGGCCAACCTGGCCGCCATGGTGCTGCCGGCCGTCTCGACCGGCATCCGCTCGGCTGCCGTCATCGCGCGCATGCTCAGGGGCTCGCTGCTCGAGGTGCTCGGCGCCGACTTCATCCGCACGGCCCGCGCCAAGGGGGTTTCCGGTCGCGGGGCCCTCTGGGGGCACGCCCTCAAGAACGCCCTGGTGCCGGTTGTGACGGTGGGTGGGCTCGAGCTGTCGGGGCTGCTTGGCGGCATCGTCCTCACCGAGACGATCTTCGCCATCCCCGGCTTCGGCCGGCTGCTGGTCGATGCCATCTTCCAGCGCGATTACACGACGGTGCAGGGCGTGGTGCTGGTTTCCGCCCTCATCGTGGTGGTGGTCAACCTGCTAACCGACCTCACGTACACGATGCTGGATCCGCGCATCCAGACGGCGGAGGATTGAAGGCGGCATGAGCGCGCAGCCCATGCATAAAGATTCACGGCAGATCGAGGTGGGCACGAGCGGCCGCAGCCCGGCGGCCAATGCTCTGCGCCGCTTTGCGAGCAACCCCCTGGGCATGGCCGGGGCCTGCATCGTCCTCGTGCTGATCCTGACGGCGCTCTTCGCTCAGCGCCTGGCGCCGTATAACCCGCTCGTGCAGAACTACCATCAGCTGCTGAAGCCGCCGGGGCCGGGGCACCTGCTCGGCACCGACGACCTCGGACGCGATGAGCTGAGCCGCATGCTCTACGGGACGCGCATCTCGCTTGGCGCTTCCGTTTTGTCGGTCAGCCTGGCCATCGTCATCGGCGTGCCCGTCGGCCTGCTCTCCGGGTATTACCGCGGCTGGCTCGATGACATCATCGTCATGCGCCTCACCGACGCCCTGCTCGCCTTCCCGTTCCTGATCCTGGCCCTGGCCATGGCGGCCTTCCTCGGGCCCAGCTTCACCCACGAGACCATCGCCATCGGGGTGGGCTTCATCCCGGGCTTCATTCGCCTGGCGCGGGGGCAGGCCATGTCCGAGCGCGAGCGGGAGTACGTGTCCAGCGCGCGGGCCGTCGGCTCCAACAACGGGCGGATCCTGCTGCGCCACATCCTGCCCAACGCCATGGCCCCCCTGCTGATCCAGGCGACGCTGGCCATGTCCTTTGCCCTGCTGGCGGACGCCGGCCTCTCCTACCTCGGCCTTGGGGTGCCACCGCCGGCGCCGTCCTGGGGCACGATGCTCAACACCGCCCAGGGCTACCTGACCCAGGCGCCGTGGCTGTCGTACTGGCCGGGCTTGGGCATCTTCTTTGCCGTGCTGGGCTTCAACCTGATGGGCGACGGCATCCGGGACGCGCTGGATGTGCGGCTGCGGCAGTAGCCGGCCGTCACGCAGCGGACCGAGTGCGATCCTTGGACGACCAGCGTGTACCCAAGGCTCGCGGGCTCCCCCGCGTCATCCGCCGGTTGCGCCCTTCGGGAAGCATCAGCCACGCACCCTGCCTCACCCCCGCTGTCTTCACAGCTTTGTAAACCGCACCAACCGCCGCTTTGCCACCCTTGTCCCCGCATTGCAGAGCGTGGGAGGAGGACAGGGGATCCCGCCCGGGCCAACCCGGTGACCTGAGTCACGGGCATGCCCCGGCGCCGATCCACGCCTGCCGAAGCCGCGGGCAGCGAGCCGCGGCGGGGGGGACCCAAGGTCCCGTTCACGGGGTGAATCCGGCATGCTTGCCGCCGGACGGGGCTCCTTTCCCCGAACCCGTCAGCTAACCCCCCAGGCATCCAAAGGAGGCGCTCGCCATGCATCGACGGACACCCATCCGGGCTTTGCCCGCGCGCGCGCCGCCCCGGCCGGCCGCCCTGGCCCCGAGTCACCACCCGCGGACACAACGCCGAAGGGGGACGAAGCCCCATGTACCAACGCATGCGAACGGCCATCGGCGCCGTGACCCTGTCCCTGGCGATGCTGGCACCGGCGCTGACCTTCGCTCAGCAACCCACCTTCCACGACATCGGCAGCGTGCCATGGGCCGCGCAGGCGATCCAAGCCATGGAGCAGGAAGGCGTCATGCAAGGCACCGGTCCCGGCACCTTCAGCCCGGGCAGCGACCTGACGCGGGCCCAGATGGCCACCGTGCTCGGCCGGTTCAAGCACTGGCAGCCGGCGGCGCAAGGCACGACGCCAGCCTTCGCCGACGCCCAGTCCATCCCCGCCTGGTCCATGCCCTACGTGGCCACCGCCGCCCAGCAGGGGATCCTGCAGGGCATGCCCAACGGCGACTTCGCCCCGCAGGGCACCCTCACATGGGCGGACCTCGCGATCATCGTCGCGCGGGCCTTCAACTACCCCACGGTCCCACAGGCTGGCATCGCCGGCCTGCTGGCGCAGCTCGTGAACGGGCCGCAGACGCCCACCTACGCCCAGCAGGCGGTGGCCGAGGACGTCCAAGCCGGCGACTTCGCCGGCATCCTGGCCGAGCTCTACAGCCCGAACAAGCCGACCAGCCGGGCCGAACTGGCCCTGTTCCTCGACCAGGCGGCGTCGGGCACGTCGACCGCGCCTTCCGGGATCGCGAGCCTGGCCATGGCGCCCACGCCGATTGCCGCGGCCGGCAGCCTGACTGCCAGCCAAACGGTGACCATCAGCGTGGCCGCTGACACCGCCAGCGGCAACCCGGTCGCGGGCGGGACGGTCTACCTGTCCTTCAGCCCCGCCACCGGCGGCGGCTCCGCCTCGGTCAACGGCACCGCCCTGACCGCCACCCCGGCCGCCTTCACGACCGGCAGCGACGGCACGGTCGCCGTCACCTACACGGCACCGGCCACGCTGCCCACCAGCGGCAGCGATACCCTGACCGCCGCCAACGCGGCCACCAGCCCGAGCGTGTCCGCCACCGACGCCTACAGCTTCGGGACGGCCACGGCATCCATCGCCAAGCTGGCCCTGTCCCCCAGCCCCATCGCGGCCACCGGCACGGTGACCGCTGGCCAGACCGTCACGGTGTCGGCCGCCACCTATGACAGTGGCGGCAACCCGGTTACGGGCGGGACGGTTTACCTGTCCTTCGCCCCGGCCACCGGCGGCGGCTCCGCCTCGGTCAACGGCACCGCCCTGACCGCCACCCCGGCCGCCTTCACGACCGGCAGCACCGGCACGGTCGCCGTCACCTATACGGCACCGGCCACGCTGCCCACCAGCGGCAGCGACACCCTGACCGTCGCCAACGCGGCCAGCAGCCCGACCGTGTCCGCCACCGATTCCTACAGCTTCGGGACGGCCACACAGGTGAGCGGCGCCACGGTCGGCGAACTCCAGATCACAGTGACGACCGCCAGCGGGCAGACGGCAACCTACCCGCTCGCGCCCAACGTCACGGTGACAAAGGACGGCCAGCCAAGCACGCTTGCCGCGATCGCCGCCGGCGACGTCGTGAACCTGACGCTCAACAGCCAGGGTCAGGTCACCGCGGTCGATATCCAATCGGCTCCGAGCACGGGCGCGGGGCAATAGTCCGGCACCAAGTCCGGACCGGACCCAGACCCACGGCGTCGCCGGGACCTTTGACGGTCCTGGCGACGCCCCAATCGCCGGCGGCATGTCCAGGCCCCTTGCTTGGGGCCGGGCCCTCATCGCCGTTTCGGGAGGTGCCTTCGCAAGGTGACGATCGAGACCGAGGCTCGCCGACGGCGCGGGGCAGCATCCTCTGCGCCGCAACAGCAGGTTGGACGTGCCCATGATCGTACTCATGCTCTCCACCAGGACTCGACCGGCGGCCACGACGACCTCAAGGAGCAGATCCTGCGCGCCCAGCAGGGGTCGGCCGAGGCCCGCGAGGGCTTGATCCGCGCCTTCGTGCCGTTTGTGCTGCGGGTGGTGCAGAAGGTCTGTCACCGTCCCCTGCGGTTCGGTCGTGACGACGAGGTGTCCGAAGCGATGATCGCCTTCATCGAGGCGATCGACGATTACCAGCCCCGCCGCGGCACGAGCTTCCCCGCGTTCGCGCGGATGGTGGTCCAGCACCGCGTGATCGATGTCCTGCGGCGGGGCCGCTGGCGGTGCGAGGTGCCCGTGGCGGCTCTCGCCGCCGAACCGGTGGCGGAGCCAATCGACCTGAACGTCCGGGCCGCCGAGTTGCGGGAGGCGATGCGCTCCTACCAAGCGGCCTTCGGCGCCGTGGAGCACCGCGAGGAGATCCTCGCCTACAAGGAGGTTCTGCGGCAGCACGGGCTCTCGCTCATCGAGGTCGTCATGAGCTGTCCGCGCCACGCCGACGCCCGCGGGCGGGCCATCGCCGCGGCCCGCGCCGTCGCCCACCACGATGAGTGGCGGGGCCACCTGCTTGAGCGCCATGCCCTGCCCCTGAAGGAGATGGTCGCAAGCCGCACGCTCGGGATGAGCCGCACCACCCTGGAGCGCCACCGCAGGTACATCGTGGCGGTGGCGCTGCTCTTTTGCTGCCGGGGGGCGCTCGCGACCGCCGAGGACTCGCCGTGGGACCTGCAGGCGGCTGAAGGGTGATACCCGGTCAGCGCGATACGGTCAGGTGCCGCCAGCCGTAGGACGTGTCGTCGTGCCACGGCTTGCCTTCGGCAAAGCGGGTGCAGCGGAACGGCGTCATGTCCATCAGCTGCGGCTTGCCCTGCGTGATCCACTCCGCCAGGACCCGGCCGATGGCGGGCGAGGTCTTGAATGAGGTGCCGCTGTCGCCAAGCATGCAGAATAGGCCCGGCACCGAGGGGATCTGGTCGATGATCGGCCGCTCGTCGGGCGTCAGCGTGATGAGGCCGGCCCATCCACCCCGCATGGTCGCGTTGGCGAAGTCGGGCAGGCGGCTCGCCAGCTTCTCCCGGCACTGCAGCACGTACGCCTCGTCCACACCCTCGTCCAGGCGGTCGATGTCCGTGCCTTCAACGCCGCTCTCCAGGCCAATCAGGGTGCCGGCGGCCCCCTCGGGCCGAAGCCAGAAGTGCTGCATGGTGTCGATCATGGCGGGGTGGCGGCGCGTGAAGCCCATGGGCCAGCGGAAGACGGCCACCTGCACCCGGTGGGGGTGGAGGCCGAAGTCGAGGCCCAGGGGCTGCAGCAGGGGCTTGGCCCACACCCCCGGGACCAGGACGACGGCGTCCGCCTCGAGGCGGCCCTGCGGGGTCTCGACGCCTGTGGCTCGGCCACCGCTTGTCAGCACCCGGGTGACATCGACGCCCGTCCGCACCTCGACGCCCAGGCGCTGGGCCGCGGCGATGAAGCCGAAGAGCGTGGCGTTGGGATCGGCGAACCCGCTGTCGGGCTCGTAGGCCGCCACGGTCAGCCCGTCCACGTTCAGCTCCGGCACCAGCTCCTTCAGCTCCTGGGCGGAGATGATGCTGGTCCGGATGCCGATGGCCCGTTGGTCGGCCACGTTCTTGCGCAGCTGGGGCTCCTGCTCCGGCGCCACCATCTCCACGAACCCGCAGGGCTCAAAGCCGCAGTCCCCGCCGACCGCGTCAGACCAGTTCTGAAAGACCATCAGGCTCTCGTACGCCAGGCGCGACTCCTGCGGGTTGGTGTAGTGCATGCGCACGACGGCGCCACTCTTGCCGCTGGCGCCAGCCCCGAGCTGCCGGCGCTCAAGCAACGTCACGGACCGCACCCCGGCCCTGGCCAGGTGAAAGGCGGTGCTGGCGCCGTTGACGCCCCCGCCCACGATGACGACATCTGGCATCGGAAGCCCTCCTCTAAGGCAGACGCACGCTGCCGTCGGAATTCAGCGGAAACCCCGGATTCCAGGCGACTTCCCACGCGTAGCCGTCGGGGTCGGCGAAGTAGCCGGAAACCCCGCCCCAATCCGCCTGGGTGGCCGGCTTGAGGATCCGGCCGCCGGCCCGGGCGGCGGCCGCCAGCGCCTGCCCCACCGCCGCCGCCGTCGCCACGTTGATGGCGAGGGTGACGCCGCTGAAGGCTGGGCGCGGCGTCGCCGGCAGGTTGCAGTCGGCAGCCAGGCTCGCGTGGGGGTAGAGTCCAAGGACGGCCCCACCGGTCTTGAACCAGGTGATCTCCTCGCCGCCCGCCGCCGATCGCGGCCAGCCCAGTGCTGCGTAAAAGCGGGCGGAAGCGGCCAGGTCGGAAACGCCAAGCGTGACGATGCTGATGTGAGCCGGGACTTCCACGCCTACTCCCCTCCCCGAAGGGCCGTGAGGCCCTCCTTGATCCCGTAGTACACGATGACCAGCCCGGCCAGGGGGTCGGCCCACCACCAGCCGAGCACCGCGTTCAGCACGAGGCCGACGAGGACCGCGGCGGCCAGAAGGGCGTCGATCAGGGTGACCCTGGATTCGGTCAGCAGCACCGGGTTGCCAAGCGCCTGGCCCGTCACCCGCTTGCCGTATGCCAGCAGGAGCATGGCAATCAGCGTGGCCGCCAGCCAGGCGATGCCGCCCGGGGACGGGGCCGGCCGGAGACTGCCGAGGAGCGTATAGACCGTTTGCGCCAGGATGTACACGGCAAGGGCGAAGAACGCGAAGCCGATCATGCGCATGGCGGCTCGCTCGCGGGAGGGGTCGGCGCCCGTCAGCTGCCAGATCACGACCACCGAGGCGAAGATCTCAATCAGCGAATCGAGCCCGAAGCCGGCCAGGGCCACGGAGCGGGCAGCGATGGCCGCCAGGGCCACCACGACCGTGCCCACCACGTTCCAGCCCAGGGTCGTGTACTCAAGGCGCAGGCCGCGGCGGCGGAGGACGTCATCCATGGCGCCAACCCTTCGCCGTCAGGCGTCCTGCCACCTCGCCCGAGGGAGGGCCGCCCGCAGCTCGTCCAGGGCGTCCACGGCCACCCAGGCGCTCAGGCTCGGCGCCTCGGCGAAATCCCGCTCCACCACCCGTGCGCCCGCCTTCTGCAGGGCCCGCTCCGCGCGCTCCAGGTCCGAATAGGCCACCGCCAGGCGCACCAAGCGCTCGGGGCGAACGATGCGCGTTCCCGCCGCGGCCACCGCCATGGAGGCGGCCTCCCCATAGGCGCGACCAAGGTTGGCCGCGCCCAGCAGCACGCCGCCGAAGATGCGCGCCACCGCCACGGCAGCGCCGCGGAGATCGAGGCGGGTGAGGGCAGCAAGGCAGGGCCGGCCACCGGTGCCGCTCGGCTCCCCGTCGTCGGCCATGCGCGAGGCGCCGTCGAGCCCGATCCAGGCGTAGGTCACATGACGGGCATCGTGGTGGCTGGCGCGGGCCGCGGCCAGAAAGTCCGCCAGCTCGCCCGCATCCGCGACGGGCGCGGCGTGGCCAAGGAAGCGCGAGCGGCGCACGACCAGGCTCGACGTGCCAGGCCCAGCCAGGGTTACGTATGGGCCTTCGGTCATGGCGCCAGGGTATCATGGCGGCAGGAAGGGGCGTCACGCCATGCGGGTTCTGGTCGCGGGGGGCACACAGTTCATCGGCCGCCACCTGGTGGAGTTCCTCATGGACGAGGGCCACGACGTGACGCTCTTCAACCGGGGCAGGACCAACCCGGACCTGTTTCCGGAGGCCACCCACGTCCGCGGCGACCGCGCCAACCCGCCAGCCGCTCTGGGCCAGCGGGACTGGGACTGGGTCTTCGACATCTCGGCCTACGTCGAGGCGGACCTGGTGCCCCTGGTTGACCTCGTCGCTCGCCGGACGGGCCGGTACGTGTACATCTCAACCGGCGCCGTGTACAGACGGCAGCCTGAGGGCACGGCGATTACGGAGGACAGCCCCCAGTGGCCGCCCGAGCCTCGGTACCTGGACGAGCCGGCGCCCAGCTGGTACGGCGCCCGCAAGGCCCAGGCCGAAGCGGCGCTCTGGCGACTGGCCGCCGCCGCCGGCATGCAGGCTGCCGTGGTCCGGCCCGTGGTCGTATACGGCCCCTGGGACTGGGACCGGCGCTGCGAGTACTGGCTGCAGCGGGTTCGGGCGGGTAGGGTGGTCGTCCCTGAGGCGCCGGCCCACTTCACGCGCTGCGTCTACGTGAAGGACTGCGCGCGGGCGCTCATCGCCGCCGCCAAGGCGCCGCAAGCGGCCGGCCGCGCGTACAACATCGCCGCAACACGTCACCGGACGCTGCAGGAGTGGATCGATACGGCGGCTGCCCTGCTGGGCGCGAAGGCGCGCATCCGCACGGTGAGTTGGGCGACCCTGGAGGCGGCGGGCGTCACCCGCGTGCCTGCCGTAGGCCGCGAGGACCGCAACTACATGACAGAGCGAGCACAGCGGGAGCTGGGCTTCGTCTCCACACCCTTCGCGCAGACGCTGGCCGAGTGCTTTGCCCACCTGGGCGAGCCGCTGCCCGACCCGCTCGCGGACCTGTAGGTCAGCGCGCCGGCGCCGTCTCCACCCCCGCCCCGGCAGCCACCTCCGCCAGGCGCGCGTCCAAGGTCCAGAGGATTGCCGGGCGATCCAGGGCGATGGCCAAGCAGGCGGCATCATACGCCGCTACGCCGAACTCCAGCGCGAGACTCAGGCAGCGGGCGGGCTCAGCGAGCCAGACATCGATCGCAAATTCCTCCAGCGACGCCAGCGCCTCCGCGGCAGCGGTTCCATCCAGTCGCCCCCGTCGGGTGGCGACCCACAGGGCATTGGTCACCTCGAACCAGAAGGTGGGTGGCACAACGAGTTCATATCGCTCAGCGTCACACGCGCGGTCACGCAGCGCCAACGCGTCGTGATCTCCTGGCAGGACCCAGGCCAGGGCCACGGATGCGTCGAGCACGACCGTTTCCCAAGGACGGGCCGTCACCGGCGGCCCTCATCGCGCATTCCACGGATGTCTTCGGCCGTGAATGACCCGCGCACCGACTCTCGGACTGCATCCATGCGCCGCGCCGCGTGCGCTCGGTCTGGAACCTGCAGCGCGTGCTCAGCCGCCCGGAGCATGAAGTCGCTGAGAGAAAGCCCTCGCTGGCTCGCGGCCACCTTCAGCCGCCTGTGGAGTTCCTCCGGGACATAGACAGTGATCCGATCCATGGTGACATTATAACGCTTTGACGCCAGAATCGATTGGCAGCCCGTACAGCTCGCTCGCCGTCTGGTACATGATCCGCCGCCGCAGGTCGTCCGCCATCGGCGGCATGGCCTGCACGGGCGAATCGAAGTCCCAGTGCGGGTAATCCGAGGCGAACATCAGCGTGCGTTCGGCCTGCGCCCACTCAAAGACCGTCAGCAGCTTCTCCGGCCGGTCGACCGTCTCAATGGGCTGCGAGGTGAAGCGGCAGTGCTCGAACACATACTCACTCGGCGCCCGCTTGACCCAGGGCGTCTGGTGGCGCAGGCCGCGCCAGTCGGAATCCAGGCGCCACAGGTACGTCGGCAGCCACACGTACCCGCCCTCGATGAAGACGACCCTGAGCGCGGGGAACCGCTCGAACAGCCCCTCGAAGACCATGCTGGCGATGTGGGCCATGTACCCCATGGGGCGGGCCTGGCGGTGCTCGACGTAGTAGGAGCCCCAGCCCACGGGTGAGGGCCCCTCACTGCCCGTGTGGATGGCCACGGGCAGACCGAGGTCGGCGCACGCCTGATAGATGGGGTCGTAGTACCGCTTGCCGTAGGGCATCGGCGCGCCGTCCGAGAGGAGCACCTCGACCATGTCGCGGCGCTCCCCCACCCGGCGGATCTCCTGCGCCGCCCGCTGCGGGTCCTGAGTGGCCACCAGGATGGCGCCCAGCAGGCGGGGGTCCTTCGACAGCCACTGCTCGATCAGCAAGTCGTTGTAAGACCGGGCGATCGACGCGGCATAGTCCGCGTCGGGCAACGTCGATAGCGGCCGCAGCTCCTGGCCGAGCAGCACCGCGTACCGGACATCGTACGGGTCCAGCAGCTGCGCGCGCATCAGCTCATAGTCGGAGCCGACCATGGCGCCGTCCTGCGGCCAGGCGTCCGCCCGGTAGCCGCGGTCGCCGCCGTTGGGATACCCGGGCGAGGGCATGTGCAGGCCGAACTGGTCGAGGTCGTCCTGGTAGGCGCGCGGCAGATAGGGCCGCAGGTCCTTCGGGCTCTTCAGCCGCTGGTGGACATCGCAATCAAAGAGCGGGAACCGGGCCATGGCCATCCCCTCCTGATTCACGCCACG
>DATLTP010000326.1:0-2704 GCA_035533535.1 Bacillota bacterium | reverse complement strand
CGCAGGCCGGTCATCCGGACGGCATCTCGTTCAGCATTCCCACGCCCAACAACTTCCCGGAGCTGGGTCAGTGCGCCCAGATCTTCCAGGCCGACCTGGCCAAGATCGGCTGCAAGCTGCAGATCAGTCCCATGGATCCCGCCCAGTGGTATCCAATCCTGACGAACGGCACCTACCAGGCTATCTTCTCGTTCGCCGGCGGCGCCCAGATGTACCCCACGCTGATTGCGGCCAGCGGCAACTTCGCCCCCGCCCACAACACGGCGTGGCCGAACGGGACACCCCCAGCGGCCTATTCGGCGGGCCTGAGGACGGCCAACGCCACGCTCGACCCCACCGCCCAGAAGACGGCCCTGAAGCAGATGGTCACTAGCCTGGTCGACGAGTCGTGGGTCGTGCCTGTGGCGTACCGACAGACGTTCTTCGCGCTGAAGAAGCAGGTCCAGAACTTCACGTTCGGGATTTTCAACCAGCCGCGCATGGCCTCGGTCACCATGGGCTGAAATGGTGCCGGCGGGCCCGGCACCCGCGCCGGGCTGGAAGGGGGGAGCCGCGTGGGGACACTCGTGGTCCGCCGCCTGGCGCAATTGGTTCCCACGCTGGCGGTGGTCTCCATGCTCGTGTTCAGCCTCATCCACCTGATCCCGGGCAACCCGGCCTATGTGATGCTGGGGGCCCAGGCGACGCCAGGGCAGATTGCCGCCCTCACGCGCGCCATGGGCCTCGACCGCCCGCTGCCGGTGCAGTACTGGATCTGGGTCCAGCACATCCTGCGTGGCGACCTCGGGCAGTCCTACATCAACGGCTTCCCCGTCGCCAAGCTGCTGGCGCTGAAGTTCCCGGCCACCTTCGCCCTCGCCGTTGGCGCACTCGTCCTCGCCGTTGGGGCGGGCGTGCCCGCCGGGGTCCTGGCCGCCGTGCGGCCGGGGAGCTGGATCGACCGCGCCGTCCTCACGGCGGCCTCCCTGGGCATGGGCGTGCCGACCTTCTGGCTCGGGATTCTGCTGATCCTGGCCTTCTCCATTTCCCTGCACTGGCTGCCTCCGTCCGGCTACACCGCGTTCGCGAGCAACCCCCTGCAGTCTTTGCGTGACCTGACCCTGCCGGCCATCACGCTCGGGGTGTGGGAGGGAGCCCTGCTCGCCCGATTCGCCCGCGGCGCGACGTCCGAGGCCCTCAGCCAGCTTTACGTGCGGACGGCACGGGCCAAGGGACTGCCCGGCCACCGGGTGTTGTGGCGCCACGCCGTCCGCAACGCCCTGATCCCCCTGCTCACGGTCTTCGGCATCCAGTTCGGCGGGCTCCTCGGCGGGGCCGTGATCACCGAGGCAGTCTTCGACTGGCCGGGTGTAGGGCGCCTCCTCGTCACTTCCATCCTGGAACGGGACTACCAGGTCGTCCAGGCCGTCATCCTTGTGGCAGTGGTGGTGTTCCTGATGGTGAACCTCGTGACCGACCTAACCTACGGACTCGCGGACCCCCGCGTCCGCCTGCACTGATGCCGTCATGCTAGCCAGGCAGACGGATGCCGTTGGACTGAGGGTGGCGGAGAAGCGTCCGCGGCACTGGACGCCGGAGTTCTGTGTCAGCCTCGGCGTGGTCGGTGGCGCGATCCTGTTGGCCGTGGCCGCTCCACTGGTGGCGCCCTACAGCCCGACGGCCATCGCGGCGGACGCCTTCGCGCATCCAAGCGCCGCCCACCTGTTCGGCACGGATCAACTGGGGCGCGATATCCTGAGCCGCGTCATCTACGGGACCCGGCTGTCCCTTGGCACGGCTGGGTTCGCGGTCCTGACCTCCGGTCTTGTGGGCATCGTCCTCGGGCTCTTCGCCGGCTATTTCGGCGGGTGGCTGGACAGCGTCGTCATGCGCGCGATGGACATCGTGTTCGCCTTCCCAGCGATCCTGCTGGCCATGGGCCTGGTCGCCATCATGGGGGCGGGGGCCGCCAGCGGCGCCATCGCCATCGCGGTCGTCGGGGTGCCGGCTTTCGCGCGCCTGGCCCGCGCCGGCATGCTGGTCGAGCGCGAGAAGCCATACGTGGAGGCCGTGCGGGCGCTCGGCGCCAGCGATCTGCGCATCATCTTCGGCGCGGTGCTCCCGAACACCATCGGGCCGCTCATCGTCCAGGCCGGCATCGGGGCCACTCTGGCCGTGCTGCTGCAGGCCTCGCTGAGCTTTCTCGGCCTAGGGCCGCCTCCGCCCGCGCCCTCCTGGGGCGAGATGCTTAGCCAGAGCCGCAGTGTCCTCTACCAGGCGCCCTGGTACGGCGTCTTCCCAGGCCTTGCCCTCACGGCGGTCGTGCTGGCCCTGAACGCGATCGCCGACGGGCTGCAGCGGTTTCCGCGCTTCGGTTCGGGCCCAACCCTTGGGGGGTGAGCACGGCATGACCCAGATGGGAATCGTGGTGGTGGGCGCCGGCTACATGGGCACCAAGTTCGCCCGCCTGCTGCACGCGCGGCCCGATGCGCGCCTGGTCGGCGTCTACGACCTCGACGCGCCCCGCGCGCACGCCTTGGCGGAGCAGTGCGGCACCAGGCCCCTCCGCGACTTGGACGAGGCCCTGACGCTGCCCGACGTCCAGGGGGTGGTGGTGGCCACCCCGGAGCAGGACCACCTGGTGCCCTGCATGGCCGCCGCAGCCGCCGGGCTGCCCGTCCTCGTTGAAAAGCCCTTGGCCGCGGACAGCGACGTGGCACGGCGG
>DATLTP010000325.1:0-10087 GCA_035533535.1 Bacillota bacterium | reverse complement strand
ACTGCCACTCCGTGGGGCTCGCGGACTTCCATGCCGTTGCGATGTCGGGGCCGATGGCTCCTGTGGTGGGATCCCGCTGGAGCAGATTGTCGAAAATGTTGCGGTACACGTCGTAGCTGTTGGTGTCGTACTGCTTGCCCGGGTCAAGGGTGGCGGCGTCGCCCTGAAGGTCGACAATGAGGGTGCTGGGCGCCGCGGCGGCCTGGCTGGAGCCGCTGGACTGGGTCGCGCTGCCCGACGCGGCGGTCGTCGCCGAGGACGGGGTGGAGGACGTGCTCCCGCCGCATGCGGTCAGCCCGAGCAGCACGACCGCAAAGGCGGCAGAGGCTGCGCGGCGAGTTCCCATGCGCAGGTGGCTGACCGGGTGCCCGGGCCATCGGGAGACGAGAGACATCAATCTTCACCTCGTCTTCACAAATACGACGACTTCCTTTGGTGCCCTGTCGAAGTCAGGTGAAAGAGTGTTGTCGGCCGACCTCGCCTACCCCAGCACCACCCGCGTGGCCTTCACCCGCCGGATGGCCCACGCCAACCCGAACGCCACAGCCGCTGCCACGGTCCCTGTCACCAGGAACTTGACCAGCGCCTCGGCCGCCACCCCGCGCCAGGCCAGCGCGACCCCCACCAGCACCAACGGGTGGATGATGTAGGCCGTGTACGACTGGTCCGACAGGAACCGCCACACCGGCCCGGCGCGGTCCAGCCGCCGCCGCCCCGCGGCCAGCAGCCAGACCCCCATGCCCACGCAGACGAACGGCTCCCACAGCGCGTACCCGAGGGCCTGCCAGTGCCAGCCGCCATAAAACGCCGTGACGTCCGGCCGCCCGGCCGTGCCCACGATCAGCAGCGGCAGCTCGAACGCCAGCGCGGCCCATATGAACCCTCGCGCCCGATGCTCCGCGGCCCATGGGATGGCGCCCCGCAGCCAGCCTTGGCGCTCGGCCGCGACCCCCAGGGCAAACATCGCCACGTACTGCGGGAAGTAGCCAAGCTGCAGTTGCAGCAGCTGGTGGGTGGCCGCCGGCAGCACCAGCCGCACGCAGAAGGCGAACAGTCCAAGTCCAACGGCGAACCCCAGGAGCTTGCCCGGCCCCGGAAAGGCCGCCTCCCGAGCTCGCAGCACGCGCGGCCAGGCAGCCGCCACGGCGACGAAGATCACATCGAAGATCAGCAGGGCCTCCACGAACCACATCGGCCCAAGATCGGGCGCCGCCAGGTTGTGCACGTAAAACCCAGCGAACCCGAGCCGCGGCGCCCCCTGCAGCATGAACGCCACCACGGGCTCGATGGCCCAGACGTAGACCACGAGCGGGATGCCAAAGCGGATCAGCCGGTCCCGCAGGTATGGCCCCGGCCCCTTGCGCAGGTGGGAGGGCACGGTGAAGTACCCCGACAGAAAGAAGAGCAGGCCCATGAAGAAGGCCTGGTTCCAGCCCGTGAACATGGTCAGGAGGACGCGGGGCGGCAGGGCCGTCTGCGCCTCGCTGTAGTACCACGAGCCCGCCCCGCCGTAGGTGACGGCCGTGTGGTGGAAGATGACGAGCACGATCATCGCGGCCCGCAGGTGATCGAGGTACCAGAGGCGCCCCCGTGTGGCCATGCCGCGCCCCTTCCCGCCTACCGCGCGCCGTCCGTGCCCACGCGGGGGAGGCAACTGCCGGTAGAACAATGGTCTTATACTTACTACATTCAAGCCATGAAGCTTACGGACTGGGCACGCCGCGAAGGCATCGCGTCCGTTACCGCCTGGCGCTGGTGGGAGGATGGGCGCCTGCCCGTGCCCGCCCACCAGACCCCCTCGGGCAGCACCCTGGTCGACCTGCCGGCAAGACCGGTGCCTCCTTCCGGCAACAGAAGGATGCAAGGTTTGACCATTGATCTTGCAACGGTACCATGGGAGCAACATGGCAAACCACCTCGCCGGCCAGCTGAGTCCGTACCTGCTGCAGCATCAGGATAACCCCGTCGACTGGCACCCCTGGGGCGATGAAGCCATCGCCCTTGCCCGCGCGCAGGCCAAGCCCATCCTGCTGAGCATTGGCTACGCCGCGTGCCACTGGTGCCACGTGATGGCGCACGAGTGCTTCGAGGACCCGCAGATCGCCGACCAGATGAACGCGGGCTTCGTCAACATCAAGGTCGACCGCGAAGAGCGGCCCGATCTCGACGCCATTTACCAGACCATCTGCCAGATCACAGGCCGCTCGGGCGGCTGGCCGCTGACGGTGTTCCTGACGCCCGACCTCAAGCCGTTCTTCGTCGGCACGTACTTCCCGCCGCAGCCGCGCCACGGCCTGCCAGCCCTACCGCAGATTCTCGGCGCAGTCCGCCAGGCGTGGGAGACCCGCCGCGACGAAGTCGACCGGGTCGCCGCCGAGTGGACGTCCGCCCTGGCCCAGGCAGAGCATTTGGAGGCCGGGACTGCATCACGCGGAACGGCCGCCATCCCTGGCTCCGTCGCGCCGGCCGTCACGACCGCAAGCAGCGCCGACCGGTTGCTTGCCCAGGTCGACCGCACCCACGGCGGCTTCGGCCACGCGCCCAAGTTCCCCAACCCCGAAGGGCTGGAGCTCCTTGTGCGCGCGGGTGGCGAGGCCCGCGTCCAGGCCCTCTTCACCCTGCGCCAGATGGCCAAGGGCGGGGTCTACGACCAACTCGGCGGGGGCTTTCACCGCTACAGCGTGGATGCCGCCTGGCAGGTGCCCCACTTCGAGAAGATGCTCTACGACAACGCCCTGCTGCCGCCGCTTTACCTGACCGGCTGGCAGCTCACGGGCGAGGAGCTGTTCGCCCGGGTGGCCAGGGAGACGTGCGGCTTCCTCCTGGCCGAGCTGGCCGCGCCCGAGGGCGGCTTTTACGGCACCCTCGACGCCGACAGCGAGGGCGAGGAGGGCCGGTTTTACGTCTGGAGCCGCGCCGAGGTGCTGCGCGTGGCCGGCGAGGAGGCGGCGCAGGCCTTCGGCGTCACTGCGGAGGGCAACTTCGAGGGCGGCCGCACGGTGCTGCAGCGGGTGGCGGAGCCGCCGGCCGATGCCGTCGGCAAGCTGCTGGCCGCCAGGGCGCAGCGCGTGCGCCCTGGGCGCGACGAGAAGATCCTGACGGGCTGGAACGGCCTGGCCTTGGGTGCCCTGGCCCAGGCGGGCCGGGTGCTGGGGAATCAGTCCTTCACGGAGGCAGCCGTGCGGACGGCCGCCTTCCTCCGCCGCGAACTGGCGGACGGCGAGGACGGCCTGCTGCATGTGCACGGCCGCCCCATCAAGGGCTTCCTCCAGGACTACGCCTACCTGTGCAACGGTTTGATCGACCTCTACGAGGCCACCTTCGACGGCCAGTGGGTGCGGTGGGCGATGGCCCTGGCCAGGGGTGCCGTCGCCCGCTTCGAGACGGACGGCGCCTTTTACCAGACCGAGGCCGGCCTGTCGGACCTGATCCACCGCCCGCGCGACCTGCTGGATTCCGGCACGCCCTCGGGCGAGAGCCTCATGGTGCGGGCCCTACTCCGCCTGGCCGCCTGGACGGGGGACGAGGCAGTGGCGCGCCGGGTGCTGGAGGCGCGCCTGCCCGCAGCCGCCGCCCGGCCGTGGGGCCAGGCTTCGCTGCTGTGCGCCGCCGACTTCCAGCCGCTCGAGGTGACGGTTGCCGGCACGCCGCCCGTGGCCTGGCTGCGGCGCCTGGCGGAGCGCTACCTGCCGGACCTGGTGCTGTCGCAGGTTGACCCGGCCTGGCCCGGGGAGCTGCCGGCACTCTGGATGGGGAAGGCCCCGGCCCCGGACGGCAGCCCGCGGGCGTGGGTCTGCAGGGGCTTTACCTGTTCGCTGGCGCTCGTTACATGGGAGCAGATCGAGGCGGCGCTCTGAGGGTCGGCCGCCCGGGTCGCGCGGCACCCCCACGACGCCCGGCCCAGGCCGATGACCGGCGATGATTGGCATTTCCCGCGGGGATTGCGGCGCCGCCGGACGACTACCGCCACCTTCCCGCCGAGCTGAGGCTCCGCCGCCGCCGCCGTTCGGTCAGTCCCGCTGCGTGGCGCGGCGCCGCCCAAGGCGCCGCAGGATGGCTCAGACGAGCAACGCCGCAAGGAGTGCTCCACCCGCCGCCGCGCCAGGATCGTTCACATGCTGGGTCTGTCAGGCGATGGGGGATGCCATCCCCTGCCGAGGTTGTGAGCCTCACCCGACGGGTGGCGGAGCCGCGCGCGCATGTCGTGCGCGGGAGCGCCTGCGCGCTCCCGCGTCAATCCAGCCCTACGCGCGCTCGTCCGCGATGGCGCTGTCCAGGACGTCCAGGGCCTCGTCGATCTGCTCGTCCTTGATGACCAGCGGCGCCAGGCAGCGGATCACGTTGCCGTAAACGCCCGCCTTGAGGAAGATGGCGCCCCGGTCGATGCAGCGGCGCAGGATGGCCGCGGCTTCACGGTCGGCGGGCTCGCGGGTCTGGCGGTCGCGCACCAGCTCGATGGCGCACATGGCGCCCAGGCCGCGCACGTCGCCTATCAGCGCGTGCTTGCTCTGCATGCGCCGCATGCCGGCCATGACGTGCTCGCCCACATGGCGGGCCCGCATGACCAGATCCTCGCGCTCGAAGACGTCCAGGACGGCCAGCGCCGCGGCGCAGGCCACGGGGTTGCCAACGAAGGTGCCGCCGATTGTATTGTCGCCGAGGGAGTCCATGATGTCGGCGCGGCCGATGACGCCCGAGAGCGGCAGGCCGTCGGCGATGGACTTGGCCACCGTGATCAGGTCCGGCGTGATGCCGAAGTGCTCGCTGGCGAAGAAGCGGCCGGTGCGCCCGTAGCCGGACTGGACCTCGTCCGCGATCAGCAGGATGCCGCGCTCGCGGCACATGGCCTCCAGCCGCTGCAGGAAGCCGTCCGGCGGGACCACGAAGCCGCCCTCGCCCAGCACCGGCTCGATGATCATGGCGGCAACCTGGTCGGCGGCGACGGTGGTCGTGAACATGCGCTCGATCTGCTGGAGGCACTGCTCGGCGCAGGCCGCCGGCTCCATCCCCATGCGGTAGGCGTAGGGGTACGGGGCGCGGTACACCTCGGGCACGAAGGGGCCGAAGCCCTTCTTGTACGGGGTGACGCGGCTGGTCAGCGTCATCGCCATGTAGGTGCGGCCGTGAAAGCCGCCCTCGAAGGCGATGATGGCCGGCCGGCGGGTGAAGGCGCGAGCGATCTTGACGGCGTTCTCAACGGCCTCGGCCCCGGAGTTGTACAGCGAGACCTTGTGCGGCTGGCTGCTGCCCGGAACCAGCTTGACCAGGCGCTCCGCCAGCTCCACGTACGGCTCATAGGGGAAGATGGTGAAGTCCGTGTGCAGGAAGCGGTCAACCTGCTCCTTGATGGCGGCGATCACGGCGGGATCGCTATGGCCGGCGTTCGTGACGCCGACGCCCCCGCCGAGGTCGATGAACGTGTTGCCGTCGAGGTCAGTCACGAGCGCGCCCTGCGCGCGCGCGATCACGGCCGGGATGTAGACGGAAAGGGGCTTGGCGATCACGGCCTCCTTGCGGCGGAGCACCTCCGCCGAGCGGGGCCCCGGCAGCGGCGTCTTGCGCACGATGTGACTCACGGCCTGAGACTGCGGCATATTGATTCCTCCTGAGCGGGCGGCCGAAATGGCCCCCCTTCTACTATATGGCATCGGGTGGCCGGGCAAGGCCGAACGGTCCACGCCGCTCTCTGGCTAGGATGCCCGTGGATTGCGTGTCGTCTGCGCGGCCGCCATCCGCCGCCGCGCGCGAAGTGCCCCTGCCGCCGCCAAGCGCCCTGCCCTGCGCACCCTCAGGCGATTGGCGCGGCACTGATCTAAGTGCCCAGGCCGGGCCTCCGCCGTCCAAGGCGGCGGGCGCCCGGCAGGGCCATGGCCAGGGCGCCCACCAGGCCGACGGCCGCGGCCAGGTCCAGGGCCGCCGGCACGGACGCGGCCTGGATCATGGCCCCCACGGCCGGCCCGCCGACGGCGTTGCCCCCGTCGTAGGCAAGGTAAAATGCCGCCGATGCGGTTCCGCGGCGCGAGGCCGGGGCGCGGGCGATCAGCGCCGCCAGGCACGCGGGGTGGATGGCCCCGCCGGCCACTGCGTACAGGATGGCCGCGGCCAGCAGCGCCGGCAGGCTCGTGGCGCTGCCCAGCAGCACCCATGCCGCCGCCCCGCAGATGGCGCCCGGCACCACCATCCAGACGTGGCCGAAGCGGTCGCCCACACGCCCAGCCCACAGCCGCACCCCGACGATGGCCACGGCGTAGGTCGTGTAATAGAGGCCAAAGGCTGGGATGGCCCGCTCGGCGCCGATGACGGGCACGAAGGTCGCGTGGACGGCGTACGTGACGCCGAACGCCCCCGCGGCCACCAGCGGCGCGGCCATGAGCGGCCAGGCGACCCGCTCGCCCGGCGCCGGCGCCGGCGCCGGTGACGCAGCCGCAGTCGGCGCCCCAGCCGCCGCCTGAGCCGGAGCCGCAGCCGGAGCCGCGGCCAGGTGCCCACCGCCCACGGACCCGCCGACCGCGAGCACCCCCGCCATCCCGCAGGCCACGGCCGCCGCCACAAAGCCCGGCGCCGGCCCCACCCGGCTCAGCAGCGCGATTCCCGCCGCCGGCCCGATCGCCGCCGCCACGTTGGTTGAGATGCCGAAGACGCTGAGCGCCCGTGTCAGCCGGCCCTGGCCTGCCACCGCCGCGACGGCCGGCGCCACCGCGGTGGTGAATAGCGCGAGGCCGATGCCCTGCCCGGCCCGGTACAGCGAGAGATCAAGCGGCGTGCGCGCCGTGGCCAGCAGCCCGGCCGACAGCGCGCAGAGCACGGCCCCGCCAAGGAGCGGCCCGGCCCGTCCAAAGCGGTCGTGCAGCCACCCGGCCGGGATGCGCATGACGACGGTGCCGAGGAAGAAGGACGTGCCGACCCAGCCGACCAGTACGGCGCCGCCACCCATCTGGCGCGCGAGCAGGGGCGCCACGGCCTGGCAGAGGTAGATACCGATGAACAGGCACATGTTCGCGGCCGCGAAACGCAGCATACCGACACCATAGGGCCGCATGCCCTGGTGTCCGCAACCCCGTGTCAAATTTCATGACAGCGTACCCAAGGCACGTGTCCGGGCGCGGACTGCGTCACGCAGAACTGCCGCCATCCGTGGCTCCGTCGCGCGCCACAAGGCGTGGTATGCTGGTGAACCGGGGGTAGAGGCATGGCCGAACTGACGCTTCCCGACCTCAGGCCGCTCACGCCGGCGACCTTCACCCGTGACGTGCTGGGCGGCGACGATGGGGTTTCCTACTTCGTCCTGTTCACCAGCGACGACCCCATGGACGGGACAACCGAGGGGGCCCTGGCCGAGGCGCAGCACGAGCACGGCGACAAGGTGCGCGCCTTCAAGGCGCCCTACGCGGAGTTCGCCGCCGAGTTCGCCAGGCTCGTGGCCGGGCGCAAGGACATCGACACCTTCAATTTTCAGCGGGCGCCGGTCGTCGGCCTTTATCGCCACGGCCAGCTTGTGACGACGTTCAACCCGCGCCGCGTCTTTTACATCGATAAGCAGCAGGCGCGCGAGGTGCGGAGCCAGCTGGAGATCTTCCTGCACAAGATGGTCTTCTTTGACCCCACCAAGGTGCGCGAGCAGGTCAATCTCGAGGTGGCCGACAAGAAGCCCGAGCACGGGCCCGCGGCGGCCAAGCCGGCAGGAGGCGCCGGATGACCCGCTGGCCCGGCGTGATTGACGCCTTCCGGGCCGAGCTGGCGCTGCTCCCCGCGGGGGCGCCCGCCCTCAGCCTGGGGGAGGGCAACACGCCGCTGGTGCCGGCGCGCCGGGCCGGGCGCGGCGCCGACCTCTGGTTCAAGTGGGAGGGCGCCAACCCAACCGGCTCGTTTAAGGACCGGGGTATGGCCGTGGCGGTCAGCGGGGCCATGGCGACCGGCGCGCGCGGGCTCCTCTGCGCGTCCACCGGCAACACGGCGGCCTCGGCGGCGGCCTACGGGGCGCGGGCGGGGCTGCCGGTTACATTGGCGGTGCCCGCCGGCCGCGTGGCCCAAGGCAAGCTGGCGCAGGCCGCGGCCGGCGGGGCTCAGGTGCTGGAGCTGGAGGGCGGGTTCGACGAGGCGCTGCGGGCGGTGCGGGATGCCGGGTCGCTGCGGCCGGACATCGCGGTCGTGAACTCGATCAACCCCCTGCGCCTGGAGGGCCAGAAGACGGCGGCCCATGAGGTGGTCGCGCAGCTCGGGCGCGCGCCCGACTGGCTGGCCATCCCCGTGGGCAACGCCGGCAACATCACCGCGTATGCGCGGGGCTTTTTCGAGTGTCGGGAAGCTGGGCGGGCCGAGGCCGTGCCGCAGCTCCTGGGCGTGCAGGCCGCGGGCGCGGCGCCCCTGGTGCGGGGCGAGCGCGTGCCCTCGCCCGAGACCGTGGCGACGGCCATCCGCATCGGCGACCCGGCCAGCGGGCCGCTGGCTGTGGCGGCTGTGCGACAGGCCGGCGGCCGCTTTTTGGCCGTGACGGACGATGAGATTCTGGCTGCCTACCGCTTCCTGGCGCAGGAGGAGGGCCTGTTCGCCGAGCCGGCGTCGGCCGCCTCGCTGGCCGGGCTGTGGCGGGCGCTGGACGAGGGGTTGGTACCGGTGGGCGCGACCGTGGTTGCGGTGCTGACGGGCCACGGGCTCAAGGATCCTGAGCGCGGGCTCAGCCTCGGGGAAGCGCCCCGGGCCTGCGCGGCGACGGGGGCAGCCCTGGCCGCGCTGCTCCGATGAGCACGCCCCCCCGCCGGCGGCGGACCGCGGTGGTGGCTGGCCCGGCGGAGGTCGCGCCAGAGACTGCGCCGCCGGCCGTTGTGGTCAGCGTGCCAGCCACAAGCGCCAACCTCGGCCCCGGCTTCGATACGCTGGGCCTGGCGCTGGAGTTGCGCGACCGCATGGAGCTGGTGCCAGGCGCGGCCTCGCCGCGGATCTGGTCCTCGCGGCCGCTGCCCGGCGGCGACGGCAACCTCGCCCTGCGCGCGGCGCGGCGGGTTTGCGAAGAAGTCGGCGCCGAGCCCTCGTTTCTGCTGCGCCTGCACCTGCAAATTCCCGTCGGCCGGGGCCTCGGCAGCAGCGCCGCCGCCATCGTGGGCGGGCTGATGGCCGCCAACGCCTGGCTGGGCAGCCAATTGGGCCTTGAGCAGCTGCTTGACCTGGCCACGGAGATCGAGGGCCACCCAGACAACGTGGCGCCGGCCCTGATGGGCGGGCTGTGCGTGGCCTGCCGCGGCGAGGACGGCGTCACGGCCGTGCGCCTGCAGCCGCCGCGGGGGCTGGTGGCGGCGCTGGCCATCCCCGACCGGAGCCTGCCGACGGCGGCCGCGCGGCGCGTGCTGCCTGCGCGGGTGCCATTCGCCGACGCCGTGTTCAACGTGCAGCGCGCCGCCCTGCTGGTGGCGGCGCTATCGACGGGGCGCACCGACGTCCTGGCGGAGGCAACCCGCGACCGGCTGCACCAGCCGCACCGGCTGCCGCTGTTGCCTGGCCTGGCGCCCGCCATCGAGGCGGCCCGGACGGCGGGGGCGGCAGGCGCGTTCCTGAGCGGCGCCGGCCCGGCGGTGCTGGCCCTGTGCGCGCCGGAGCAGGCGGCGGTGGTCGCGCAGGCCATGGCCTCGGCCATGGAGGCCGCGGGCCAGACGGCTCAGCCGCGCGTGCTGTCGCTGGCGGCGGCGGGAGCGCGGATCGAGCCGAGGACGTAAGGCGACCGACCAATCTCCCCGCCCGCGTCCGTCTTCATGCGTGGGGGGGAGCGTCATCCGACCTGTCGTCCTGCTCGTCACCGTCTCCCTCGACGGGATCCTCGCCGAGGATGGCACGCCGTTTAAGGCCAATCACCCGTGCTTTGGGCGAGCACCCCGCGGCCCGCGACGAGTTCCTGCTGGCCTCGCTGCGGGGCGCCGGGCTGCAGGTCATGGGCCGCGTCACTTACGAGCGGCTGGCTCTACACTTCCAGGCGGCCGCCGGGGAGGCGGGCGACGCCGAAGCCGACCTCCTGAACCGGATCCCGAAAGCGGTCTTCTCGCGCACCCTGGGGCGCACTCCCTGGGGCGCCCCAGCCATCCTCCGCGGCGCCCCGGCC
>DATLTP010000324.1:0-4955 GCA_035533535.1 Bacillota bacterium | reverse complement strand
CGCCGATTGGCGTCCTGCCTATCGGTAGCCTGCGAGCAAACCCGCGACTTCCTCTGGGCTCAGTTGCATCTCCCGCCCCGCCAGCGGCTCCCGGGCGAAGCCCGGCAGCGCGTCCTCATACGGCACCGACTCCGGGTCCTTGTAAATCAGACCCGTGACCAGGTCGTCCTTTTCCATCACCTTGGCCACGGCCGCGGCACGGCTCTCCGGCCGGTACGCCGCGTCCCCGTCCAGGTCGTGCAGGGCCTGCTTGTAGAAGTCGTACGTATCGAGCTTGTTGTACGTTACGCAGGGGCTCAGCACGTTCACGAAGGCGAAGCCCTTGTGCGCGATGGCCGCGCCGATCAGCCGGGCGAGCTGGTCCTGGTACGACGAGAAGCCCTGGGCCACAAACGTCGCGCCCGCCGCCAGGGCCAGGGTCAGGGGCCGCACCGAGGCCTCGACGCTGCCAAGGGGCGTGGCCTTGGTCGCCTGGCCCCGGTCTGAGGTCGGCGAGTTCTGGCCCTTGGTCAGCCCGTAGATGTGATTGTCCATGACGATGTACTTGACGTTGATGTTGCGCCGCGCCGCGTGCACGAAGTGGCCCATGCCGATGGCGTAGCCATCGCCATCCCCGCCGACAGCCAGCACCAGCAGGTCGCGGTTGGCCATCTTGACGCCGAGGGCGGCGGGCAGCGTCCGGCCGTGGACGACGTGGATGTTGTACGAGTTGACGTAGTTGCCGATCTTGCCCGAGCAGCCGATTCCGGCGACGATGACCGTCTCATGCGGCGCGACGCCTTGGGCCACCAGGGCCTTCTGCAGCGCGGCCAGCACGCCGAAGTCGCCGCAGCCGGGGCACCACCAGGCCTTCTCCGCGGTCCGGAAGTCCTGCAGCGTCACCGTTGCCATGATCAAACCGCCTCCCGGGCGAGGAGCCGCTGGGCCGCGGCCTCGATCGCGTCCGGCCGGAGCAGCGTCCCGTCACTGTGCAGGAGCGAGTGCACCCGCTGGCCATCGAGGCCGGCGACCCGCATCAGCTGGCGGAGCTCCCCGGTCGAGTTCTGCTCGACCACCAGCACCGACCGTGCGTCGCGCAACGCCTTCTGCAGCTGGCCGGCGGGCAGTGGCCAGAGCTGATGAACCTGCACCGTGCCCACCCGGACGGATTCGGATAGGGCCGCCGCGGCTTCCGCGATGGCGCCGCTGGTCGAGCCGAAGCCGACGAGCACGATGTCCGCCCCAACGGTGCCCTCGAGCCGCAGGGCGTCCGCGCTCGCCTGCAGGGGCAGCAGCTTGCGCTGGCGTTTGCTGACCTGGGCCGTGCGGTTGGCCGGGTCCTCGGAGACCTTGCCGCTTGGCGCGTGCTCCACGCCCGTCGCCAGGTACTGGCCCAGCGGCGTGCCCGGCAGGGTCCGCGGCGAGATGCCGTCGTCCGTCACGTGGTGGCGGGCAAACCCGGCGTCGGGGGCCGCCAGCACCTGGCCGCGGTCGGCGGGAAGGCTCACCAGCGCTCCGGGGTTGACGGTCTGCTGGAACACGCCCAGGGCCAGGTCGGACAGCAGGATGACGGGGCACTGGTATCGCTCTGCCAGGTTGAACGCCAGCTGGGCGTCGGCGAACGCCTCTTCGGGCGTGGCGGGCGCGATGACGATGCGCTCGCCCTCGCCGTGGCCACCGAAGATCGCGGCCATGAGGTCGCTTTGCTCGTTCTTGGTTGGCATGCCGGTCGACGGGCCGGCGCGCTGGACGTCGATGATGAGGACGGGCACCTCCGCCATTGAGGCGAGGCCGATGCCCTCCTGCATCAGGCTGAGGCCGGGGCCCGAGGTGGCGGTCATGACCCGGGCGCCCGCGTACCCGGCCCCGATGGCAGCCGTGATCGCGGCCAGCTCGTCCTCCATCTGGCAGACTGCCCCGCCGAACTTGGGCGCCAGATCCGCGAACGTCTCCATGATGTCCGTGGCCGGCGTGATCGGGTAGGCGGCCATCAGCCGGCAGCCCGCCGCCAGGGCGCCCAGCGCCACGGCATCGTTGCCGGTCAGGAGGACTCGATCCCCCGGCGCCCGCGGGGGCAGGGCCGGTCCCGCCTCACCCATTGCCAGGCGGTGGCCGCGCTCCAGGGCGTCAAGGTTTTGCCGCACCGTCGTCGCGCCCTTGCGCGCGAACTTCTCCTCCACATAGCGGGCGAACTCGGATAGGGGGAGCCCGAGCACGGCGGCGGATGCGCCGACGGCGACCATGTTGCGAACCAGCGTCGTGCCGATTTCGCGTGCGATGGCGGTCAGAGGCACCGAGACCACGCGGCCGCCCCCCACGGGCGCCTCGGAACGGAATGCCGCGTCGGCGATGATCGGCGCGCCCGGCCCGAGCTCCGGGAGGCTCCGGACGATGGTCTCCTGCGTCAGGGCCACCAGGACGTCCACCCGGGCCGCCGGTGCCCGCACGGGCACGTCAGCCAGGCGGACGGTGTAGTGGGTGTGGCCACCCTTGATGCGCGATGAAAAGAACTTGGACGTATAGACGTGGTAGCCAAGACGCGCGGCGACGGTCGCGAAGACGTCGCCCGTGGCGTCGATGCCCTCCCCCTGGTCGCCCCCGATCCGCCATTCCACCGACGACGCATGCAATGCGGACGCCCCCCCAGCCAGCCTCTGCCTGCATCGGACCGCACCGGCGTCCGCATGCGACAGGTCCATCCGCACCCGTCCGGATGGCCCATCGTCGCAACTCCGTCTCACCCCTGGTCCATTCGGACCTCCATACTTCGACACTTGGCCCGCCATGCTGGCTGCCAAGGGACGTGTCGGGTGGACCACGCTGGAGGATTCAATGGCCACGTGCAGTGGAGTCCACACATAGGGGCGTGCACAGAGCGAGGGTTCTGGGAGGTCGGTGCCATGCAAGAAGAGGGCAAGCGCTTCCGGATGACGCGGCGACGGTTTCTCGGCAAGGCAGCCGCAACGACGGCTGCAGCCGGAGCCGCTGCGGCCGTCATCAACGCCGGATCCGCACCGAAGTCCGCGGCCGCGGCCGCGGCCGCGGCTGGAGCGCCCGCGGTGTACGCCCCGCCGGTCTACCAGGACATCGTCCTGCGCGTGAACGGTCAGGACCAGCATCTGCAGGTCGATACCCGTACGACGCTGGCCGAGGCTCTGCGCGAGGGGCTGCACCTGACCGGCACCAAAGTCCCCTGCGACCAGGGCGAGTGCGGGGGATGCACGGTCCTGGTGGATGGCCGCGACGTCTACTCCTGCAGCATGCTGGCTGTGGCCGCCCAGGGCCATGACATCCTGACCATCGAGGGGCTCTCAGCGGGCGGCCAGCTGCACCCCATCCAGGCCGCCTTCATGGCGGAGGACGCCTCGCAGTGCGGGTTCTGCACATCCGGCCAGATCCTGTCCATCTACGTGCTGCTCAAGAACAACCCGAATCCAGACGAGGCCGCCATCCGGCAGGCCATTCAGGGCAATCTCTGCCGCTGCGGCACCTATACGCACATTGTGGCGGCCGCGAAGGCGGCCGCGTCCAACAGCTAGGGGGTGAGCCAGGGTGCCTTGGGTAACGACCCAGGTGATCACCGAAGGTGTTGTATCCCAGGTCCTGGTCGAGATTCCAGACTCGCTGCCCCTTTGGACGGCGAATACCAAGCTGGATGTCGTCGGGCAGCGCCTGCCGCGGGTCGACATCCGCTACCGGGTGACCGGCGAGGCTGAGTTCACCTCCGACAAGATGCCGCCCGGCATGCTCTGGGCGGCGGCGGTGCGCAGCCCGTACCCGCACGCGCGCATCACGCACATCGACACGTCGGCCGCGCAGCGCATCCCAGGCGTCGTCGACATCATCCATGGTCAGAACACGCCCGCCATCCCCTTCACGCCCAATGGCCACGTCTTCAACCAGGAGCTGGTCTATGCCGGGGATTTGGCCGCCGTGGTCCTGGCGGACAACCCGCGCATCCTTCCGGATGCCGTTCGGGCAGTCCAGGTGAGCTACGACCAACTCCCCTTCGTGACCGACATCCGTCAAGCGATCGCCATGGATCCGGCCCAGGGCCAGAAGATCTTTCCCCAGGGCGTTGTCGCCAAGGTCTCGGCCAAGGACCGCGGCAACATCCAGGCCGGGTTCGCCGCCGCGGACGTGACGGTGCAGGCCGAGTACCTGACCCAGGTGGTGCACCACACCTGCATGGAGCCGCACGGCTGCGTGGCCCAGTGGGTCGGCGGCACCCAGCTCCAGGTGTGGGATTCCACCCAGACCGCCTACCTCATCCAGCAGGCGTTTTCGCACACCCTCAAGGTCCCCGACAGCCAGGTCACCGTCATGATGGACTTCATGGGCGGGGGCTTCGGGTCCAAGACGGGCCTGTGGCGCTACCATGTCGCCGCGGCCCTGCTCTCGCAGCGGCAGGGCGGCCGGCCGGTCCGCTTCATCCTCAACCGGCGCGAGGAGTTCCTGGATACGCCCCACCGGGGGCAGCACCTGCAGCAGTGGAAGATCGGGGCCACCAAGGACGGCAAGCTGACGGCGATCCAGATGATCGCCTACGACGTGGCCGGGGCCTTCAACGGCAACTTCACCGACATCAGCGCGGTTGCGCTGCAGCTCTACGCCTGCCCGAACGTCCACACGGAGGACCGGACGGTGTTCCTCAACCTCCATCAGCTCAGCGCCATGCGCGGCCCGGCCAACACGGAGGCCATGGTCGGCATGGAGGGCACCATCGACCTGCTGGCCAGCCAGCTCAAGATGGACCCCATCGCCCTCCGAAAGCTCAACTACGCCACCATGGACCAGACCACGAACCACCCATACAGCACGAAGGGCCTGATGCAGGCCTTCGACGCCGTGACACAGTCGATCGGATGGAGCACCAACCGCAAGAGCACACCCGGCAGCGACCCCGGGCCGAAGAAGCGGGGCGTCGGGATCGGCAGCCAGATCTGGTCCGCCGCCGGCGGGCCGCCCTCCAATGC
>DATLTP010000323.1:0-25169 GCA_035533535.1 Bacillota bacterium | reverse complement strand
CCTGGTTACGGCGGCCGCCCCTTCTTCGACCTGCGGGAAGCGCAGCGCGATGTCGGCTTCCAGGCTGGCGATGGCCCGCAAGCCCGCCGCGCAGCGCGCGGCGATGTCCCGCACCATCTCGCGGGGCGAGCTTGGGGGCGCTTCCGGCCGCGGGGGCGCGCTGCGAAGCGGCTTCACATGGGTGAGCCTTCCCCAAATCGAGCGGAACCGCGGGGGCCACAACCGGTCTGTCGGGCCGGGTGCATCATGGGAGTGCGGGGGAGGGTTCGCAGCGCGGCGGCGTCACATGATCGTCATGGCCATCGCCCTAGCCCTCTTGGCCGCCGCGATCGTCGCCAACGGGCGGCACGGGCCAGTCGTCGCCACCCTGTCCGCCATTGTCGCCGACCAGCAGGAGTGGACGGGAACCCAGGTGCGGGTGACAGGCGAGCTCCTGCAGTTTCAGGACCCGGGCGGCCAGCCCTACGGCGTGATCGAGGACGCTCAGCACGACCGAATCGGGCTGCGGCAGATCCAGCCGTGGCTCAGCCTGGTCGGCCATCAGGTCGTGGCGGTGGGCACCGTCGCCTTCGACCCGGGCTTCGGCCTGTACCTCGCGAACCCGCACATCACCCCGTAGGGGGCAACGACCCGCCAGGCCCCCACGACGGGGCAGGCACATCGCCCATGGGGGGCAACGGCCGCCTGCCCCGCGTCGCGCGGCCAGCACGTCAGTCGATAAGGGCGATGGCACGAGTCCCACATTGCCTGCCAGGCGGCAAGGGCCCCAGGCCCGCATCACGCGGCCAGCACATCTCGCCGGCGCGCCATCCATACCAGCGCCCCGCTGACGGCGAAGCCCGCGATGCCGATGGCGCCAAACGTGGCCGCGACGCCCAGCGCCGCGGCCACCGCTCCGGCCAACAGGGCCGCGCCAGAGCGGGACGCTGATGTCAGCGCGCCCCGCGCCGCGAACGCCCGGCCCAGCAGCTGATCCGGCGCCGTCTGCTGATAAATCACGCTCGCCGGAATCATGAACGTTGCCGTGAACAACCCGGCCAGCGCCTGCAGCACGTAGGCCCACAGCATGCTCGGGGCAACGGCCATGGCAGCTGTCGCGAGGCAGAACATTGGCACGGCCGGCCAGACCCAGGCACTGGGCCACCGTCCGGCCAGCCATGACGCGACGATGGCGCCAGCGGAAACGGCCGCCTCCAGGAGGCCGACGTCCGCAGCCCCGCCATGGAGCCTCGTGACCACCAGCGGCACGAACAGCACGATGAAGACCGTGTCGGTGCCCCAAAGCGTCGCCGAGAGCCAGGCGATGGCGCTCAGGATGGGGCTCCGGCGGACTTCACGCCAGCCAGCGGCGATGCCCGCCGGGGCGGCGCCGCCGCCGCCGGCGCCCAGGGGCAGGGCCACGACGCAAAGCGCGCAGAGCAGGAACGAAATGCCATCCAGCGCCATGGCTCGGGGGGCGCCCACGGCCGCGATCATGAGGCCGCCCACTGCCGGGCCGATAAGGTGGGCCGCCTCCGAGCCGCCATAGAGCCATCGGTTGGCACGTGGCAGGGCCCCGCCCCGCACCAGCTGCGGTAGGGACGCCGACGCCGCTGGGCTGTATGCCGTGGTGAGCACGCCCGTGGCGACGTACACCGCGGCCAGGACCCATACAGGCAGAGCGCCCGCCAGCGTCAGCAGCAGCGGCACGACGGTGAGGACGGCACGCGTGACGTCCAGGGTCACCATCAGGCGGCGGCGGTCGTGCCGGTCCGCCAGCGGGCCAAGCAGCAGGCGGCCTGCCGCCAGCGCGGCTGAGTAGGTGGCGAACGTGAGGCCAAGGTCCATCACCGAGCCCGTCTGCACGAACACCTGCCACAGCACGCCGATGCCGAGGAAGCCGTCGCCGAAGCGGCTGACGACGAGGCCCGTCCAGAGCAGCCAGTACCGGCGGCCCAACCCCGGCAACCTCCCCCGGAACAAAAAAAGTGCGGCCGCGCAAATGCGCGGCCGCATCCGAAGCAGCGGCCTCTAGCCGAGGCCGCCCTCGATCTCCAACTCGATCAGGCGGTTCAGCTCCACCGCGTACTCCATCGGCAGCGACTTCGCAAAGGGCTCGATGAAGCCCATCACGATCATCGTCGTCGCCTCCTGCTCGGACAGGCCGCGCGACATCAGGTAGAACAACTGCTCCTCGCTGATCTTGCTGACGGAGGCCTCGTGCTCCAGGAACACGTCGTCCTCCTCGATCTCGATGAACGGGATCGTGTCGGAGGCGCTGGCGGCGTCCATGATCAGCGCGTCGCACTTGGTGTTGTTCCGACTGCGCGGGCAGTCGTCGGCGATGCTCACAAGGCCGACGTAAGTGGTCTTACCGCCGTGTGCGCTGATCGACTTATTCACGATCGTCGAGGTCGTCTCCGGGGCGGCGTGCACGGCCTTGCCACCTGCGTGCTGGTGCATGCCCTTTCCGGCATAGGCCACGGAGAGGATATCGCCGCGGGCGCCGCGGCCCATCAGATAAACGGACGGGTACTTCAGCGTCAGCTTGCTGCCGATGTTGCCATCGACCCACTCCATGGTGCCATCCTCTTCGACCACGGCGCGCTTGGTCACCAGGTTGTACACGTTGACGGACCAGTTCTGGATCGTCGTGTAGCGGCAGCGGGCGCCCTTCTTGACCAGGATCTCCACGACCGCCGAGTGCAGCGAGTCCGAGGAGTAGGTCGGCGCCGTGCAACCCTCGACATAATGCACGAATGAGCCCGGCTCGCAGATGATCAGCGTGCGCTCGAACTGGCCCATGTTCTCCGTGTTGATGCGGAAATAGGCCTGGAGCGGGATGTCTACCTTCACGCCCTCGGGCACCCAGATGAAGCTGCCGCCCGACCACACGGCCGAGTTGAGGGCGGCGAACTTGTTGTCCTCGGGCGGGATCAACGTGCCGAAATACTCCCGGAAGAGCTCGGGCTGCTCGCGCAGCGCCGTGTCCGTGTCCAGGAAGAGGACGCCCTGCTGCTCCAGGTCCTTGCGGATGCTGTGGTAAACGACCTCAGACTCGTACTGGGCCGAAACGCCGGCCAGAAACTTGCGCTCGGCCTGCGGGATGCCCAGGCGGTCGAACGTGTTCTTGATGGTGTCGGGGACATCGTCCCATGACCTGGCGTTCTTCTCCGTCGGGCGCACGTAGTAGCGGATGTTGTCGAAGTCCAGCTCGGAGAGCTCCTCGGAGCCCCATGCCGACTTCAGCGGCATCGGCTTCTGATAGAAGACCTCAAGCGCCCGCAGCCGGAAGTCGGTCATCCACTCGGGCTCGTGCTTCATGGCGGACAACTCGCGCACGATCTCGGGGTTCAGGCCCTTGCCGGACTTGAACGTGTAGTTCTCCGGGTCGTGGAAGCCGTACTTGTAGTCTTCCATCTGGAGCGGGGTCTTGGCCTCTGCCATAGTGGGTCGTCCTCCCACAGTGAAATCCTAGTCGCGCACTATGCTTTGATCTTACGCCGGTGCGGGAGGAGTGTCAATTTGACTGCATGCGGCGCGCGCCGTGCGCGCTCAGCCCCGGTTCCGGCGCTGGCACATGGTGGGAAGCGGGCTTCGCACGGGCCGTCGCGGCATCAAATGCCCGGCCGTCAGCGCTCTTCCGCCACGTGCCGATGCGCCTTCCGGGCGGCCGCCGTACGATTGGCCACCTGCAGCTTGCCGAGGATGCTGTTCACATGGTTCTTCCACCGTGCTCTCGGTGATGTGGAGGGCTGTCGCGATGTCCCGGTTGGTCGCGCCGGTCGCCAGCAGTCGGAGCACGTCCGTCTCCTGCGGCGTGAGCGGGTCCGCGTCGCGGATGCTGGCCAGCCCCCGCAGGTACTTGGCTGACGCTGCCGCAGCGGACCTTCAGATCCTCGACAGTCAGGATGTCCACGCATCCATCCCGGAGAGCACGCTACCGGGGTGCCGCCGTGGCGACGAGGGCCACGGGATCGAACTTTGTGTAGATCGAAAGTTTCAGGCGCCTACAGGCCGATCTCGTTGAGCGAGCGCGAGTAGCGGCCGCCCGCGGCCGCAAGGAGTTTCTTGTCCTCGGTGATCACGCTACTCCCCATCTGGCGGGCCAAAACGAGGTAGCACGCGTCGTAGACGGTCAGGTTCTCGTCCAGGGCCGTTTCGGCCATGCTGGCCAGATCCTCAGGGTCGAGGGGGAGCGTGGCCAGCGGAGCCTCGGCGAGCAGGCCGATGCCATGCGTCACGTCCTCGCGGTGCTCAGCCAAGCGGTAGCGCAACACGTTTGCGACTTCGTACCAGAACAGGTCGGGCACGATCAGCCCCACCTGTTCCCTTTCGGCCCGCCGGAACAGCTGATCGGCAGCGGGCGACCACGGCTCCGGAAGCACGGTCGCCAGAGCCACACTGCTGTCCACGATGAACAGGGGCGCGTAGGGCAGGCCTGATTCGCGGATCCGCCACGGCCCGCTCATCGGCCTTCACGCCAGTGCCGAATCTCAGCCACCACGTCCCCAGAGGGGGCCTTCTCCCGCTGTGCTTGCGCGTCGCGCAGCCACGATTCAAAGTCCCGGGTGCGCGGCGCACTTCGCCGCGATGAGGCGGCGAAGCGATGGATGGCCTGACGGATCAGCGCGCTCCGCGACAGGCCGGTACGGGCGGTCAACGCGTCGAGCAGGACCAGGTCCTCGGGTTCCAGCGTGATGTTGATGCGGTCCGCGACACACCCTCCTCCACACGATGAATATACATCGATGGCAAGCCGGGTGTGTATCAACTGATACCGCCTGCCTCGCGCAGCCGCGGCAGCAGCCAGATGGCCGCCGCCAGCAGCCCGCCGGCCAGCGCAGCGGCCGCCGCCAGGGACGGGGATGCGCCGCGAATCAGCGCCGCCTGCTGAACGAACCGGGCGACGACGGCAAGCACGCCAGCGGCGATGCCGGGGCCCAGCAGCAGCCCTCTCAGATCTGGCCAGACGCCGCAGCGACGGTGGACCGCCACGACATTGCCGATGGCCGTCACCAGCCACCCAGCCACGCAGGCCCAGGCGACGCCAATCGTGCCCAGGGGCGCCGTCAGGGCCAGGATCAGCCCCATGCGGACGGCGGTGCCGGCCAATAGCGGCGGCAGTTGGGCCTGGGGCGCGCCCGCGCCCGTCACGGCACAGGCGGCGATGGTCGAAAAGCCCAGCGGCACGGCGACCCAGGCGGCGACCACCAGCGGGGTGCCGGCGCCGGGATCCCGGTAGAGCAGGTCGCATATCGGTCGCGCCAGCAGCGACAGGGCGGCCGCGGCCGGCAGTCCGACGGCGGCGGCCCACAGGTAGGCCTGCGCGATGTGGCGGCCGGCCCGCGCGCGGTTGCCTTCCGCCAACGCGGCCGAGACCACGGGCAAAAGGGCGGCGGCAATCGCGCCGTAGAGCACCAGAGCGGCCGTCGCCAGCGGCATCGCCATGCCGAGCAGCTCGCCCAGGAGTGCGGTGGCGGCCTCAAGGTTGTGGCCACCGGCCCCGAGCCGCCACAGGATCAGGGCCGGGTCGATGGCGGCCGTCACGCCGACGAAGGTCGTGGCGGCCCACGTGGGAATGCCCGTGCTCAGCAGCTTGACGTAATGGCGGCGGCCCGGGGCGGCCGCCGGCCCGCGGGGCACCCGCAGCAGGGTCAGGGCCAGCAGGGCGCCCGCCGCGGGCCCCCAGGCCAGCGCCGCGGCCATTTGCGCACTCGTGGCATCCAGGAGCATCCACGCCAGCAGGATGGAGATGGCGACGCGCACCAGCTGTTCGAGGGTGTTGCTGGCCGCGACGCGGTCGAGCTCGCCGATGGCCGTGAACCAGGCGCGGCGCCCGGCCAGGATCACGGCCGCGGCCATCCCCACCGCGAGCACGCGCAGGATGTTGGCGGCGCTGGGCTCGCCCATGAACCCGGCCACGGTCGGAGCAAACACGGCCAGGACGGCGCCGCCGAAAATGGCTGTGGCAAACAGGAGCCGCGTGGTCGCACGCCGGTAGCGCAGGGCCTCTTCGCCGTCGCCGTGGGCCAGGGCCGCGGGCGCCCAGACGGTCAGCCCCGTCGGGACCCCCAACCCGAGGAGATTGGTGCCGGCGCCCATGAGCGGCAGCACCAGCTCATAGAGGCCCATCGTCTCGGCGCCGAGCCAGCGGGCCACCAGCAGGCGCTGGACAGCGCCGAGCGCCTTGGTCAGTCCGCCGGCCAGGCCAAGGGCGAGGGCGCCGCGGGTCATGCCGGTCCGCCGCTTCATAGTAGGAGGCTGTATGCGAGCGCGGGCGGCGGCAAGACGGTAAGGTAAGGGGGCGGCCCGCCGATCTCCGGCTGGTCGCCCCCTTATCGCCGCGCCTGCTGGCGCTGAACGCTACCGGCTGCGGGACTTGCGCTTGCGGGCCTGTGCCGACTTCTTCTTCTTGGCCACGCTCGGCTTGTCGTAGAACTCATGCTTGCGCGCTTCCTTGAGCACGCCGCTCTTGGCCATCTGGCGCTTGAAGCGGCGGAGGGCGGCGTCCAGGGACTCGTTTTCGCCAACCTTGATTTCCGACATCCGCAATCCCTCCCTCCGCCCGGGTCTCGACCGCGGGACCGCCTTATCCCGGCGGCCAAGTCAGCGACCGCCCGCCCAGCACATGCAGGTGCAGGTGGTCGACGGTCTGGCCCCCGTCCGGACCGGTGTTCACCACCACCCGGTAGCCGCCCTGGAGACCCAACGACTTGGCGACCTCAGCTGCCACATGGAGCAGCCGGCCCGCCAGGGCCGGGTCATCGAGCTCGGCAAGCGAGGTCACGTGGCGACGCGGGATGACGAGCACGTGGGTCGGCGCCTGCGGCGCCACGTCGTGAAACGCCACGATGTCGCCGTCCTCGAAGACCCGCCGGCTGGGAATGTCGCCATTGACGATGCGGCAGAACACGCAGTCCATATCTTCACATTCGCGACGGACGGCGGGATCCCTTCAGCGACTCGCCATAACTGAGCCCGCGAATGGGGGAATCAGCCGCGGTCGAATCGCCGGCGGGCGCGGTCGTCCGCGCGCTGCAGGGCGAGATCGACCAGTCGGCTCACGAGCTTGCCGAAGGGCAGTCCGGAGGCTTCCCACATCTTGGGGTACATGCTGGTGGGCGTGAACCCGGGGATCGTGTTGGCCTCGTTGACCAGGAGCTCGCCGGTATCGCGGCGGATGAAGAAGTCAACCCGCGCCATGCCGGAGAGGTCGAGGGCAGAAAAGACGCGCACCGCCAGCTCCTGAATGCGCTCGGTCACGCCGGGCGGGAGCTTGGCCGGCACCTCCAGCACGAGGCGTTCATCCAGGTACTTGGCGTCATAGTCGTAGAACTCGCCGGGCGGGATCGCCTCACCCGGCAGCGAGGCGACGGGCTCGTCGTTGCCGAGCACGCTGCACTCCACCTCGCGCGCGTGCGGGACAAAGGCCTCCACAATGATGCGGCGGTCGTACGTGGCGGCCAGGTCCATGGCGGCGATCAGCTCGCCCCGGTCGTGGGCCTTGGTGATGCCCACGCTGCTGCCGAGGTTGCAGGGCTTGACGAAGCAGGGGAAACCGAACGCCGCCTCCAGCCGGTCGAGGGTGCCGACGCGGTCGGCCTCCCACGCCGCCCGCCGCACGAGCTCGTAGGCTGGGGTCGGCAGCCCGTGGGCCCGGAAGACATCCTTCATGGCGCCCTTATCCATGGCCAGGGCCGAACCCAGCACGCCGGCGCCCACGTACGGCACGCCGGCCAACTCGAGAAAGCCCTGAATCGTGCCGTCCTCACCGTTCGGACCGTGCAGGACGGGGAAGATCACGTCGACGGCAGTGCGCTCCAGGGCGCCGCCGGCGGCGGAGACCGGCCGCAGATCGCCCGCCCAATCCACGGGTGTGCCGCCGGCAGCGTCCGGCCCCGCTTGCAGGGCCGCCACCGCATCAGCTGGCCGCAGCCAGCGCCCGCTCTTGGTGATCCCGATCAGGACCGGCTCGAAGCGGTCGGGATCCAGTGCCGCCACGATGGAGCGGGCTGATGCCAGGGACACTTCGTGCTCGCCTGAGCGGCCCCCGAACAGAATGCCGACGCGAACCCGCCCCAACGGACCAGCCTCCGCTCTTTGGACCTCTGGCACCAGTCGACAGTCTATGCGGCCGCGGTGGACCGAAGGCGCATACAGCACCAGCCATCCATCGTATCGAGTGCCGAAGGCGCCAATCGAAGTGCCCGGAACATCGCTGTCACCCGGTCCGCCTCGGCTGCGACGATGCCCGAGGCCACAAGGATGCCGGCCGGCCCCAGAAGCTGAGCCTCGGCCGCCGCCAGCGCCACATGCAGGTCCGCCGTCAGGTTGGCCACCACGATGTCGCACCGTGACGGAACGGCCTCTGGACCGCCCTCCACGACCGTTACCTCCACGTCGTTCATGAGGGTGTTCTCCCGCGCGGCGCGCACCGCCACCGGATCGACGTCCACTGCCCACACGCGCGAAGCGCCCAGCTTGGCCGCCGCGATCGCCAGAATGCCAGAGCCCGTGCCCACGTCCGCCACGGTGGCGCCTGGCCCGACCAGTTCCTCCAGCGCTCGCAGGCAGAGCAGGGTGCTCGCATGCGTGCCGGTTCCGAACGCCATCCCGGGGTCCAGGCGCAGAACGAGGTCAGAGGCGCCAGTCTCGTAGGATTCCCAGGAGGGCACCACCACAAGCCGCGCCCCCACCCGGGTCGCGTGCCAGTATCGCTTCCAGGCGTGAGCCCAATCGTCGGTCTGGGCGGGGCGCTGGCCCACCGACCAAGCGCCGGGCGCGAGCCGCTGCAGGCCGTTGCCCAGGTCGCCGAGGCGGGCCACCAGCCGCTCATCGCGCGGCAGCCAGATCCGCACCTGGCCAGCGGCCTCGTCGTCGATCACGACGCCACCAGCGCCCATTTCATGGAGAAAGGCGCAGGCCAGGTCCAGCGCCTCCGGCGGGACCTGGACGGAAACCTCCGTGTAGTTCAATGGCCCAGGATCTTCCGGAATGAGCGCCGCCCCTCGGGCGGGGTTTCGCCGCGCAGCTCAGCCAGCCGCTTCAGGAGGTCGCGCTCAGCCTCGCGCAGCCCCTTGGGGATCTCCACCTCGACCACCAGCCGGTGGTCGCCCCGCCCGCGCCCGTGCAGGTGCGGGATGCCGTGGCCGCGCAGCCGCAGGACCGTGCCCGGCTGGGTCCCCTCCGGCACCGAGACCTCGACCTTGCCGTCGAGCGTGTCGACCTCAAGCGAGCAGCCGAGGGCAGCCTGGGTGACGCTCACCTTGAGGTCGCTCACGACGTCCTCGGCTTCGCGCCGGAAGCGGGCGTGCGGCCGCACGTGGACCAGGACGTAGACATCCCCGGCCGGGGCCCCCGTGCCGCCAGCCTCGCCCTCGCCCTGGAGCCGCAGCCGGGCGCCGTCGTCGACGCCCGCGGGCACATGCACCCGCAGCGTCCGCCGGCGCCGCACGCGCCCCGCCCCCCGGCACGTGTGGCAGGGCTGGTCGATGAACTGGCCGCGGCCACCGCAATCGGGGCAGGTCTGCACCGTCACGAACTGACCAAAGGGTGTGGCCCGCCCCATGCGCACCTGGCCGACGCCGTTGCAGGTCGGGCAAGAGCGCGGCTTGCTGCCAGGCTCAGCGCCCGTGCCGCCGCAGGTCGCGCATTGCTCCTCGCGGCCGACGTCGATCTCCTTGTCGCAGCCGAGCGCGGCCTCCTCGAAGCTGAGCTCCATATCGGCCCGCAGGTCGGCGCCCTTGGCCGGCCCCCGCCGCCGGGCCGTGCGAGCACCCATGCCGCCGCCAAAGAACTGCTCAAAGATGTCCTCGAAGCCGACGCCGCCGAAGTCCCCGAATCCGAACCCGCCCGGGGCGCCACCCTCGCCACCCGCGGCGGCGCCGACGCCGGCGTGCCCGAACTGGTCGTACTGGGCGCGCTTGCTCGGGTCGCTGAGAATGGCGTAGGCCTCGCTGATCTCCTTGAACTTCTCCGCCGCCGAGGCATCCCCGGGGTTGGCGTCCGGGTGGAAGCGCCGCGCCAGCTGGCGGTATGCCTTCTTGAGGTCATCCGCGGAGACGCCGCGGCTCACACCCAGCACTTCGTAATAGTCGCGCTTGCCCGCCAGAGCGGATCACCTCCCCCACCCGGTACATCGCCGCAAACATATTGAACCGCCAGCGCCGACGGCGCTGGCGGCACGACCGCTTCCGCTGCTACGGCCTACTGTCGGCCTCGGCGTCGACGGCCTCACCGTCGCTGCCCGTCGGCTGCTGCTCCGCCCCGCTCTGCGCGTAGGCCGCGGAGGAAAGCTCGAACAGGGCCTGCGACAGGGCCTCACTCTCGCGCTTCATGGCCTCGGCGTCTTCGCCGGCCAGGGCCTTCTTGAGCTCGGCGACCGCGGCCTCCACCTTCGTGCGCTGTTCGCCAGAAGCCTTGTCGCCAAGGTCTTTCAGCGTCTTTTCGGCATTATACACCAGCGTGTCCGCGGAATTGCGCGTCTCCACAGCTTCCTGGCGCTTGCGGTCCTCATCGGCGTGGGCCTCGGCCTCGCGCATCATCCGCTTCAGCTCGTCCTCGGACAGCTTGCCGCCACCCTGGACGGAGACCTGCTTGGCCTTGCCCGTGGCCGTGTCCTTGGCCGTCACGTTCACGACGCCGTTGACGTCGATGTCGAAGGTGACCTCGATCTTCGGCACGCCGCGCGGGGCTGGCGGGATGCCCTCCAGCATGAAGCGCCCCAGCGACTTGTTGTCGCCTGCCATCGGCCGCTCGCCCTGCAGGACGTGGATCTCCACCTGCGTCTGGCCGTCGGCGGCCGTGGTGTAGGTCTGCGAGCGGCTGGTGGGGATGGTCGTGTTGCGCTCGATCATCTTCGTGAACACGCCGCCCAGGGTCTCGATGCCGAGGCTCAGCGGCGTGACGTCCAGCAGCAGCACGGACTTCGGGTCCACCTCGCCGCCGAGGACGCCGGCTTGGACAGCGGCGCCCAGCGCCACGACCTCGTCCGGGTTGATGCCCTTGTACGGATCCTTGCCGAACAGCTGCTTGACGGCCTCCTGCACGGCCGGGATGCGCGTGCTGCCGCCCACCAGCAGGACTTTGTCGATGGCACCGGGCTTGAGGCTGGCGTCTGCGAGGGCCTGGTTCGTCGGGCCCATCGTCGCCTGGACCAGGTCGGCCGTCAGCTCATTGAACTTGGCGCGGGTGAGGGTGGTGTCCAGGTGCTTGGGCCCCGTGGCGTCGGCCGTGATGAACGGCAGGTTGACGTTGGTCTGCAGCACGCTGGACAGCTCGATCTTGGCCTTCTCGGCGGCCTCGCGCAGGCGCTGCAGGGCAATGCGGTCCTTGCGCAGGTCGATGCCGTTGTCCTTCTGGAACTGCTCGGCGATGTAATCCACGACCCGCTGGTCGAAGTCGTCGCCGCCCAGGTGGTTGTTGCCCGAGGTGGCCTTGACCTCAAAGACGCCGTCGCCCAACTCCAGGATCGAGACGTCGAAGGTGCCGCCGCCGAGATCGAACACCAGGATGGTGTGGTCCTCGCCCTTGTCCATGCCATAGGCCAGGGCGGAGGCAGTCGGCTCGTTGATGATGCGCATGACCTCAAGGCCGGCGATCCGGCCGGCGTCCCGGGTGGCCTGGCGCTGCGAGTCGTTGAAGTACGCGGGGACCGTGATGACGGCCTTGTCCACCGTGCCGCCCAGGTAGGCCTCGGCGTCAGACTTCAGCTTCTGCAGGATCATGGCCGAGATCTCCTGCGGCGTGTACTCCTTGTCCCGGATGGTGACCAGCACCGTGCCGTCACGGGCGGCCCGCGTGCGGTAGGGCACCCGCCCGGCCTCGGCCGTGACCTCGTCATGGCGGCGGCCCATGAAGCGCTTGATGGAGAACACGGTGTTCTCCGGGTTGGTGATGGCCTGGCGCTTGGCGACCTGGCCGACCAGCCGCTCGCCGTCCTTGCTGAAGCCGACGACGGACGGGGTCAGGCGGCTGCCCTCCGCGCTGGGGATGACGGTGGGCTCGCCGCCCTCCATGACCGCGACGACGGAATTGGTCGTGCCCAGGTCAATGCCGATGATCTTGCTCATGTGTTGTGATTCCTCCCGGCCGCAGCCTTGGCCACAGTCACGAGCGCGGCGCGGAGCAGCGCTCCCTTGAACGTGTAGCCCCGGCGCTCTAGCTTCACGACCTCGCCCTCGGCGTGCGCGGCGGACTCCACGGGGCTGATGGCCTCGTGCAGGTTCGGATCGAAGGGCGTGTGGTCGCCGACGGCGATCTCCTCCAGCCCGAGGCCGCGCAGAACCTCGCGCAGCTGACGCAGGGTGAGGTCCACGCCCTTGCGGACCGCCTCGAGGTCACCGGCGGCGCCTGCCGCGCGCTCCAGGTTATCGAAGGCCGGCAGTTCCTGGCGGATGGCATCGGCAACGGCGTCGTCCCGCCAGCGAGCCTGCTCGGTCATCATGCGCTTTCTGTAGTTATCGAAGTCCGCCTGCAGGCGGATACGGGCCTGCAGGTGCTCGCCCGCCTGGCGGCGGGCCGCCTCCAACTCGGCGCGGAGCCCGTCCATCTCCTGACGAAGGGCCTCGGTGCTTTCCTCCGCGCTCTCCTCGGGCAGGGCGCCGGTCTCGCCGAGGATGGTCTCCACGTCGTCCTCGGTCCGGCCCTCCACGGCGTCGCCCTCGGGCGGCGCCGCCTCACGCTCCTCCATCCGCCGGGTCCTCCTTTGACTCTGAACCGGGCTCTTTAGACTGTGAACCGGGCTCTTGCAGCGCGTCCTCGCCGGCCAGCACGGTCGTCATCGAGCTGGCGACCAGCTCGACCACCTTCATCACGGTACGATAGTTCATGCGCTTGGGCCCCAGAACGCCGATGCGGCCCACGACGCTGCCAGGCGCCACGTAAAGGGCCGTCACCAGGCTGCAGTCCTCCATCTCCTGGACATGCAGCTCGCGGCCGATGGCGACGGCCACGGCGCCGCCCTCGACCGTCCCCGGGACGCCCAACAGCTGATCCACCAACTGCTCGTGCTCCAGGGCCGCCAGCACGGCCTGCGCCTTGGGCACGTCGTGGAACTCCGGCTGGTTCAGCAGGTTCCTGGCGCCGTCGACCCAGAGGCGTTCCGGCGGGGCCTGCTGCTGCTCACCGAGCCAGGCCAGCACCTGGTCGACCAGCTGACGGAACTGCCCCAGTTCGCCCTGGAGGCCGCGCAGCCTGCCGAGGCTGCTTCCGCCAAAGGTGGCGCCCTCCAGGCGGCCGCTGAGGGCCGCCGCAATCCGCTCCAGCTCATCCGCCGGCAGGTCCGGCCCGAGCTGCACGGTCTTGCTGCGCAGGCTCCCGTCTTCGCCGACCACGATCAGGAGCGCCCGCTGGGGATCCAGCGGCACGACTCGAACCGCGCGGATGCGCACGGGCTGAGCGCCGGCCTGGCTGGCCAGGGCCAGGCAGTCCGTCATCTCAGCCAGCAGGCGCGCGGCCTGGCGCGTGACATCCTCGATCATGCGCGCCTTGATGGCGAGCACGCGGCGGACGGCCTCACGGCTGACCTCGGCGTCCGTGGCGGAGGCGAGCAGGCTGTCGACGTAGTACCGGTAGCCCTTGTCCGAAGGCACGCGGCCGGCCGAGGTGTGGGGCTGCTCCAGGTAGCCCATCTGCTCCAGGTCGGCCATCTCGTTGCGGATGGTGGCCGGGCTGACGCCGAGGCCGTGGGCGCGCGCAAGCGTACGCGACCCCACCGGCTCGGCCGTGCGGATGTAGTCGTCGATGATGGCCTGCAGGACCTTCTGCTTACGAGGGTCCATTCCCACCGCCACCCACCGCCGATTGTTAGCACTCTCGGGCGATGAGTGCTAATTCGCCTTGAACGATAGCACCAGGCCCAAATTGGTGTCAATCCGGCGGTCCACGCCGCGGGGGCCGGACTGCGCCGTCTCTGACGCTGGTTCCCCGCTGGGCGGCGTGCAACGCCCTCGGGCAGCAAAGCCGCCGCGGGGCTGGGACCGTGGGCCGCAGGGGCAAAAGGCGCGCGGCGGCGCCCGCGCGCTCCAGGGTCAGGCGGCGCACCCCGCCGTCCATGCCCCTCCACCCTATTCCATGCCCCTGCACCCGCGCCTGGGCCGAATCAGGCCGGGCTTGGCGCTCGAGCCAATGCCGCGTCGTCGCGCCCTCCGGCCTGCCGGCTCCCAGCCGCGCCCAAACTCATGATCTTCGCCAACTGGACGCAAATCTTTCATGACGGCAGCGGTACAAATTGCGAGAATGGGACTCGTCAAGTGAAGGGAGTCGAATTATGGCCGGCTGGCGATCTTTCCCCGCGGCGGTGGCCCTGGCCTCGACGGCGATGCTGACCCTCGCGGCCTGCGGCGCGACCGCTGGCGGCACCGCGGCCAGCGCGAGCGGCTCCAGCGCAGCCCCCGCAAGCGCCTCGGCTTCGGCCTCGGCGCCTGCCGCGTCGCCGCAGACCCTCCGGATGGCCATCCCCGGCGACCCCGTCGGCTTCGATCCCTACCTGACGGCGGACGCCAACACCGTCGCCCTGACGTGGAACCTTTACGACCAACTGGTCACCGTGGATACCAAGGGCAACCTGCAGCCGGACCTGGCCACCGCCTGGACCGCCTCCGCCGACGGCAAGACCCTGACGTTCAAGCTCCGCTCCGGGGTCAGCTTCGCTGACGGCCACGCGCTGACATCGGCCGACGTCAAGGCGAGCTTCCAGCGGATGCTGGACCCGGCCACCAAGGATCCTGACGCCTCCGACTACAAGGTCATCACCTCGATTGACACGCCCGACCCGAGCACGGTCGTGATGAACCTCTCCTCGTACGACGCGGCCCTGCTATCCGACCTGGCCCTGCCGTTCGCCGCCATCGAGCCGGCCGGCGTCGACCCGGCGACCCTCAAGAACAAGCCGGACGGCACCGGCCCGTACATGCTGAAGAGCTGGACGCCCGGCCAGGACGTCGTGCTCGAGGCCAACCCGCACTACTGGCAGCCCGGCCTGCCCAACATCCCCACCGTGGACATGAAGATCGTGCCCGATCCGGCGACCCAGATCGCCGACCTGTTGGCGGGAAGCGTCGACATCCTGCCCGGGCTGAGCGGGCAGCAGGCCAGTCAGCTCAAGGGCCAGAGCGGCATCCAACTCGAACAGGCGCCCTCCGGCAACATCCAGATCATGGCCATCAACAACGCGCGGGCACCCTTCACGGACGTGCGCGTGCGCCAGGCCCTGAGCCTGGGCGTCGATCGGAGCGCCGTCGTGCAGGGCGCCTGGTTCGGCTACGCGACGCCCGTCGGCACGTTCCTGCCGCCGAACAGCCCCTACTACGCGGAGCAGCCCGCGCCGTACGACCCGGCCAAGGCCAAGCAGCTTCTGGCGCAGGCGGGCCTGCCCAATGGCTTCTCGAGCACCCTCGACCTGCCGTCGCTCTATCCCGTGCACATCCAGACGGGCCAGGTCATCGCCTCGCAGCTGGCCCAGATCGGCGTCAAACTCAAGCTCAACCAGGTCGAGTGGGCGACCTGGCTCAGCCAGGACTATGGCAAGCGCCAGTACGACCTGACGATCATCAGCCACACGGGGCGCCTGGACCCCGACACGCTGCTGGTCCGGTTCACGTCCACGTACCCCTACAACTATGAGAACTATAAGAACACCACCTACGACGGCCTGATCGCGCAGGGGCGCACGTCGCAGGACCCCGCCCAGCGCAAGCAGATCTATGCGCAGGCTCAGTCCATCCTGGCCAATGACGTGCCCGCCGTGTTCCTGGATGTCTCGGACAACGTGGTCGCCATGCGCCAGAACGTGAGCGGCTGGCAGTGGCTGCCCCTGGCCGTGGACCAACTGGCCCAGGTGAAGATGCAGTAGGGTGGCACGGTTCGCAGCGACCCGCGCCCTGAGCGCGGCCCTGACCCTGCTGGTGATGACGGCCGTCGCCTTCGTGGTACTGCAGGTGCTGCCAGGCGACCCCGCCATCCTGGTGTTGGGCATGGACGCCGACCCAACCGCCGTGGCGCACCTGCGGGCCACGCTGGGGCTGAACCAGCCGGTCCTGGTGCGCTACGGCCTCTGGCTCTGGAATGCCCTCCACGGCAACCTCGGCACCTCGCTGCAGTTCGGCCAGCCGGTGGCGGCCCTGCTGCTGCAGCGGCTGCCGCTGACCCTGCTGCTGACGGCCATGGCCGCCTTCATCGCCCTGGTGATCGCGCTGCCGCTGGGCATGGCCGCCGCCGTGAGGCGGGGCGGCCTCGTCGACCTGCTGGGCGTGGCCGTCGCCCAGGTGGGCGCCGCGGTCCCGTCCTTCTGGCTGGCCATCATCCTCCTCCTGGCCTTCGCGGTGCGACGCCACTGGCTGCCGGCCGGCGGCTTCCCGGGCTGGACCCAGCCCGGGGCGGTCATATCCGCGCTGCTGCTGCCGGCGCTGGCCCTGGGCGCCGCGCGGGCGGCGATCCTCACGCGCCTGCTCCGGCAGAGCGTCTCGGAGGCCCTGCGCCAGGACTTCGTGCGCACGGCCCGGGCCAAGGGCGTGTCCCCGCAGCGCACGTTGTGGCGGCACGCGCTTCGCGCGGCCGCAATCGCCCCGCTCACGGTGTTCGGCCTGCAGGTGGGCGAGCTGCTGGCCGGCAGCATCGTCGTGGAGAATGTCTTCTCCCTGCCCGGCCTCGGCCGGCTCGTGCTCTACGCGATCTCGATGCGGGATTTGCCCACGCTCGAAGGCTGCGTGCTGCTGATCGCCACCCTGGTGATGACCGCCAACTTCGCCGTCGACCTGCTGTACGCGGTGATCGACCCGCGCATCCGGAGCGCCGGGTGAAGCGGGCGACGGTTTCGCTCTGGGCCGGCGGCGCCATCGTCGCCGTGATCCTGTTCGGCGCCGCCTACGGGCTGAGTCTGCCCTCGGCTGCGTCCATCGCCATGAACATCCCCCACCGCCTGCTCCCGCCCGGTCCAGGCCATCCCCTGGGCACGGACCAGTTCGGCCGCGACCAGCTCACGCGACTCCTGGTGGGGGCGGAGGCCTCGCTGATGGTGGCCATGGTGGCGACCGCCATCGGCCTGCTGTTCGGCGTGCCGCTGGGTGCCGTGGCCGGCGTGGGCGGCCGGTGGCGAGATGAGGTCCTGATGCGGCTGGCCGACGGCATGTACGCCTTCCCTGCTCTGCTGCTGGCCCTGATGGTGGTGGCCGTGCTCGGCCCGGGCCTGTTCCATACGGCCCTGGCCCTGGGCATCGTCAGCGTGCCGCCGTTCGCGCGGCTCACGCGGGCACGCGTCCTGGAGCTGAAGGCGCTGGATTACGTGGAGGCCGCCCGGGCCGCTGGCGAGTCGGAGTCGGGCGTGCTGTGGCGGCATCTGCTCCCGGGCGCGCTGGGACCGCTCCTGGTGCAGGCCAGCGCCAACATGGGCGGCGCCATCCTCGTGGAGGCGGCGCTCTCCTACCTCGGCCTCGGCGTGCAGCCGCCGCTTCCATCCTGGGGCCGCATGCTGAACGAGGCCCAGGCCTTCTTCCTGACCTCGCCCTGGCTGGCCCTTTACCCCGGAATCGCCATCACAGCCGCGGTTTTGGGCTTCAACCTGCTGGGGGACGGGCTGAGCGACCTGCTGGACCGGCGGGTCGGGGGTTGAGGTAGGCGTCATCGGATCGTCGCCAGCGGCGGCCGGTCGGCGGTCTGGGCGCCCAGGCGCCGCGGCACGGCGGGATCGTAATCGGAGACCACGCCGCGCCCGCCCTGCGGCATCACCGGACCCAGCCGGCGGACCACGGCATCGGCCGACCGTGTCCGGTGCAGGGCATCCGCGATCACGAAGCACGTGGTGCCGGTGTCCGGAAGGTCGAACGACGCCACGTCGTCGAGCAGGACCGTGTGAATCGTGGCCACCTGCTGCTGCTGGCGCAGGAACGCAAGACCCTCCGGCCGGGTGTCGAGCGCCCACACGCTCCCGGTCGGGCCGGCGCGGGCTGCAGCGAAGGGGCTGACCACGCAGCGCAGCGAACATCCATGACCCGGTCGCCCGGACCGACGCCCAGGTGGTCCAGCAACTCGGCGAGGACGTGCTCCCTCGCCTTGTCGTTGCGCCACGTGCGCTTAAGGTCTGGATGTATGTCTTTCCGCCTCGGCAATCGCCGCATCCATAGCAACCCCAGGGTCGGTCAGCGGTCGCCCGTGACCCACCCCCAGCCGGGACGGGTTCAGGGCCCGCAGGGCACGCGCGCTCGCCAGGGCGGTCGGCCTGTCCCACGTGGCCAGGGCCGGGAGCGGGAAGACCCACCGCAAGGTGCCGGCGACCGCCAGGCCACCCAGCGTGACGAAGGCATCCCCGGCCAGCAGCGTGCCGTCGCGCGTGTCCAGGAAGGCCACGTGCCCCGGCGTGTGGCCCGGCGAGGCCACCACCAGAAGCGAGCCGACCCGCTCCCCCGGCTCCAGCAGGCGCGTCGGCAGCGTGCGGACCGGCAGATAGGAGCCCCGCACGGGCACCTGGGCCTCGCCCGGCTCCAGGGTCCGGTCGCCGCCCATCAGGCGGGCTTCCCGAGCCGAAAGCAGGACCTCCACCCCCGGCGTAGCCGCGGCCAACTCGTCGAGTGAGCCCACGTGGTCGTAATGCGCGTGGGTCAGGACGATGCGGCGGATCGGCGCCCCTACGGCCGCACGCAGGATGTCGCGCCCGCGGCCGCGCATGGCCGCGTCCACCAGCGTCAGGCCGTCGTCCTCGGCCACGAGGAAGCAGTTGACGGCGCCCAGCTGGGTCAGCTGGGTCACGCGGGCGGTGAGGCGCCGCACCCGCATCACGGCACCGCGTACATCAGGAGCTCCATCGACTGGGGCACGGCGCCCACCTGCCGCAGCATGGTGGTGATCTGGCCGCGGTGGTGCGTGCCGTGGTTCACCATCTGGACCAGCACCAGCGCCGGCGAGGTCTCAAAGCCCCGCGGGTCCTGGAACGGCCTCTCGCAGGCCGCATCGTCCAGGGCTGCGGCGTAGGCGGCCATCAACCGCTCCCGCTCCGCCCACAGCCCCCGCGCCGCCGCCCCGTCCACCGGATCTGCCGCCGTCAGCCGCGGCGGTCTCTCCTGCCCCAGCACGTAAAGGTAGAAGCCCTCGGCGTCAATGAGGTGGCTCAGGGTCTTCTGCACCGACGGGAAGCCGCCGCCGACCTCGCGCGCGAACTGCTCGCCCGTCAGGCCTTCCACCACATCAAGCAGCCGGTGCGAGGCCCAGTAGTGGTAGTCCACCAGGTAGCGGCACCCGTCGGCACCGACTGGCGGCCTCACCTTGCGCCCGTCGCCGAGGCCAGCGCCCGGCCCATCATCCTCAGGGCGTCGTCCACGTCGCCCTTGCTGATGTTCAGGGCGGGCGCGATCCGCAGCACGTGGCCGTGCAGGCCGCCCTTGCCGATCAGCAGGCCCTCGCGGCGGCAGGCCTCCAGCACAGCGGAGGCGATCTCCGGCGCCGGCTCCTTGGTCGCAGGGTCGCGGACGAGCTCCACCGCCTGCATGAGCCCCATCCCGCGGACATCGCCCATCACCGGGAAGCGCTTGCTCAGATCTTCCAGGCCGGCGCGCAAATGCGCGCCGACCAATCCCGCATTCTCGACCAGGCCCTCGTCGCGGATGACGTCCAGGGTGGCCAGGGCCGCCGCGCACGAGACGGGGTTGCCGCCAAACGTGGCAATCTGCGGGCCCGCGAACGAGTCCGCCACCTTCGGCGTGGCCGCCGTCCAGCCGATGGGCTGGCCGTTGCCCAGCGATTTGGCCGAGGTCATGATGTCGGGCTGCACGCCGTACTGCTGCACACCCCACCACTTGCCGCCCGTGCGGCCCCATGCCGTCTGCACCTCGTCGGCGATGTACACGCCGCCATACCGCCGCACGATGTCGACCACGACCTGGAAGTACTCCTTTGGCGGGGTGATGAAGCCGCCGACGCCCATGATCGGCTCGGCGATGAAGGCGGCCACCTTGCCGCCTGTGGTCGTTTGGATCAGCTCCTCGACGTCCTTGGCGCAGGCCATGTCGCAGGAGGGGTAGGTGAGGTGGAACGGGCAGCGGTAACAGTAGGGCGCCGGCGCGTGGTGGATGCCGCCGAGGCCGGCGCCGCCCAGCCCGCGGCGGTAGCCGCTGTGGCCTGTCAGCGAGAGCGCCAGCTGCGAGCGGCCGCTGTAGCCGTAACGCAGCGCGATGACCTCGTCGGCGCCCGTGGCCGCCTGCGCCAGCATGATGGCGGTCTCGTTGGCCTCGGTTCCGGAGTTGGAGAAGAAGGACTTCTGGACGTCACCCGGGGCGAGGTTGGCCAGGCGCTCGGCCAGCTGCACCTGCGGCACCGTTGCGTACAGGGTGGACGTGTGAACCAGAGTCGCCTGCTGCTGCTGGACGGCCTGGGTCACCTTGGGGTGGCAGTGGCCGACGCCGACGGTCAGGATGCCGACGAAGAAGTCGAGGTAGCGGTTGCCGTCGAGGTCATAGAGGTAGCGGCCCTCGCCGCTCGCGAGCACGAGCGGGCGCTCGTAGTAGGTGCCCACGGACGGGAGCAGGTACTGCTTCTGCTTTTGGATGACGTCGTCTGTGGTCATGGTTGGCGGGTGCCTCCTTGAATCCTTGATCGCACGGGCCAAGCCCGCGGGACCATTGCTCCTGCAAGGATTGCGCGGCTCGGGGGCAATTCCCTGCACATGCCGCTGGCCGGCAACCTTCTTGCCAGAGCGACAGGGCATTCCGCCTCTGTTGACGAAAGCGCCACGTCAAGACCCCTCGGCCCTCGCTGAGAACTTCATCGCATGAGGGGGTGCTTTATGACGCCCGCGGACGTATACCGTTTCCGCTGGGCCGGGGATCCGCAACTCCGGCCGGACGCCGACGAGGTTGCCTACGCCGTGCGCTGGGCCGATCCTGGCGGCAAGGGGTTCCGCTCGGAGATCCGAAGGTGGGTGCCAGCCGGAGACCGGCCCTTTTACCCTGGCCCGGGTCGAGACTTCGCGCCCCGCTGGTCTCCCGACGGCCGGCGGCTGGCCTTCCTCTCCGACCGCGGCGGCTCCGTCCAACTGTGGGTGGCCGACCCCGAGCCGCGGCAGCTCACCGACCTCCCCTTCCCGCCTGGTGCTCCTACATGGTCACCGGACGGCGAGCGCTTGGCCTTCGTGGCGTGGCAGCGGGACCCGGCGGGGCCGGCCGAGCCCGGCTACAGCGACGACGTCAAGGTAATTCGCCGCCTTGGGTACAAGACCGACGGCATCGGCTTCCACCAGGATCGGCACCGCCAAGCCTTCGTCTGCGACGTCGCCGGCGCGTGCCGTCCCGTCACCGAAGGCCCGTTCGATCACGCCTCGCCTGCCTGGTCCCCGGACGGCCGCTGGCTGGCCGTGGCGGCCCGCCGTGACGAGGGCGCCGACCTCACCATGCACCGCGACATCTGGTGCGTGGAGGTGGACGGCGGCCGCCTGGTCCGGGCGACCCCGGACGGTTTGACCGCGCAGGACCCTGCGTGGGCGCCCGACGGCCGCCAAATCGCGTTCGTCGGCCACACGGGCGCACATGGCCGCGCCACCCTGCAGAAGCTGTGGGTCGCCCGTCCGCCCCTTTATGGCGGCGGGCCGGAGGCCCACGAGGCAACCCCGCCGGGTTGGGACCGGGAGGCGCGCAGCCTCATCGGCGGTGGCGCTTCGGACCTCTTTGGCGCCCGCTGGTCGCCCGATGGGCAGACCATCTACTTCTTCAGCGCCGACGGCGGCCAATCCCGGCTCCTGGCGCTGGCGAGCGGCGAGGTCCGGGAGGTGCTGGGCGACGCCCGCTCGTTCCTCGGCCTGAGCCTTGAGCCCGCCACCGGGCGCTACGCCGTCGCCGCGACCGACGCCCTGACACCTGGCGACCTGTGGCTCGGCCACCTTGGGGAAGCCGGCGAGCAGCGCCTCACGGACTGCAACCCCTGGCTGCAGGACCTCAGCGTGCCGCAACGGTTTTCTGTGACAACCGCCGAGGGGCTGCAGGTGGAAGGCTGGGCCATGCCACCGGCGGCCGCGGCTGGTCCGGCGCCCACCATCCTCTGCATCCACGGCGGCCCGCACGCGGCCTACGGCGACTCCTTCCTGCACGAGTTCCAAGCCTGGGCCGGCATGGGCTTCGCCGTGGTGTACTGCAATCCGCGCGGTTCCACCGGGTACGGGCAGGACTTCTGCACCCTGGTGGGGGACCACTGGGGCCTGCCGGCGTGCCGCGACGTCCTGGACGTGATGGAGGCCGCCGTGGCGCGCTTTCCGTTCATCGATGGCGGCCGGCTGGGCGTGACAGGATCGAGCTTCGGCGGCTCGCTCACGAATTGGATCGTGGCGCACAGCGACCGCTTCAGGGCGGCGGTGACCCAGGCGACGGTTTCGAACCGCCATAACCTGATGGGCGACAGCGACATCGCCTACCACACGATCCGCGAATACGGGACGCCTTGGGACAACCCGCAGCATTACTTGGACAGCTCCGCGCTGATGCGCGTCGCCTCGATCCACACGCCCCTGCTCATCATCCACAGCGAGCAGGACCTCCGCTCCCCAGCCGGACAGGCCGAGCAGCTGTTCACGGCCCTGCGGTGGCTGGGCCGCACCGTCGAGCTGGCGCTGTACCCCGGCGAGAGCCACGGGCTGGCGGGCGGGCAGCCGCGGCACCGGATCGACCGCATCTGGCGGATCGCGCGCTGGTTTCAACGTCACCTGTGAGGAGGCGGCCCATGCGCTGGTCGGCTGCGCTCATTGTGCTCTCGCTGGTTCTCACCGCATGCGGTGGCGCGGCGGCGCCCACGGGCAAGCCCGCGGCGCCGGCGACGGCCACCGCGCCGGCCGCGGGCAAGACCCTGACCATCGCCATCACCCAGGATCCGCCCGGCTTCAACCCGGTGACGGCCACCAACAGCTACAGCGCCGTGGTCATCCAGCTGCTGTTCGACCCTCTGGTCTGGCAGGGGGTGGACCAGAGCTTCCACCCGCTGCTGGCCTCGAGCTGGGACGTCTCGCCCGATTCGCGGACGTTCACGTTCCATCTCAATCCGGCCGCGAAGTGGAGCGACGGCAAACCGGTCACCGCGGCCGACGTCGCCTACACCATCGACCTCAACACCAACCCGGCGATCCCGGCATCGCACGGCACCTTCATGAGCTTCCTGCTCGGCACCGACGCCCAGGGGCACAGCACGGATCCCAGCCAGCCGCTGGCCGGAGTCAAGGTGGTCGATGACCACACGGTCCAGCTCATCACAAAACAGCCGACTGACCCGCATGTCATCCTCGGCGACCTGGGCACGGGCATTTACATCCTTCCGCAGCACGCACTGCAGGGCATCGCCGCCAGCGAATTCGCCAAGGCGCCGTTCTTCCAGGCGCCGAACGTGACCGACGGGGCCTTCCAGTGGGTCAAGTACGTCACGGACCAGTACGTCCAGCTCAAGGCCAACCCGGGCTACTACATGGGCGCGCCCAAGCTGGACGAGGTGCTCTTCCGCGTCGTGCCGCCGACCAGCCTGCTGCCGGAGCTGCGGGACGGCGAGGTGGACACCACCGCCGGAGGGGGCAACGCCAACATCCCCCTGCAGGACTGGCCCACGATCGCCGGGCTGGCGAACCTGAAGCAGGCTCCCGTGCCGGGCATCGGTCTCGAGCTGATGGAGCTGAACACAGCCCACGCGTATTTCGCAAGCGCCAGCGTCCGCCAGGCCATCACCATGGCCATCGACCGGCAGAGCCTCGTCCAGAACCTGCTCAAGGGCCAGGGCACGGTCGCCGCCGGTCCGGTCAGCCCGCTGTACACCCTCTGGGCCGACACCGCGCTCACGCCCCTGCCGTTTGACGCCCAGCGCGCCAAGCAGGTCCTGAGCGCGGCGAGCTTTCCCTTCTCCCACCCGCTGCTGCTGATCATGCCGAGCGGCAACCAGTCCAGCATCCAGGCCGCCTCGCTGATTCAGCAGAACCTCGCCGCCATCGGCCTCACGGTGCAGATCGAGCAGCTGGATACCAGCGCCTTCGTCCAGCGCTTCCACACGGGCCAGTACGACCTCTCCCTGGTGGGCGCAACCCTTGGCTCGGACCCGTCCGCCCTGGCCGCGTTCTTCGGGTGCAAGGGCACCTTCAACTTCAACAGCTTCTGCGACCCGAAGCTGGACAGCCTCTTCCAGGCCGGGGCCGCGACCCCTGACTACAACCAGCGGCGGTCGATCTACGACCAGGTGCAGCAGGAGATGCAGGCCCAGTCGCCCTGGGTCTTCCTGTACTGGGCCAACGACCTGCTGGCCTACAACGTCCGGATCAACGCCGCCGCGGAGCCGACCGCCCTCGGCATGCTGCAGCCGTGGCTGTGGGACGTGAAGTGATGCGGCTGGTGGCCACGGGCGACCTCCTGCCGACCCACCCGTTCGCGGCCCGCCCCGAGGCCGGCTGGCAGTCGGTGCTGGCGGCCGTGCGGGCCGCGGACTTGGCTGTGACCAATCTCGAGTGCCCGGTGTTTGACGGCCGCGGCTACCCGGCGGCCCAGAGCGGCGGCATCTGGCCGTATGCCGGGCCGTGGGCGGGCCGCGATCTGGCGGCCTGCGGCTTCCACATGGTCGGACTGGCCAACAACCACATGATGGACTTCGTCGCAGGCGGCATCGCCGCCACCTGCGAGTCGCTGAGCGACGCGGGGCTGCAGTGGGCCGGGGCCGGCCGCGACCTGGCCGAGGCCCGCCGGCCCGCCTACCGTGAAACGGCCGTTGGCCGGGTGGCCATGGTGGCCGCAACCGCCACGTTCCCGGCCCTGGCCCGGGCGGGGGCCGCGCGCCACGACTTTCCCGGCCGGCCGGGCGTGAACCCGATGCGGCTCACCGCCTCCTACGCCGCGCCCGAGGAGCTGGTGCGGGCCATCGGCGAGCTCGCCCGCCGCTACCACCTGGCGGGCGTGGCCGGACCGATCCCCGGCGAGGCCGTCGAGGCCGGATGGTTCGCCGGCCAGCACCTGCACGCCGGTCCCCTGGGCGACGTGGTTTCCGCCCCCCACCCGGACGACCTCGCCGGCAATGTGGCGGCAGTTCGCGAGGCCGCGCGCCAGGCGGACTGGGTGGTCGTGCAGATGCACAGCCACGAGGCCTTCCCCGACCGCGACCGGCCGCCCCCCGGCCTGCAGGCGTTCTGCCGCGCCTGCATCGACGCCGGGGCCCACGCCGTGATCGGCCACGGCCCCCACCGGACGCGGGGGATC
>DATLTP010000322.1:0-4306 GCA_035533535.1 Bacillota bacterium | reverse complement strand
CCAGAAGTTCAGCTTGCCGATGCGCTCGCTCAGGTAGCGACCGGTCATCTTGGGGAACCAGTAGTAGGTCCCGGCGAACAGGGCGAAGAGCGAGCCCCCGATCAGCACGTAGTGGATGTGCGCCACCAGGAAGTAGCTGTCGTTGAACTGGTAGTCCGCAGGGGGCACCGCCAGCATCACGCCGCTCATGCCGCCGATGACGAAGCAGAAGAGGAAGCCGATCGCATAGAGCATGGCCGTGGTGTAGCGGATCCGCCCACCCCACATGGTGGCGATCCAGCTGAAGATCTTGACCCCGGTCGGCACCGCGATCGCCATGGAGGTGGCGGCGAAGACCGAGTTGACCAACGGCCCCATGCCGACCGTGAACATGTGATGACTCCAGACCATAAAGGCCATGAAGGCGATTACGACGATCGCGAAGACCATCGTCGAATATCCGAAGAGCGGCTTGCGCGAGTGCGTGGGGATCACTTCGGAGATGATGCCGAAGGCCGGCATGATCAGGATGTAGACCTCCGGGTGCCCGAAGATCCAGAAGAGCTGCTGCCAAAGCAGGGCGTTGCCGCCCTTGGTGGCGTCGAAGAAGCCGCTGCCGAAGAACCGGTCAAACATCAGCAGCGCCAGGTTGGCGGTGAAGGGCGGGAAGGCGAAGATGATCAGGATCGAGGTGATCAGCGTCGTCCAGATGAATAACGGCATGCGCATCGCGGTCATGCCCGGCGCGCGCAGGCTGAGGATGGTCGCGGTGAAGTTGATGCCCGAGAGCAGGGTGCCGATCCCAGCGATCTGCAGCCCGATCACGTAGAAGTCGATGCCCAGGCTGTCCAGGCCGGGGTTGAGCGCGCCGCCGGTGTTGATCGGGGCGTAGTTGTACCAGCCGGCGTTGGGCGCGCCGCCCAGGAACCAGGAGGAGTAGAGCAGCAGGCCGCCGCCCAGGAAGAGCCAGAGGCTGACGGCATTCAGCCGCGGGAAGGCGACGTCCCGCGCCCCGATCTGCAGGGGCATCACGAAGTTGATGAAGCCGATGGATAGGGGCATGACCGCCAGGAAGATCATGGTCAGTCCGTGCATGGTGAAGAGCTGATTGAACAGATCGAAACTCACCACGTGCTGGTCCGGGCGCATCAGCTGGAGGCGCATCAGGAACGCCTCGATGCCGCCGAAGAGGAAGAAGATCAACGAGGCGTAGAGGTACATGATCCCGATGCGCTTGTGGTCCACCGTCGTCAGCCAGCTCCAGAGGCCGTTGGTGGAGCCGTAGCCGGCCGCCGGTTGCTCCAGCGCCGCGGGCATTCTCTCGGAGAGCGTCGCCATCGGATTCCCTTCCCTTCGGGTCCCGGCGCGGCCGGAGGCGTCGCGGCCGACCGGGGCTGGATGGCTCACCGCTGGGGCTGCAGGCCCTCCAGGTAGGCCGTCAGGTCATTGAGCTGCTGGTCGGAGAGCGCAAACGCGGGCATGATCGTATCCGGCATGATCTTACCGGCGTCGGTGATCCACTGCACAAGGTCGGCCGGCGTGTTCTCCAGAGCCCCCCCGGCGATGATCTGGCGCTCACCGAGGTTGGTCAGGTTGGGGGCCTTGGTGCCGTTGGCCTTGGTGCCGTCCACCGTGTGACAACTGCCGCACTGGTACTGCTCGAACAACTTCTCGCCCGCTTGGGCGGCGGTCGTGGTCGGCGTCACGTTGGGGTGCTGCATCCCGGCCACCCAGGCCTGGAAGTCGCTGGGGCTTTGGGCCACCACGTCAAAGCGCATCAGGCTGTGGGAGGACCCGCAGAACTCCGCGCACTGCCCGGGATAGGTGCCGGGCTGATCGGCCTTCAGCCACAGCGTGTTGTCGATGTTGGGGACCGTGTCCTCCTTGCCAGCCAGCCCGGGAACCCAGAAACTGTGCAGCACGTCCGCCGACTTGAGCGTCAGGGTGACGACCCGGCCGGTGGGAATGTGCATCTCGTCGGCCGTGACGATCTGTTGCCCGTTGTAGTCGAACTCCCACCACCACTGGTGGCCGACCACGGTCACCTGCAGGGGGTCACTGCCCGCGGGGGGCGAGGCCAAGACGAAGGCATCCCTGAAGGTGGGGATGGCCAGGACGACCAGCAGCAGGATCGGGATCACCGTCCAGACGATCTCGACGGTGTGGTTGCCCTCGAACTGTGGCGGCAGGCCCGTCTCGCCGCGGCGCTCGCGGAAACGGATCATGGCGTAGACCAGGGGGATGCAGACCACCACGAAGATGCCGACCATCAACCACATACTGAAGCCCATCAGCCCAAGTTCCTTCTGGCTCACTGGGCCCCCGGTGACCAGGGTGGTCTGCGGATGACCCGCGCAGGCCCCCAGCAGCCCGGCAGCAACAAGCAGCGCCGCAGTCACCAGCCATGCCCGTCCGCGCGCCCACCGACCCAACCGCTACCGCCTCCCCGATCCCGGCCCCTGCGACCGCGACCCCGCGCCCGCCCAGGGGGGCAGGGGTGCCGCGGTCGCAGGGGCGCCGCGGTCGCAGGGGCGCGGTGTGCCGCGCCATGGCAACACGTCGGAGGCCGCCCCCACGGGCGCGACCTCCGTGGATGGCGGATTCGCCGGTGGCTGCGCGGACCCTGCCGATCTGTCGCCACATCCTCGCGGTCCGCGGCAGGCACTGGCGAATCCACGCGTCGCGCCCCAGCGGGGGCGGGCGCGCGCAACCGACCTTCCAGGGTTATCGCATCCGACCCGAGGATGCAAGGGGTGTCGGCGATCTCCAGTGCTGAGGCATGAGTGTGGCGGGATGGGCGGCGGGGGCGGATTGGGGGCGGCGGACGGCGGTGGACGGCGCGCGGTGGGCGGGTATGAAGTTCGGCGCAACGGCGACGGAGCGCCTGTGGCAGCGCGGGGGTTGGGGGAGGGCCGGTCGGGGCGAGCGAGGGCTGGCACCGCCCTGTGGGGTGCCGGTTCGGGCCTCCAGGGCCGGCGCGCGGGCGGCTAGATGATCAGGCGGAGTTGCGGGGGACGGGCGCAGAGGGTGCGGAGCCGCTCGGGTGCCAGCCACGGGCTCAGGTAGGCCTCACGGAGGAAGAGCACGGTCCCACGGAAGCCGCGGGTACGCACCAGGGTCCAGAGCCCGACGGAGTAGCAGGCCAGCGCATTGAGCAGGCAGGCCAGCATCATCAGATAGTGCCAGCAGCGCTGGCGTCCCAGTCCAGGGAGAAGGCGTGCGTAGCGTGGTAGCCGTGGTGCTTGCAGGCCAGGATGTGCTCTTCGCTGTCCCAGCGGTGGCGTGCCGCGCGGTTGCAGCGGTCTGTGACGTTCTTGGCGCTGAGCGGAGCGCCCGAGACCCAGGCAAAGCGGGCGTGGTGCTCGATCTCGTTGCCCTCTTGCTCGCGCGTGGTCCACCGCTCCTGGCCAACGACCACGGGCAGGCACAGGCGCTGTCGCTCATTCTGGCCGTACCGGTACTCGATGCCGTTGGTCCACCGGAACCTCTGCTGGCGATCGCCCCAGGACGTAGAGAGGCAGTTCTCGGGCTCCAGGCGCTGCAGGGCCTCGGCCTCGGTCCAGACCGACTTCAGACAGTCGTCCGGCAGCACGATCATGAAGTCCCACTTGTAGCGGCGGCAGTGGTCGATGATCGGCCCGTTGGGGTAGAGGCCGTCGGCGACCACCAGCACCTTCAGGCGCGGGAAGGTCTTCTTCAGTCGTGCCGCCAGACGATGGAAGGCCTTCTGCTCGCAGTCCTGCTTGGAGGCCACCCCCTCCTCCGGGCCGTCCGTGACGGTGCTCGCGGCTGCGGTCCGGCCGCCGTCGGCTGTGCTCTGCTCCGGCGCGCTGGGGACGCTGCTCGCGGCCGTGGGGGCGTCGCCGGGGGGCGCCTCGCCCTGCTCCGGCCCGTTGGCGCAGAACTCCGCCGCGATCGGCAGCCTGATCCCCTGCGGGCAGACCAGCACCGCTGCCAGCACGTGGGCGGTATAACGGACCCCCGCCCCGTTACGCCAGCGCAGCGCCTCGGGCGCCCAGCAACAATCCCGGCCCAACTTCGGTAGACCGTCGATGGCGACGACGTAGTGCTTGCGCACCATTCAGGCCTGCAGCTGCCGGCGTGTTTCCTTCGCACATTTTGGGCCGGGGCAGAGTCCGGCGGCGGGGCGGCCAGGTGCTGAGAGCGCAAGGTCCCCTGAACATGGGGGCTGGGATTCCCTAGTGTCGGGGTATGAACACACCGCCGTCCCTCGCGCGGACGCTCCCGGTTCGCTACTGTGGCCGCGACTTCACGCCGCAGGAGCTCGAGGAGATCCGCCGGATCATCGCTGCGCCGGAGAATCCCA
>DATLTP010000321.1:0-11468 GCA_035533535.1 Bacillota bacterium | reverse complement strand
CGCCGCCGTCACGGCGCGTCCCACCACGATCATGCTGGCGCCGGCCGCCACCGTCTCCGCCGGCGTCCCGAACCGGGCCTGGTCGCCGGCCGCCACCCCGGCCGGCCGCACGCCCGTCGCCACCACCACGGCCTCCATGGGCAGCGCCGCCCGCAGCATCGCCGTCTCGCGCGGCGAGCAGACGACGCCGCGGCAACCGGCCGCAACGGCCGCCACGCCCAGCGCCCGCACCTGCTGAGCCAACGGGCGCTCCACGCCGAGACCCGCCAGGTCGCCCTCCCCCAGGCTGGTCAGCACGGTGACGCCGAGCAGCGCCACCCCCGGACAGGCCGCCGCCGTAGCCTGCAGCCCCGCGGCTCCCGAGGAGGCATGCGCCGTCAGCCACCCCACCCCAAGCCCCGCTGCCGCCCGCGCAGCGCCGGCCATGGTGTTGGGGATGTCGTGCAGCTTGAGGTCCAGGAAGACGGGACCGCCCACGGCCTGGACGGCCCGCACCGCCGCCGGCCCGCAGGCCGTGAAGAGTTCCAGCCCGACCTTGAAGCCGACCCCGAGCGGCTGAAGCGCCCGCGCCACCTCCACGGCCGGCCCCAGCTCCGGGTAATCCAGCGCAATGAAGACCTTCATGAGCAATCCGCCCCCAGCGGCGCCAGGGCCGGCGCTTGGTGATCCAGCGTCAGCGCCACGGCCCCCAGATGCGCCACGGCCGGGTGATCCCGCACAAGCAGGACCCTCACGTGCGCACCGGCACTGCGTAGTCCTGCAGGGCCCATGGCGGCGGGACATCGTCCCCCGCAGTGCCCAGCGCCAGCCCCAGCGCACCGGCGGTGTCCAGCGAGGTCAGCACCGGAACGCCCAGCTCGGTCGCCGCCCGCCGCAGCCGGAAGCCGTCGCTGTCCCGCTGCCGCCCCCGCGTGAGCGTGTTGACGAGCAGGTTGATCGACCCAGACCGCACGGCCTCCATGGCCTCGGCCGCCGTCAGCGTCTCCGCCGCCACCCCGGCCTCGCGCAGGCTCTCGGCCGTCCCGGGCGTGGCCACGATCCGCAGCCCCGCCTGGACCAGGGCCCGCACCACCGGCAGGGCCTCGGATTTGTCACGTTCGGCGATCGCCACCAGGGCCGTCGCCGGCACTGGCACGCCCAGCCCGCAGGCCAGGAAGCCCTTGCGCAGGGCCTCCGGGTACGTGCGGCCAATGCCCATGACCTCGCCCGTCGACTTCATCTCCGGCCCCAGGGCCGTATCGACGTCGTGCAGCTTGGCCCAGGAGAACACCGGCATCTTGCAGGCCACAAAGCCCGGGTCGGGCGGCAGGCAGATGCCGCCGGGGCAATCGTAGCCCTGCGCCTCCAGCGACTCGCGCAGGGTCGCCCGCACGGCCGCCGCCACCATGGGCACGCCCGTGACCTTGGTCATGAACGGCACCGTGCGGCTGGACCGCGGATTCAGCTCCAGCACGTGGACCTCTTCGCCATCGACGACGAACTGGATGTTGAGGAGCCCCACGATTCCCAGCGCCCGCGCCAGATCGAGGGTCTGGCGCGCGATTTGGGCCTTGACCGCCGCGCTCAGCGAGTGCGGCGGATACACCGCGATGCTGTCGCCGCTGTGGACGCCGGCCCGCTCCACGTGCTCCAGGATGCCGGGAATCAGCACCGAGCCGCCGTCGGAGACCGCGTCCACCTCGACCTCGCGGCCGGGGATGTAGTGGTCGATGAGCAGCGGGTGCTCCGGCGTGACGCGCGCCGCGCTCTGCACATACGCCCGCAGGTCGTCCGGGTCGTAGCAGATCTCCATGGCCCGCCCGCCCAGCACGTAGGACGGCCGCACCAGCACGGGAAAGCCCACGCGCTCGGCGATGACCTCGGCTTCGGGGAGCGAGGCCGCCGCCCCCCCGGCCGGCCGGCTGATGTGCAGGCTCTCCAGCACGTCCTCGAACAGGCCGCGGTCCTCGGCCCGGTCCATGCCCTCGGGCGTCGTGCCGAGCACGTTGACGCCCGCGCGGTGCAGGGGCACCGCGAGGTTGACGGCAGTCTGGCCGCCGAACTGGCAGAGCACGCCGACGGGCTGCTCCAGGTCGATGACGTTCATCACGTCCTCGAAGGTGAGCGGCTCGAAGTAGAGGCGGTCGGCCGTCGAGAAGTCGGTGCTGACCGTCTCGGGGTTGTTGTTGATGATGACGGCCCGCAGGCCGGCCTTCCTCAGGGCCCAGACCGCGTGGACGGAGCCGTAGTCGAACTCGATGCCCTGGCCGATGCGGATGGGCCCGGACCCGAGGACGATGACGCACGGCCGCTGGTCGGGGGCGGACTCGTTCTCGCCCCCGTACGCGGAGTAAAAGTACGGGGTGGTCGCCTCGAACTCGGCCGCGCAGGTGTCGACCATTTTGTAGGACGGGCGTATGCCCGTCCTCACCCGCATGCGGCGGACGGCCGCCTCCCCGGCGCCGCTGAGGCTGCCCAGGCGGGCATCCGAAAAGCCGAGGCGCTTGAGGCGGAATAGGTCGATGCGGCCGGCCGCCACCTCGCGCTCGGCCTCCACGATGTTCAGGATCTTGCGCAAAAACCAGGGGTCGACGCCCGTGGCCTGGGCCAGCGCCGGGATGGTCCGCCCGCGGCGCAGGGCCTCCGCCAGAAAGAGCAGGCGGCGGTCGTCGGCCTTGATCACGGCCTGATCCAGCTGGTCGTCGGGCAGCGCCTCCGGCGCCGCCAACCCATCGAGCCCGAGGTCCAGGGACCGCACCGCCTTCTGCAGCGCGCCCTCAAAGGTGCGGTCGATGGCCATGACCTCGCCCGTGGCCTTCATCTGCGTGCCCAGGCGCCGGTCGGCCGTGGAGAACTTGTCAAAGGGCCAGCGCGGGATCTTCATCACGCAGTAGTCGAGCGTGGGCTCGAAGAAGGCCGTGGTGGTGCCCGTCACGGGGTTTTTGATCTCGTCCAGGCCGAGGCCGACGGCGATCTTGGCCGCCACCTTGGCAATGGGGTAGCCGGTGGCCTTGCTGGCCAGGGCCGAGCTGCGGCTGACGCGGGGGTTGACCTCGATCACGAAGTACTGGTCGGAGTTCGGGTCGAGGGCGAACTGCACGTTGCAGCCGCCCTGGACGCCGATGGCCCGCACGATGTGGAAGGCGGCGGCCCGCAGCCGCTGAAAGTCGCGGTCGTTGAGGGTTTGGCTCGGTGCCACCACGATGGAGTCGCCGGTGTGGACGCCGACCGGGTCGAGGTTTTCCATGTTGCAGACGGAGATGCAGCGGTCGCCCGCATCCCGCATGACCTCGTACTCGATCTCCTTCCAGCCGTAAAGGCTGCGCTCCAGCAGCACCTGGCCGATCGGGCTCATGCGCAGCCCGCGGCGCACGATCTCGCGCAGGTCGTCGGGGGTATTGGCGATGCCGCCGCCGGAGCCGCCCAGGGTGTAGGCGGGACGCACGATCAGGGGCAGGCCGATCTGCCCGGCGAAGGCCCCCGCCTCCGCCAGGGTGTGGATGATCTTGCTCTCGGGCACCGGCTCGCTGATCTGGACCATCGTCGCCTTGAAGAGCTCGCGGTCCTCCGCCTTGCGGATGGCCGGCAGCTGCGTGCCAAGGATCTCGACCCCGTAACGGTCAAGGACCCCGGCGTCCGCCAGGGCCACGGCGAGGTTGAGGCCGACCTGGCCGCCCAGGGTGGCCACCAGGCCCTGCGGCCGCTCCTTGGCGATGACGGCCGCGGCGCTCTCCACGGTCAGCGGCTCCAGGTAGACGCGGTCGGCCATTTCGCCGTCGGTCATGATGGTCGCGGGGTTGCTGTTGATGAGCACCACGCGCAGGCCCTCCTCGCGGAGGGCCACGCACGCCTGGGTGCCGGCATAGTCGAACTCAGCGGCCTGGCCGATCACCACCGGCCCAGAACCGATCACCATCACGCTCTGCAGGTCTTGGCGCACGGGCATGCTGAAAGAATCCCCGCCTTCAGGTGAACTGGCGATGCACGGGAGAAACCCGTGCATCCATAAGAAGCCGCCCTAACGGGCGGCCACTGGAAGTTGTGCGACGAACTCGCGGAAGAGGTCGGCCGTGTCGCCGGGGCCCGGGCAGGCCTCGGGGTGGAACTGGACCGAGAACGCCGACCGCCCGAGGACCCTCAGCCCCTCGACGGTGCCGTCGTTGAGGTTTTTGTGCGTGACCTCGGCGACGCTGGGGTCGAGGTCGGTGACCGCGTACTCGTGGTTCTGGGTCGTGACGAAGGCGCGACCCGTCCGGATTTCCTTGACCGGGTGGTTGACGCCGTGATGGCCGAACTTCATCTTGGACGTGCGCCCACCTAAAGCCAACGCCATCAACTGGTGCCCGAGGCAGATCCCAAACATGGGAACCCCCGACTCCAGGAGCTTTCGGGCGCACGTCCGCGGCCCCGTGAGCAGCTCCGGGTCACCGGGGCCATTGCTCAGGATGATGCCCGCGGGCGCTGACGCCAGGATGGCGTCGGCGCCTGTGTCGGCCGGTACCACGGTCACCTGGCAGCCGAGCGCCACCAGCGAACGGATGATATTGCGCTTGGCGCCGAAGTCCATGACCACCACATGGGGGCCGGGCCCGGGCACGGTGTAGGCTTCCGGCGTCGTCACCTCAGCGACCAAGTTCCCGGGCTGCCACGCCTCGGCCGCATCGGCCAGCGCCTGATCCTCGACTTCGGCGAGGCCGATCGCCCCACGCAGCGTGCCCTTGGTGCGCAGGTGCTTCGTCAGGGCGCGGGTATCGATCCCGGCCAGCGCCACGATCCCGTTCTCGGCCAGGTAGTCGGCCAGGCCGCCCTCCGAGGACCAGTGGCTCGGCACATCGCAGGGATCTGCGACGATGAAGGCGCGCACATGCGGCCGCAATGACTCGGCATCCGCTTCGCGGATGCCGTAGTTCCCAATCAGCGGATAGGTCATGACGACCATCTGGCCCGCGTACGAGGGATCCGTCAGGACCTCCTGGTAGCCGGTCATGCCCGTGTTGAACACGACCTCGCCGCAGATGGGCGCGCGCAGCTCGGCTCCGAAGGCCTCGCCCTCGAACCCGCGTCCGTCCTCCAGAACCAGCTTTGCCCGCACCCTCAGGCCCCCCCGATCGTTGCGATTATACTGTCCGCTGCATGTTTATGCAACACGCCGCCGCCATCCATGACGCCCACAACCCGGCCCTTCAGCCGCTGGCCCTCAAGCGGCGTGTGACGGCCCCGAGACCGAAAGTCGGCAGAGCGAACCTCCCATTCAGCCTGAGGATCGAAGATCACCAGACCTTCGGGTTCCAGGCCGAAGCAGCGGCCCACCAGGGCACGCAGAACCGCATCGGCAGGCAGCACGCTCAGGGCGGCTGGCAGCAGCACCTCCAGGGAAACCGCGCCAGGAAGGGCTTCCGCGAAGGGCACGTCCTTATCCTCAGCGGGCACGGCCTGGTGGTTGCTCACAATCGCGTCGATCGTTCCGTCCAGGACGCCGGCGATCAGGGCCTGGCGGTCGGCCTCGCTCCGCAGCGGCGGCGAAAGACGGGCGGCCGTGTCGTAATGCCGGATGGCCTCTTCACTCAGCAGCAGGTTGTAGATCGGCACCGCCGCGGTCACCGGGAGTCCCGCATGCTTGGCACGCCGCACCATCTCCACCGCACCTGCCGTGGACAGGTGGGCGAAGTGGAGGCGCCCGCCGTACGCCTTCAGCAGCAGGAGGTCACGCGCAACCGCGACCATCTCGGCTGCGGCCGGAATGCCCGGCAAGCCGAGGAGCTCGGACATGGCGCTCTCGTGCGCGACGCCGCCATGGGCCAGCGAGGCGTCTTCCGCCCGCACCGCGATCGGCAGCTCCCCATACTCCAGCACGCGTCGCATGAGCCCCGGATCGGCCTCGACCTCATAGGAGATGGCCCCGGCCCGCCGCAGGGCATCCAGCTCCGCCAGATGACCTTTGTGCGTGCCAGCCGCAACCGGCACCAGACGGACGGGCGCGGCGCGCCCGGCCAAACTCTCGGCTCGGTGCTCCTTGGTAACCGTACAGACCGTGGTAAAGCCGCCGGCCAGGGCAGCTGACGACAGCGTGTCCGCGTCCTCGCGCCAAGCTTCAGCGGGTGAGGGCAGGTGCGCCCACAGATCAACCAAACCCGGGATGACCCACAGACCGGCGCAGTTCACGACCTCCCAGCCGGATGGGATGTCGCCGGGCGGCGACGTGCCCACCATGCGCCCGTCCTCGACGTAGATGTCGCGCTCAGGGCCGGCGGGGGGGTGGGCGCGATGAAACACGAGCTTCACGCGCCCACCCCCCCGAGCAGCCGGTAGAGCACGGCCATCCGCACAGCGACGCCCGCCCGCACCTGATCGGCGATCAGGCTCGGCGGCGCGGTCATCAGCTCAGGCGCCAGCTCCACGCCCTCGTTCACGGGCCCGGGGTGCATGAGCACGGCGTCGGGCCGCGCCTTCGCCAGGCGGGCGGGGTCGATCCCCCAGCGCGCCCGGTACTCGGCGATGGACGGGAACATCCCGCCCTCCTGCCGCTCCTTCTGGATGCGGAGGGCCATGACGACGTCGGCGCCGTCCAGCGCCCGGTCGAGGTCCGGCTCCAGGTCGACGGGCCAACCGGCTGGGCTGGCCCGACCTGGCAGCAGCGCCGGCGGGCCGCTCAGCACGACGCTCGCGCCCAGCTTGGCGAAGCCGTGGACGGCCGAGCGCGCCACGCGGCTGTGGAGCACATCGCCGACGATGCAGACCCGCAGGCCGGCGATGCCGCCCTTGCGCCCCCGCACGCTGAAGAGGTCAAGGAGCCCCTGGGTCGGGTGCTCGTGGGTGCCGTCGCCCGCGTTGACCACGGACACCCGCAGGTGCCGCGCCAGGAGCTGCGGCGCCCCGCTGCTGGCGTGGCGGACGACGACGCCGTCGACGCCCAGCGCCTCCGCCGTCCGGCCGGTGTCCAGCAGGCTCTCGCCCTTGGTGGCGCTGGAGGTCGACGCGGACAGCGCCAGGGAGTCGGCCCCCAGCACCTTGCAGGCCAACTCGAAGCTGTGCCGCGTGCGGGTGCTGGCCTCGAAGAACAGCAGCAGCAGCGTCTTGCCGCGCAGCGTCGGCACGCGCTTGATGGAGCGGCGGAGGATCTCGGCCATGGACTCCGCCGTGTCCAGGTAGCCGGTGATCTCTGCGGCCGAGAGGCTCTCCAGGTCCAGGAGGTGACGCATCAGGCGGGCTCGCCCGCCCCTTCGCCCAGCTGCGTTGAGCCGGAACCAAAGCCGTTCGCTCCACCCGCGCCGTCGCCGCCCGAGCCGGCGGCGCCACTCGCTCCACCCGTGCCGTCGCCGCCTGAGCCGGCGGCGCCACTCGCTGAACCCGTGCCGTCGCCGCCTGAGCCGGCGGCGCCGTCCATGATCATCACCTCGTCGTGCCCGTCCGTCTCCTGCAGGCGCACCTCGATGACCTCGCGCTTGCTGGTCGGCACGTTCTTGCCCACGTAGTCGGCGCGGATGGGCAGCTCGCGGTGGCCGCGGTCGACCAGGACCGCCAGCTGGATCAGCGATGGCCGCCCGAGGTCCATCAGCGCGTCCAGAGCCGCCCGCGCCGTGCGCCCCGTGTAGAGGACGTCGTCCACAAGGACGATGCGCTTGCCGGTGAGGTCGCCGGGGATCTCGGTCTTCTGCACCTGCGGGTGGTCTGCCTTGAGCGTCAGGTCGTCGCGGTAGAGGGTGATGTCGAGGGTGCCGATCGGGAGGCGCACGCCCTCGAACTCGGCGATGAACGCGACCAGGCGCTGGGCGAGCGGCACGCCGCGGCGGCGAATCCCGACCAGCCAGAGCGCGTCGGTGCCGCCGTTGCGCTCGACGATCTCATGCGCCATGCGCCGGAGCGTGCGCGTCAGGGTCTCGGCGTCCATGATCCGCGTCTTCTCATTCAGCGGCATTGCGCAGTCACCCCTTCGTGAGCGCGCGGCCTGCGCCGCGCGCATTTTGCACGTGAAAAAGCGCCTCATTACCGGCCGCCCGGCAAGAAGCGCTCTGCGCATGCACGCATATGCGGCTCCTTGCCCGTCTCGCAGGACGTGCTTAAAGGCTGCCTTCCGTCTGGAAGCCTATACGGCCGTCGCTGGGCATGTCAAGGACGGGTGCCGCACGCGGACGCGACCCATGACCCGGTGCGCCCAGCCGCCGAAGCGCTGCTGCGGCTCCCCGGTGCGGAGTCGCTCCGTGTCGAAAATCACGTGCGCTTCTCTCGCTATCGGCGTGCAGCGTGGAGGAAGGCTTGTCCGACCGTTCGGCGAGCGCACCCCCAGCACCCCAGTTGGCCGCAACGCGGCGGGCCTGGGATGATCGCGCTCCGGCGACCGTCCACCATGGCTGGGCGCGCGCCGGCGCCACCATCCCGCTCATCACCCGTGGACGCCGGCAATACGGCTGGACCAGTCACAGCCTGCGGCGCAGGCGACGAAGAGGAACTGACGGGAGGACGCGATCGCGGGCATAGCCGCGACCCGACAGCGCGCAATTGTCACAAACGGCGGCAGGTCTCGACAGGTCGGCCGCATAGTTCTCGGGTATATGCAGATTGCGACAACACGCGGGTTTCCGCGAAGCGCGCGCTGGGCGCTGACCCGGCCCGGCCGTCTGGGCCTGGTGCTCCTGCTGCTCCTCACGGTGTTTGCGCCGGCCGCGGCCCCCATCGCCCGGGCCCTTGGCCCCGCCGTGGCCGCGCTGGCTCCCGCCGGGGCGCCGGCAACGGTTCCCCTGCCCCCCACCCTCCCGTGGACGATCGCAGACGCCGCCGCAGGCCTGACCAACAGCCACGCCGCCTCCCTGGCGGAGGCGGCGCAGTACCGGAACCAGACGGCGTGGGTTCCGTCAACGTGGTTGCCCGGGCACCTCTTCGTCGTCTACTACGGAAACCCGTACAGCACGCAGATGGGCATTCTTGGCGTCGGCACCACCGACCAGATGCTGGCCAAGCTCCAGGAGCAGACCGACGCCTACAGGTCTCTGACCACCCTGCCGGTCCAGCCGGCCCTGGACCTGGTTGCCACCGTCGCGCAGGGCAGCCCGCAGCCTGACGGGACGTACCGTCTGCGCATGCCGGCCAGCCTCCTCGATTCGGAGGCGGCCATCGCCGAGAGCAACCACATGCCGCTGTTCCTGGACGTCCAGGTTGCCCACAGCACGGTGCAGGCCGAGGTGAAGGCCCTGGCGCCCTATCTGCAGCGGCCGTACGTCGAGCTCGGCCTGGACCCGGAGTTCGACATGCTGCCAGGCGAGATGCCGGGCAAGTACTTCGGCACGATGAGCGCCACAGACATCAACTGGACCATCAACTACCTATCGCAGATGGTCAGCGACTACCACCTGCCGCAGAAGGTTCTGATCGTGCACCAGTTCACGGCCACCATGCTGCCGACATGGGCGGACATCAAGGGCGCGCCGGGGGTGGCCCTGGTCCTGGACATGGATGGCTTCGGCGGGCAGGGCATCAAGACGGCCAACTACGGCCTGTTCGTGCGCGACCAGAACGTGGCCGGCCGCTTCGGCGGCATCAAACTCTTTTACACCCAGGACAACCCGCTCTTCACGCCGGCCGAGGTCATGCAGCTGCAACCGACGCCCAGCCTCGTGATGTATCAGTGAAACAGATGGCCTGAAAAGATCAGCAACCCAAAGCAGAAGAGGTTGGCAGTGAGCAGGATGCCCGCCGCCTTCGCCACGCCGGCCGGCAGGCGCAGCGCCCGGCGCCGCCGGTTCCAGCGGCTGAGGAAGTCGTAGGCGACCAGCATCACGCCCTGGAAGAGCCCATAGACGATGTAGTTCCAGGCCAGGCCGTGCCACAGGCCCATCAACCCCATGGTGACCATGAACCCCGCGTAGCTGGCGGCGTGGCGGTTGCCGTGAAACCAGCGCTTCTTCGTGGCGCCCAGCACGAAGCGCATGTAGACGTGGTCGCGGAACCAGAACGAGAGCGTCATGTGCCAGCGGTTCCACATCTCGCGGAAGTTGGGGCTGAGGAACGGGCCCGCGAAGTTCTCGGGCACGGTGATCCCCAGCAGGTGGCCGGCGCCGATGGCGAACGCGCTGTAACCGGCGAAGTCGAAGAACAGGTAGGCGCTGTAGGCGTACATGTAGATCACGTCCGCCCCAAGCGTGTGCTGGCTCGCGACGGGCTGCAGGGCGTAACGGTACACCAGGTACGCGAAGATGTACTTGTAGAGGAAGCCCTGGGCCACACGGTGGATGGCCTTTTCGGTGTGGGCGGCATAGCCGCCCTCGCGCGCCCGCAAATCGGCGACGAAGCGCCGGTAACGGTCAATCGGGCCGGCGCTGATGGTGGGAAAGAACAGCAGGTAGGCCAACAGCTCGCCGAGCACTGGCGGCCCATCCAGAACCCGGTCGTGGATGAGAACGATCACGTCGAGCACCCGGAATGTCAGGTAGCTGATCCCGAGGAAGCCAACGGTGTCCGCAAGCCCAGCCGGAAGACCGCCCGCGGCGGCCCGACCCTCCAGCACCTTGACCGCGACCAGCGGCAGCAGCGCAAGGGCAACGGCCAGGTAGTACCGCGTGCGCAGCCCGTAGATGATGGCGAGGCTCCAGACAATGTAGCCCGCGAAGTACGCGAGCTGGCGGAGGCCGCTTGCGCCGAGCGGGTTCCAGAATTGGATGGCCAGCACCGCGGCGCTGACCAGAACGATGGACCAGCGACCGAGGCGGCCCGTGAAGCCCAACACCAGCAGCGGCAGGGCCGGGTACAGCAGGAAAATGAAATACCCGAAGCTCGCGTACGGCGTCACCGCCGGACCACGTCCTCCAGGGCGCGGCGGTCCAGCTTGCCGTTCAGGGTCAGGGGCAGGCGCTCCACGGCGCGATAGTGCCGTGGCAGCGCATAGACCGGCAGCTTGCCGGCCAGGGCGTCACGCAGCGCGTGCGGCGAGAGCGCCGACACCACGAAGGCCACGAGGTGGTCAGGACTTCCGCCTCGCAAAACCGGCACCACGCCAGCATCGACCACCCCAGGCACGGCGCGCAGGCACGCCTCGATCTCCTCCAGCTCCAGCCGGTAACCATGCAGCTTGATCTGCCTGTCCAGGCGGCCGTCGCAGTAAAGCAGGCCGTCCGCCCCCACGTGGCCGAGGTCGCCTGTGCGGTAGGCGGGGCGACCGTCCGGAAGCCGGAAGTATCCACCCGCCGGGGCGCCCAGGTAGCCAAGGCCCACCTGCGGGCCCGAAATGGTGAGCTCGCCCTGCGAGCTCACCCACACGTCCATCCCGGGCGCCGGCCGCCCGATGGGCAGCGGGTCGGCCATATCCTCCGTCACGCGGACCAGGGTCACGGCGACCGTCGTCTCCGTCGGCCCATACGTGTTCCACACCTCGGCACCGGGGAAGCGCGCGAACAGCGCGCGCGAAAGATCGGCCGGCAGCGGCTCCCCGCAGAACAGGAACCGCCGTGCGTGCGGGAGCATCGCACTTCCGAAGCGCGGCTCGGCCAGACACAAGCGGG
>DATLTP010000320.1:0-2835 GCA_035533535.1 Bacillota bacterium | reverse complement strand
GTGGGCGAAGCCGCCCACGACGCGCCGGTAGCCGTCCGCGCGCCGAGGGATGACGGGCTCGTTGTCCAGGTAGCGCGAGTCGGCCATACCCAGAGGCTTGAAGATCCGCTCGCGGATGAAGTCGGCGTACGGCATGCCGGAGCGTGCTTCGATGACACCACCCAGCAGCGAGTACCCCGAGTTGCTGTACCGGAAGTCCGTCCCCGGCGCAAAGTCCAGCGGCAGGTCGGCGAATAGGGCGAACAGCCCCTCGGGCGTGCGGTCCTCGCGGGCGAACCGCTCGTAGAAGTTGGGCAGGGCGGTGTAGTTGGGGATGCCGGCCGTGTGCTGGAGGAGCTGCCGCAGCGTGACGTCGCGGCCGGGCGCCGGGTACGCCGGCAGGTGATCGCCCAAGCGGTCGTCCAGCCGCAGCCGGCCATCGCCCTCGAGCAACAGGATGGCGGTGGCGGTGAAGGATTTCGTCAGTGAGGCCAGGCGGAACACGGTATCGGTGCCGACGGGCGCCTGCCACTCGAGGTTGGCCAGCCCGTATCCGCGGGCGTGGACGGAAACCCCGTCGCGGAGGACGGCGACGGCCGCGCCTGGAACAGGAACGTCGGCCATCACGCGATCGACCTCAGGCAGCATGGCTGCACCCCCCGGAAGGCGGTGAGGGACGTTGGTCCTGGAGACGGCGCGCCTGCTCCTGCGGCCCCTGGAGGCCAGGGACCTGGATGGGCTCATACAGATCTTCTCCGACCCGGTGGCCATGCGCCACTACCCATCGACCAAGACGCGGGAGGAGGGTGCGGCCTGGCTGCTCTGGTGCCAGGGCCTTGCTCCCGTCGGCCTGCATGCCGCCGTCCTGAAGGCGGACGGCGCCTTCGTCGGGCAGTGCGGCCTGGTGCCGCAAACCGTGGATGGCAAAGACGAGCTGGAGATCGGCTACCTTCTCCTGCAGGCCCACTGGGGCAAGGGCCTCGCCACCGAGGCGGCGATGGCGTGGCGCGATCACGGGTTCAGCCTGGGCCGCAACCGGCTGATCTCCCTCATCGACCCCGCCAACACGCCCTCCATCCGGGTGGCGGAGCGCGTGGGCATGACCCTCGATCATGAGACCGCCAAGTGGGGCAAGCGGCTTCTCGTCTACGCGATCGCTCAGGAACCATAGGACCGCGGGGCGTAGGCCCCGCGGCACAAATTGTCGACCGATTGACAACTTTGCTAAGTGATCGCAAGATGCTCTGGTAGGGAGGCCTCTGGGTTGGTCGGCGACCTGCAACGGTTCAAAGCCGAGTACCTGAAGGCCATGGCCCACCCCGTCCGCATCCGCGTCCTTGAGATCCTGCGCCCGGGTCCCGCTGCCGTGGCGGACATCCAGACGCAGGTCGGCCCCGAGGTGGCCAACATCTCCCAGCATCTCGCCGTCCTGCGCAACGCGGGCATCGTCACCGGGCGCAAGGTCGGGGCCACCGTCCTGTACGAAGCGCCTGATCCCGAGGTCTTCACCGTCCTGGATGCGCTTCGTGCCGTCTTCGCCCACCGCCTAGACGCCATGCAGAGCCTGCTCACCGACTCCAACCACCCGTGACCGCTGTCGTCCTGGCGGCCAGCCTCTCCGCGCTCGCCGCTGCGGGCCTGGCCGGGGCGCTCTTGCCCGACGGCCGCGTCGGCACGTGGCTGGCCGTCGCGGCATCGGCCGGACTGGCGTGGGTGGCGCTGGCGTCGCTGGGCGGCGCCCCCCTGGCGGCCACCCTGCGCCTTGGCCCGCCGCCCTTTGTGCTCACCCTGGGCCTCGGGCCGGTCGCGGCCCTCATGCTGCTGCTCATCCAGGTCATCGGCGTCGCGGCGCTGGTCTATGGCGACGCTTACGTGCGCCACCTCAGCCGGCCCAAGCGCGCCTGGGTGCTGGCGCTCACGCCGCTCTTCCTGGCGGCGATGTCGGCCGTGGTCCTCTCCGCCAACGCGGCGGCCTTCCTGGTGGCATGGGAAATCATGTCCCTGACCTCATTCGCGCTGGTCATGACCGATGGCGAGCGCCGCGAGGTGACGCGCGCGGGGTTCGTCTACCTGGTGATGACGCATGCGGGGACGGCCTGCCTGGCCGCCGCGTTCCTGATTCTGGCCAACGCGACCGGCACCATGGAGTTTGTGGGGTGGGGCCGCTTGGCCTCCGGCCTGCCGCCGGCCATCCGCTCGGTGGCCTTTGTGCTCCTGCTGGTCGGCTTCGGCAGCAAGGCGGCCCTGGTTCCCCTGCACGTCTGGCTGCCGCGCGCCCATCCCGCCGCGCCGAGCCACGTCTCGGGCCTGATGTCGGGGGTCATGCTCAAGGTCGCCATCTACGGCGTGATCCTCACCGCACTGACCATACTGGGCGCGGGCCCGCTCTGGTGGGGAGTCGTCGTCCTTGGGCTGGGGCTCATCTCCGCGGTGCTCGGCGTGCTCTATGCCCTGATGGAGCACGACCTCAAACGCCTGCTCGCCTACCACAGCGTCGAGAACATCGGCATCATCGCCATCGGCCTCGGGGTGGCGCTGATCGGCCAGAGCCTGCACCTGCCGCTGTTGGCCGCGGCCGCCCTGACGGCGGCGCTTCTGCACACCGTGAACCACGCGCTCTTCGAGACCGCCCTGTTCCTGGACGCAGGCGCCATCCAGCACGCCGGGGCGGGCCGCAACCTGGATCACCTGGGCGGGCTCCTCCACCGCATGCCATGGACCGGGATCTCCCTGCTGGTGGCCGCGGCCGCCATCGCGGGCCTGCCGCCCCTCAACGGCTTCGTCAGCGAGTGGCTCACCTACCAGTCCCTGGTCCACCTGGCGGCGGCGGGGACGCCGTCGCTGGCGCTGGCCGGC
>DATLTP010000319.1:0-6113 GCA_035533535.1 Bacillota bacterium | reverse complement strand
ATCGGCCTCGTCGAGGCCGATGCCGGTCGCCTGCACGGCCTGCAGCACAGCCGTGATGGCCGCGCCGCCGATGCGGTTGGCGATGAAGCCTGGCGTGTCCTTCGCCAGCACGACACGCTTGCCCAGCCGGGTGGTGAGGGTGCGCACGACCTCGGGCGCGTCGCCGATGACCTCGACCAGCGGCAGGTAGCGGGGCGGATTGAAGAAGTGGACGCCGATGAACCTGGACCTGAAGGCCTCCGACCTGCCCTCCGCCATGGCCCCGACGGAAAGGCTGGAGGTGTTGGTGGAGACGATGGCGTGGGGATCGCCCTCCGCCTCAAGGCGAGCCATCAGTTCCCGCTTGATGGCGATGTCCTCGAGCGCGGCCTCCAGGTACCAGTCCGCCTTGGGCAGGGGCCGCTCCAGCGAGCCGGGGTGGATGGCATCGAGGTCAGCCACTGCGTAAAGCGGGGACGGCCTGAGTTTCCGCAGTCGCTCCTTCCCCGCAAGGGCCACCTGGTCATTGATGTCGAGCAGATCGACGTGAAAGCCCGCGGCCGCAAAGAGCGCGCCGATCTGCGCGCCCATCACGCCAGCGCCGATAACCGCGATCCGGTTCATTGCTTTTCCCCCAGTCCACGCGCCAAGAGGCGAGCGACGTCAGGAGCGAGCGCCGCCAGTTCAAAGGACCCTCCGCTGCGGACCCACGCCGTCACGTGCTCGTCCAGGGTTCCGAAGACCATCCTGCGCGCCACCTTAATGTCCGCATCGCAGGGCTGGATCACGGCCTCAATGCGGTCGAAATAGGGCCTCACCACTCGCCCAATGGCTTCCCGCAGCTCGGGGTCGGAGTGGCGCATCTCGACCTGCGTAACGACCGCAAGCTCGTAGCGCGCCCCAAGGTAGCCCAGGTGATACTCGCAGAGGGTCGTCAGAGGCTGGCTCGATGCCGCAAGCGCGGCATCGAGCCCCGCAAGGAACTGATCAAACCCCTGCTCGAACAGCCCGACCAGCAGGTCGCGCTTGCTGCGGAAGTACAGGTAGATGGTGCCGTCGGCGACTCCAGCTTCCCGAGCAACCTCTGAAACGCGTGCGCCGTGGTAGCCCGAGGCTGCAAACACCCGGGTCGCCGCCGCCAGGATCGACGCCTCACGACTCATCGCGCAGCACCCTGTACAGGACCTTGCCCACGGCCGACCTTGGCAGGCTGTCCCGGAACTCGTACTGCTTGGGCACCTTGTACACGGCCAAGCGCTGGCGGCAAAAAGCGTCGAGCTCCTCCGGTGTCGCCTTGCCCACGATGAACGCCTTCACCGTCTCCCCGCGGTACGGGTCTGCCACCCCCACAACGGCGGCGTCGTCGACGCCCGGATGGCTGAGCAGGACCTCTTCCACTTCCCGCGGGTAGATGTTGTACCCACTGGCGATGATGAGATCCTTGCGCCGCCCCACGATGTAGAAGAAGCCGTCGTCATCCATACGCGCAAGGTCGCCCGTCCGCAGCCAGCCGTCCGTGGACAGCACGTCGGCCGTCTCCTCCGGCCGCCGCCAGTACCCGCGCATCACCTGCGGCCCGCGGACGCAGAGCTCGCCCACCTCGCCCATGGCCGCCTCGGCGCCCGTGTCCGGGTCGATGATCCGGGCATCGGTGTCCGGCCAGGGCAGGCCGATGCTGCCGGCACGGCGCCCGCCCCAGACGGGATTGCAATGCGTGACCGGCGATGCCTCGCTGAGTCCGTAGCCCTCGACCAGGTTGATGCCGCTGAGGTGCTCGAAGCGCGACTGGGTATCCGCGGCGAGCGGAGCGGAGCCGCTGATACCGGCTTCCATGCGCGGCAGCTTGGTGGGGTGCTGCTCCAGATACCGGATGAGGCCGGCATAGATGGTCGGCGCACCTGGGAACATGCTCGGTCGATACCGCTTGATCATGCTGACCAGCTGCGCGTAATCCAGGCGGGGCACCATGACCAGCGTCGCCCCCGAGGCAACGCCATAGTTGAGCACCGAGGACAGGCCATAGACGTGAAAGAGCGGCAGGACGGCCAGGATGACCTCTTTGCCTGGGCGTGTGCGGTAGAGCCACGCCTGGCCCTGGACCATGTTGGCCACCAGGTTGGCATGTGTGAGCATGCAGCCCTTCGACGTTCCGGTCGTGCCGCCGGTGTACTGGAGCACCGCCAAGCTGTCGGGGGCCGCGGGCGTGGGCGGCTCGGGTGACCCATTCAGCAGCTCTGCGAAGCGCTCGCCGCGCGGAATCGGCTTGGGCCGCTCGCGCATCCGCTGGAGCGTCGCCAGATGCGCCGGCAGCGCCTCGCCGATGCTCGCGTAGGCGACCCACTCGACGTCGCCGCGGGCGGCCTCGATCCGCTGCCGCAGCAGGTCCAGCGCGATCACCCCGCGGGCGCCGCTGTCCTTGAGCTGAAACGCGAGCTCGCGCTCCGTGTAGAGCGGATTGCATGGGACGGCCACCGCGCCCGCCGCCAGGATGCCGAAGAACGCGACCGCCGCCTGCGGGCAATTGGGCAGCGCTGTGGCGATGCGGTCCCCCGGCCTGATCCCGCGGCGCCGCAGCGATGCCGCAAGCGTCAGCGCCTGCCGCCACAGCTGGTCGTACGACGTCCGCCGGCCGAAGAAGATCATCGCGGCCCGCCGGCTGGCGGACCGGCTCAGAAAGGCGTAGAGCGGCACCTCGGGGTAGCTGAGGCGGGCCGGCACTTCCGCCGGGTAATGGGCAAGCCACGGACGATCGGCCACGGGGCCACCGCCCTTCTGCCTTTATGAATGAACCATCATTCAGCGCTCGTCAAGCAGGCCCGCACCGCCCCCGTCAGCTCGTCCAGGTCGAACGGCTTCTTCAGCAGGGCCTGGTACGACCCGCGCGGCGGGAAGTCCGCGGGATCGTACATGGCGCCCGTCATGAGCACAACGGGCACCGACCGCAGGCGCGGGTCGCCGCGCAGGTGCGCCAGGATGGCCCGGCCCCCGACGCGCGGCATGAAGAGGTCCATCAGGACAAGATCCGGCGGCGCGTCGAGATCCAGCATGGCCAGCCCGCTCGACCCGTCGTCCGCCATCAGGACGTCGTGGCCCTCCTCGCGCAGCACCTCGGCCACGAGGTGGCGCAGGGCGGGCTGGTCCTCAATCAGAAGGACGCGCGCCATGATAAAGCGGCAGCTCGACTTGCGCCGTGACACCAGGCCCGGCGTTGTTCTCAACCCAGATGCGCCCGCCGCAAGCGCCCACGATCTCACGGCAGATGTAGAGCCCGAGGCCCAGCCCGCCCGGGTCGCGGCCGGCAAGGTTGCTGCCCCGGGAAAAACCCTCGAAGACCCGCTCCAACTCATCCGGCGGGATGCCGACGCCCTCGTCCCGGACAGATACGACGGCTTTACCGTCCGCGGCGCGGACCCGGACCGCGACTGCCGTGCCGGGCGGCGAGAACTTGTGCGCATTGGTCAGCAGGTGCCGGAACACGGTGGCCAGCCTGGCCGGATCCCCGGCCATGCGGACGGGCACATCCGGCGCCTCCACCCCGTCCGACCAGAGGCTGCCGATCAGGTCCACCAGGTCCAGGGGCCGTGGGTCGCCAATGCCGACCCCATCCGCCATCTCGAGGATCTGGTTGACGAGGGCCGCCAGCCGGTCAACCTCTGAGACGAGCATGTCCACGGCTTCGCTCTGCGCTTCCAGGGGCCGCCCGGTACGGACCCGGCGGTGGATGAGGTGGGCCATGCCCCTGACCGCCGCCAGCGGGTTGCGCAGCTCGTGGGCCGCGATGCGCACGAAGCGGCTGCGGGCCTCGGCCGCGTCCAGGGCGCGCCGCATGACCTCCGCGCGCATCCGCTCGGTCCGGTCACACACGATCTTGGCGAAGCCCTGCAGAGCCCCCTGCTCGTCCCGCAGGGCCGTGAGCGAGCTCTCCACCCAGATGCGGGCGCCATCCTTTCGGACCCACCAGCCCTCAGCCTGCCACCGGCCCTCGCGAGCCGCACGCGCCAGGTTTTCCGCTGGTTTGCCCGCCGCGCGGCCCTCCGCCGAGTAGAAGGCTGCATTGGGCCGCCCCAGGATTTCGTCGCGCCCATACCCGGTCAGGCGCTCCGCCCCCGCGTTCCAGCTGGCCACACGCCCGTCGGCATCCAGGAGGCAGATGACGTGGTCGTAGACACTGTCCACCAGGAGTCGGAACTCCGCGCCGCTCCCGGCCAGGCCCCAGGGCAGCGCCGGGGCCTTGTCGCGGAGGGTCATGACCATGAAGCGCTGCTCCCCGTCGTGCGTGCACCGCAGGTCCACCGCGGCCCGAATGGCGACCCCATCGCGCCGCAGAATGCTATCGTCGGTGCCCGACACATGCTGCAAGCAGTCGAAGAACTGCCGCACGCCGCTCCATCTCGTCTTGGGCAGCAGGGCGTCCAGACGCATGCCAATAAGGTCGGCCGGCCCGTGGCCGAGAACCCGCTCAACCGCCCCATTCGCATACAGCACGCGCCCCAGCTCGCCAATCAGCAGCACGGCGTCGCGGTCGGCCGCCAGCATGGCGTCGTGGCGCTGCGCCACACCCCTGGAGGCCTCCAAGCAGCGGTCGCGGGTGACGTCCCTGACCCGGATGACCCAGCGGTCGCGCCCCACCGGCTCGCGGGTCCCACTCAGGATGCAGGGCCAGCCGTCCGCACCAAGCACCTGGGTCTCCCCACCCGCCGCCAGCTCGGCGGGGAGGGGCGTCTCGCCCAGCAGGGCTGTGGCCAACCCGTTCCGGAAGAGAACCTCACCTTGCTGGCCGAGGACGAATGCAGGCTCGTCCGCGCCGCCCCACCTGTCGACCAAAGTTGTCTATGACCGCCTTACGCAACGCAGTATATGTTGTCGAAGCGTTAAGAAATTGTCGAAACTAGGCACGATCACACAGGGGCAGCTCCACGTGCAGGGCCGTCCCGCCGCCGGGGGCCGGGCCCGCCCAAATGCTGCCGCCGTGGGCGTTGACGATGCTGCGGCAGATGTAGAGGCCAAGGCCGGAGCCGCCGGGATCGGGTGGACCCTCGTGACGAACCCGGTAGTACACGTCGAAGACGCGCTCCAGGTCCGCCGCCGGGATGCCGCAACCCTCATCGCTCACCACGACCCGCACCCGGCCGCCATCGCGCTGGGCCGTGAGGCGGATGGTGCTGCCCGCTGGCGCATACTTGGCGGCGTTGTCCAGCAGGTTGCGGAACACCTGGGGCAGGGCCACAGGGTCGCCCAGGACGGGCAAGTCGCCGTCGGCGTGGATTTCCGCCCGGAGCTTGTGTCCGGTCCCCGCCGCCCTGAACCAGGCGCAGAGCTCGATCAGGATCTGGGCCACATCCACGCACTGGTCGCGGCGGCCCGCCGGGCCCGCCTCCAGGATTCCCCCGCAGAGCCCCGCCAGCCGGTCCACATCGTCCTCAAGCTGCCGCACAAGGCCGGCCTCGCCCTGCAGGGTGGTGCCGGACTCCAGGCGCCGCCGCAGGAGGCCGACAGCGAGCTTCACCGATGCCAGGGGGCCCCTGATCTCGTGAGCGAGGATGGCCACGCGGTCCGGCTGCCGCCCCCGCCGCAGTCGGCGGACGCGGCGGGTGGGCTGAAGGGCCAGGACGGCGTACTCGGCATCCCCCACGCGCAGGCAGTGAACGGTCCTCGGGTGATCCCGCAGCTGCAGGGGCTGGCCGACGAGGTCCTCCAGCGGCCGTCCCTTCGCGGCGACGCAGGCGGCGTTGGCGAGCACGATGCGTCCGATGTCGTCGACGATGACCAGGGGCTCGGAGACGCCCCCCAGCCAATCACCCCACGCGGCGGCGACCGCCGCCGACGCCTGCCGGCAGCGGTCGACCGTCACATCCCGCAGCGTCGCGGCGAAGCGGTCCGGCGCCTCCAGAGCAACGGCCACCTCAACCCGCAGGCGCTGGCCGTCGGCGCGGGGGAGGACGAGCTCCCGCCGCCAAACGCCGCCCTGCGCCAGCTCGCTTGCGACCGCATCTGGCGTGATCCCGCAGCCGCGCCGGACCCATTCGAAGGTGCGGCCAAGCACTGCGGATCTGGGATAGCGCAGCAGGGTCTCGGCCGCAGGGCTCCAGTGAACCACGCCCGCCCTGCGGTCGAAGATCACATCCGGCTCATGT
>DATLTP010000318.1:0-4919 GCA_035533535.1 Bacillota bacterium | reverse complement strand
CCAGTGGCAGAGTGAGCTTCGCCATGCGCGACAGCCACCCGGGGTCCGTCGTCTTCTTCGACTTGGACGGGCTGAAGAATCTCAACGACCTGGCCGGACACACCCGCGGCGACCAGGCCCTGATCGTCGTCGCCGCCGCCTTGACCGAGCACGCCCCGGCGGATGCCCTGGCGGTGCGCTTCGCGGTTGGGGTCCCGCCTGGCTGGCCGCTCTGGAGCCGATTCGCGCCGCCCTGGCGGCAAGGGGCCTGCCCTGGCGCGACTTCTTCCTCCCCCAGGGCGACCTCGAGCGTCTATTCGTCGATTGCGGGGTGAGCATCGAGCAGGTCCAGGTCTCGGGGGAGGAACGGCTCGCGTTTCCGAGCGTGGAGGTCGCGCTGGGCGTCATCCGCCAGGGGCGCATGGTTCCGCTGCTCCTCAGGGGTGTGCCCGAGGCGGAACAGGGGGGCCTGCAGGAGGCCTTCGCGGCCCGGTTCCGCGCGACCGTCGCCAGCCAGGGATTGCCCGCCGCTGACCTCACCACCCCGAGCCTCTCCCTCGTAGCGCGCAAGCGCGGCTAGCCATTTTGTTGGTCCAGCCGGTACCCGGGTCCCGCGATGCCTTCTCGCTCAACGGCGCCGACTATCTGAAAAGACTCTCAAGAGGCAATCTCGTGTCAGTGTGATTATGTGATTTAGGTGTGTTTCGTACTTGACGAATACGCTAGGCAGCAGCATGATGCAGACTAGGCTCCGATGCTGGTCCAGCCGGTTCGCCGTGGCGAGGGGGAATACCGCTGATCGGGGACCTGCAGCGCTTCAAGGCCGACTACCTGAAGGCGATGGCCCACCCGGTGCGCATCCGCACCCTGGAGATTTTGCGCCAGGGGGAGGTGGCGGTGTCAGAGGTCCAGGCCCAGGTGGATGCGGAGGTGGCGAACATCTCCCAGCACTTGGCCGTGCTGCGCGGCGCGGGCATCGTGACGGCCCGGAAGGCGGGACTGAGCGTCTTGTACAGCGTGCGGGACGCCGAGGTGTTCACGATCCTCGACGCCCTCCGGGAAATCTTCAGCCACCGGCTCGACTCCATGCAGACTGTCCTTGCGGCCGACGAGAACGGGCGGGCGCCGGGACCCGAACGCAAGAGCCGGCGCCGGCGCACCGGTGGCGGCCTTTCGTCCGAGTCGGTGCGGCCGTGATCTGGGTTCTCCTCGTCGGCGTGGGTGCATATGGCTTGGCGGCGCTCCTTGGGGCGTGCCGGCCCCACGGCCGCCTCAGCACGCTGTGTGCCCTTGCCGGCGCAGTGGCCTTCGGCGCGTTGGCCGGCGTGTCTCTGACCGGTGCGCGGTTGGACGTGAGCCTTCCTCTGGGTCCGCCCCCGTTCGCCCTCCGCCTGTGGCTACCGCCGCTCTCGGCGCTGTTCGTCCTGCTCATCAGTGGTGTCGGGGCCCTCGCTTCCGTCTACGGCGGCGCGTACGTCGCCCACTTCGCCGAACCCAAGCGCAGGACGGTCCTGGCCCTGACCCCCCTGTTTCTGGCGTCGATGACGCTGGTCGTCCTGGCGGCAGACCTCGCGGCCTTCCTGATCGCCTGGGAGGCCATGTCGCTGACCTCCTATGCCCTGGTGATGACCGACGGGGAGCGCCCCGAGGTCGTGCGGGCCGGATACATCTATCTGGTGATGACGCACGCCGGCGCCGTCTGCCTGCTGGCGGCGTTCCTGCTTTTGACCAACGCCACGGGATCCATGGATTTCGCCGTCTGGGCCGGTGCCGCCCCAACCCTGGCCGTCGGCCTTCGCTCCGGGATCTTTCTGCTGATCCTGCTCGGTTTCGGCAGCAAGGCGGCACTGGTACCGCTGCACGTGTGGTTGCCGCGGGCGCATCCCGTAGCGCCGAGCCACGTGTCCGGTCTCATGTCCGGGGTCATGCTCAAGGTGGCCATCTATGGCCTCATTCTTGTCGGCTTCACGGTATTGGGTCCCGGACCGCTCTGGTGGGGGCTGCTGGTCCTCGGCCTGGGGCTGCTGTCCTCGGTGCTCGGAGTGCTCTATGCCCTCATGGAGCATGACCTCAAGCGCCTCCTGGCCTACCACAGCGTGGAGAACGTCGGCATCATCACGATGGGGCTCGGGGTTGCGCTGATCGGGCAGCACGCGGACCTGCCCTTGCTTGCCGTCGTCGCCCTGCTGGCCGCGCTCTACCATACGGTAAACCACGCCCTGTTCAAGACCGCCCTGTTCCTTGGGGCCGGCGCTATCGACCATGCCGGGGCAGGGCGGAACCTCGACGGAATGGGCGGGCTCCTGGCGCGCATGCCCTGGACCGCCATCTCCATGTTGGTGGCCGCCGCGTCCATCTCGGGGCTCCCGCCCTTCAACGGCTTCGTCAGCGAATGGCTCACCTACCAGTCACTAGTGCGGCTCGCCGCCCAGGGCGGCCCGCTTCTGGCACTCTGTGCCTTTGCCGGCGTGCTGGCCTTGGCCCTGACGGGCGGCCTGGCGGCGGCCTGCTTTGTCAAGGTGAGCGGCGTCGGGCTGCTCGGGCGGGCCCGCACGCAGCGTGCCGCCGGTGCGGCCGAGGTGTCGGCCGCCATGTACGTCCCGGCCTTGGTCCTTGCCGGCTTGTGCCTGGGCCTGGGGGTGCTGCCCGGGCTCATCGCCGCTCCCCTCGCGGCTGTGGCCGCGGCCGTCCTGCAGGCACAGGCAGCGCTCCCCGGGGCTTTGACCACGACCGTGCTGGTGGCCCTGCCCTGGGGCGGGGCACGCCTCGGACCGGGGGCGTTCGCCGTCGCCGCGCTGGCCCTGAGCGGGATCGCCACTTTCGCCGTGTTTGCCGGGCGGCGGGCGCGCCCGGCTCCAGAGGTGCGCGCACCCTGGGCCTGTGGCGGAGAGATCGGCCTGCAGAGCCAGTATTCGGCGACCGCGTATGCCAAGCCGTTCCGGCAGGTGTTCGGCCTGATCTACCGTCCTGTGCGCTCAGTCCAGGTGGAGTCGGCGGTCCATCCCTTCTTCCGGACTCGGGTGGAATACGAGGGCGGGGTCACCCCCATCTTCGACCGCTACGTCTACGGCCCGGTGCTTGCGGGCCTCCTCGCGCTGGCCCGGCGCGGGCGACACCTGCAGTCCGGTTCGCTGCGCCTGTATCTCGGCTACGTCCTGGGCACCTTGGTGCTGCTGCTCACATTCGTTCATTGACGGGGGCGCGGGGATGGACGTGTGGGGCGCGGCGGCTGCCCAGGCGCTGGCGGTGCTCCTGCTGGCACCGTTGGTGCAGGGGCTGATTCAGCGGATCAAGGCGGCCCTGCAGGGCCGCCGCGGACCCCGCATCTTCCAGCCATACTTCACCCTGGCCAAGCTGTGGCGGCGGCAGGACATCCGGCCGCTGCCGGCATCGTGGGTCTTCGTCGTAGTGCCGCGCCTGGCCCTGGGCATCGTCCTGGCGGCATGTCTGTCCGTGCCGCTCCTCTGGAGTCCCGCACCCCTCGGTTGGGGCGGGGACTTCATCATGGTCGTCGGGTTGCTGGCGTTGGAGCGCTTTGTCATCAGCTTGGCCGGCCTGGACACGGGCACGCCGTTTGGCGGGCTGGGCAGCAGCCGCGAAAGCATCGTGGGCGCCTTGGTCGAGCCCGCGTTGTTTGCCCTCGCCCTACCCTGGATCGTGCTGGCCGGCAGCACGGCCTGGCCGGCCCTGCTCGCGGCCTCGGCGGCGGCCACGCCGGCGAGCGTCGTCCGGTTCTTCGGCCTGGGAGCGGCCCTCATCGTGTCGCTGGCTGAAACGGGGCGGTTGCCGGTGGACAACCCGGACACCCACCTGGAACTGACCATGATCCATGAAGCTATGGTTCTGGAGTATTCCGGGCCGCAGTTGGCCCTGCTCTCCCTGGCACAGATGGCCAAACAACTGCTGGTGCTGGCCCTGGTCGCGGACCTGCTGGTGCCCTGGGGAATCGGCGGCTTGGCCCTGCCAACCGGCCTGGCACCGCTGGTGGTCCTCACCAAATGGGTCGCGCTGGCGCTCGGACTTGGCGTCGCGGAGTCCCTTTCTGCGAAACTCCGCTTTTTTCGCCTGCCGGGCTACCTGGGGGCGGCGGCGGCACTCTCGTCTGCGGCCGCCGTGCTCCAGGTGTGGGGGGTGCGGTGACGGTGCCCGACAGCGGTCTGCTGCGTGGCCTTGCCGATCTGCTGGTGGTGTTTTCTCTCGCCCTGCTCGTCGTCCGCCCTGCCCTCTGGAGCATCGGGCTCCTGGCGGCGCAGGCGGTGGTCGTGGCCGTCATGGCGGTGGTGGTCGCCGCGGGCGCGGGCGGGTGGGTGGCGGCCGGCGTCATCCTGCTGACCAAGGTCGTCGGCATCCCGCTGGTGCTGCTGTGGGTAGCGCGCCGCACCGGTTCGGAGAATGCCGTCGACTGGTCTTCCCCGTGGGCCTGGCTGGTGGGAGCCGGCATCGTCCTGGTCGTGCGGCTGGCCCTGCCCACCTTCACCGCCGGTCTGAACCCCCAACATGCGGTGCTCCTGGGCACGGCCGTGCTGGTGCTGCTGCTCGGGCTGGCCGGCATGGTCAGCGGCCGGTTGCTTCTGGCTCAGGCCGTACACCTGGTCGTGATCGAGAACGGGCTGTACTGCGCCGGACTGGCGCTCACAGGCGGCCTGCCCGCCGCCCTGGAACTTGGTACCGCGGTCGACCTGCTCCTGGTGATCTTCGTGCTCGCCTGGCTCTCCCACCACGTCCACCGGCTGCAGTTGCCCCTGCACGTGGACGAACTGCGGCGACTGAGGGGTTAGGGTGGTCGATACGCTAAGCCTGATCTGTGCTCTGCCTTTCGCTTGCGGTGTGGCGGCGCTGCTGTGCCGCCGCGCACGAGACCTTCGCTGGCTGCTGGGGGTAGGTTCGGGGGCGGGAGTCCTCCTGGCTGCGGGCGCGCTTGCCGGCCCGTCGGGCTCGGC
>DATLTP010000317.1:0-2813 GCA_035533535.1 Bacillota bacterium | reverse complement strand
GGCGGCGCCCCCGACCTGCCCGGCCTGCAGGGCGGCTTCTACGTGCAGCCGACGCTGCTGGCTGGGGTCAGCGGCGATGCGCCCATCGCCCAGGAGGAGATCTTCGGCCCGGTGCTGACCGCCATCACCTTCCGCGACGCGGACGAGGCCCTGCGCATCGCCAACGCCACGGCGTACGGGCTGGTGGCGGCGGTCTGGACGCGGGATGTGGCCAAGGCCCACTCATTTGCTGCAGGGCTGCGGTCGGGCCAGGTCTTCGTGAACACCTACGGCGCCGGCGGCGGGGTCGAGATGCCCTTCGGCGGCTACGGGCGGAGCGGGTACGGCCGCGAGAAGGGGCTGGAGGCCCTCAACACATACACCCAGGTCAAGAACGTCTGCATCAAATACGCGTAGTGAAGGGCGGGCGCGTATGCGCCCGCCCACCAAATCAAACGCTTCGGGCATGCTTTACCTCCTTGGGCTCTTTGTCGTGGTGACCGTCGGCTATGCGACCTTCATGGCGCTGCGTGGGCTGGCTCGCATGCTGCGGAAGAGGCGAAACCCTTTGTAGCGTAGAAGGTGCGCAGAGGGGTGCGCAGATGCCTGCCCGAGGCTACCGACGCCCGCTGGTTCGGCTCACCCAGCCGCTGCTCAGGCGCGACGGGGCGCTGGTGCCCGTCGCCTGGGATGACGCGCTCGACTTCACCGCCGCGCGCATGGCCGCCATCAAGGCGGCGCACGGGCCGGACGCCCTCTGCTGCTTCTCGTGCAGCAAGGCGTCCAACGAACTGAACTTCGTGGCCCAGAAGTTCATGCGGACGGCGATCGGCACCAACAACATCGACTCGTGTAACCGGACCTGACACGCGCCCAGCGTCTCCGGTCTGGGGACGATGTATGGCGCCGGCGGCGGGACGACGTCCTACGAGGAGATGGAGCACACCGACCTGCTCTTCCTGTGGGGCAGCAACCCGCGCGAGACCCATCCGATCATGTTCCACCACATGCTGCGCGGCATGAAGAACGGCGCCCGCATGGTGGTCGTGGATCCGCGCGTCTCGCCCACGGCCGAGTTCGCGGACATTCACCTGCAGATCCCGGTCGGCGGCGACATCGCCTTGGCAAATGCCATGTCGCACGTCGTCATCGCCGAGGGCCTGCAGCATCAAGGGTTCATCGACAACGCCACAACGGGGTTCGAAGCGTTCGCGAACTGCGTGGCGAGGTACGCGCCAGAGAGGGTGGAGGGGATCCTCGGGATCCCGGCTGAGCGCATCCGCGAGGTCGCGCGCATGTATGCCACGGCGAAGCGGGCCATCATCACGTGGACGCTGGGCATAACCGAGCACCACAACGCAACCGATGGCGTGTATGCGCTCTGCGATCTGGCCAACCTCACGGGGCATGTGGGGCGGTACGGCTCGGGCCTGGATCCCCTTCGCGGCCAGAACAACGTCCAGTGCGGCGGGGACATGGGGGCTCTCCCCAACAAGCTGCCCGGGACGTGGGACGTCGATGATCCGGTGGCTCGCGCCCGCTTTGAGAAGGAATGGGGCGTCGCCGTGCCGGCGACGCCGGGACTGCACCAGAGCCTGATGTTCGAGGCCATGGAGAAGGGTGAGATCCGGGCGGCCTACGTCATCGGCGAGAACCCCCTGATGAGCGAGGCCAACCAGGGCCGCGTCAGCGGCCTGCTCCGGGGCCTGGACCTCCTTGTGGTTCAGGACATCGCCATGACCCAGACGGCGGAGATCGCGGACGTGGTGCTGCCCTCGGCGGCGTCCTGGTGCGAGTGCGAGGGCACGGTGACCAACTCCGAGCGTCGGGTGCAGCTGGTGCGCAAGGCCGTCGATCCGCCGGGGCAGGCGCGGGATGACATCTTGATCGTGCAGGAGCTGGCGCGGCGGCTGGGGCAGGCGTGGGGGTACCGGGGCGCGGCGGACGTCTGGGACGAGGTGCGGCGGCTCTCGCCCATGCACGGCGGGATGTCGTACGAGCGGCTGGCGGAGCTGGGCGGGCTGCAGTGGCCCTGCCCGGATGAGGACCACCCCGGGACCAAGTTCCTGCACGAGCGGCTTTGGCAGTGGCCGGTTCAGGGGAAGCGGGCGCCATTCATTCCTGTCGAGTGGGAGCCGCCGCTCGACAAGGTCGATGCGGAGTACCCGTTCCTGCTGACGACGGGGCGGCGCCTGGAGTTCTATAACACAGGCACGCAGTCCAGCGGCTACTCGGCCCCGCGGCCGCAGGCGGATGCGCTGTGCATCTGGCCGGCGGACGCCGAGCGCCTCGGCATTGGTGACGGCGATCTGGTGCGGGTCCGGTCCCGGCGGGGTGCGCTGGCGGTCGCCGCGCAGCTCGATTCACGGCTCGCGCCTGGTCTGTGCTTCATGACCCTGCACCACCCCGACACCACACCCACGAACATCCTCACCCTGGACGCGTGGGATCCGAAGTCCGGCACGGCGGAGTTCAAAGCCACGGCTGTGGCCATCGAGCGAGTGGAGGCGAGGGTTCTTGGAGCGGAATCCGCCGTCGGCGGTAGCGCCGGCTGAGAGGGCCGCCGTATCGGCGGCCCTCTCCGGCCATGCTGAGATGCCGCCTCGGTCTGATCTGTTGCCGCTGCTTCACGCCGTGCAGGATGAGTACGGGTGGCTGAGCCAGGGCTGCCTGCACGAGCTGGCCGACCGGATGGGCCTGCCGTTCCCAGACGTCTGGGGCGTGGCGTCGTTTTACGCCATGCTGCGGCTGGAGCCGCCCCCGGCCGTGCGGGTGCAGGTCTGTGAGGACATCACCTGCCGGTTGCGGGGGCCATGTTTGGACGCCATGGCGTC
>DATLTP010000316.1:0-2376 GCA_035533535.1 Bacillota bacterium | reverse complement strand
ACCGGTTTCGACAACCCTTTCGGATATTCCTCCCGGGGGATCATGAAGGTCTAATGAACATTCGCCAAATTGCGGGGGGATTCGACGCATGGAGGGGTGCGCCTACCGGCGTGCGGTCTGGACCCTGCGCCGCAGGCCGGGCTCTTCCACCAGGCGGCCGACGCCGCGGGCGACCGCCAGCAGGGGCTCGTCGCAAACGATGGCGGGGACGCGCGTCCGGGCGGCGATCGCCTGGTCGAGGCCTGGCATCTGGGAGATGCCGCCGGTCAGCATGATGCCGCCCTCCATGACATCGGCGGCCAGCTCCGGGGGAGTGACGGACAGCGTTGCCTCGACGGCCATCAGGATTTGCTCCAGCGGCGCCGCGATGGCCTCCGCGACCTCCGAGGCCGTGACCTCCAACTCGCGGGGCAGCCCGGTCACCATGTCGCGGCCGTGGACGGTCATCCGGCCACAGGCCCCCTGGCACAGGGAGGCGAGCCCAATCTTCAGGGCCTCGGCCGTCGGCTGGCCCACGAGGAGGCCATGGGCGTGATGGAGGCGGTCCATGATGGCATGATCCATGTCGTCCCCCGCCACCCGAACCGAGGTCTGGGCGACCACGCCCCCGAGGGAAATGACGGCGACCTCGGTGGTGCCGCCGCCGATGTTGACCACCATGCAGCCGGAGGCATCCTCGATGGGCAGCCCAAGGCCGAGTGCAGCGGCGAGGGGCTCCTCCACGAGCTTGACCAGGCGCCCACCGACCTGGTCCACAAGGTCCTGGACCGCACGGCGCTCCACCACCGTGGCGCTGGAGGGCACGGTCATGACCACGCGCGGCCGCAGCCAGGGGCGGCGACCCTTCAGCATGAGCAGGAACGCGCGCAGCATCCGCCGGCTACCGTCGAAGTCGGCGACGACCCCACCGCGGACAGGTTGGACTGTCGTGATCGCCTGCGGCGTGCGGCCGACCATGCGCTTGGCCTCACGGCCGACGGCCACGATGGCGCCGTCCTTGCGGTCGATGGCAATGACGCTGGGCTGGCGGAGGACGATACCGCGGCCCTGCACGTACACATTGGTGTTGGCGGTTCCGGCATCGAGCCCGATGGAGTCGCCGAACGAGGCGCGGGCACGCTCCCAGAAGGCCGGGGGTTCCGGCCGGTGCGCGGCCGAATGGGCGCCGGATGGCAAGACGCGCAGGCTCCCCTCTGTCAGGCGCGGAATCTTCATGGGGGCGGGGCTGAGTAACGGGTGCGACACTGTTCGCGGGAGCGGCGTCAAAGCTGGGGGTGCACCGCGAAAATTGGGGGATTGCGCGTGAAAGTCGCCGCATTGGTGGCCGAGTTGTTCTTCGCCTCGAAGGTGGAGGTTGCCCTGGGTCAGATGGGCTGCGCCGTCAGTCTGTTGGCAGGGCCGGATGACCTGCCGGCAGCGCAGCCCGACCTGCTGATCCTCGACCTGGCCCTTGCCGGGCCTGCGCGCGAGGCGGCGGCAGCTTTCATGACCGCAGCCGGGCGGCCCATGATCGCCGTGGGCTCGCACGTGGACACGGCCAGCCTGCAGTGGGCGCGGACGGCGGGCTGCGCCGAGGTCCTGACGCGCGGAGAGGTGGACCGCGCCCTGGCCACGCTGGTGGCCAAACACCTGGCACGCCTGCCCTCCTAGCCCTCCTAGCCCTCCACGGCCAGGGAGCCCCACGCGTCCAGGCGCCCCCGCGAGATGCGGAACGTCTCGTGGATCGCATCGCGGCCCAGCTCCACCAGATGGGCGGCGGCCCGGCGCACGTCGCCGCTGCCGTCGCGGCGGAGCAGCTCATGCACGGCGCTCTGCCAGCCGATTGGCGGGTTGAGGCCGCGGAACTCCGGCAAAAGCCAGGTGCGCGGGGGCTGGCCACGGCCATCCAGCCCGAAGTGCAGGCGCATGGCGGCCTCGGCCACCTGGTAGGCGGCGATGGCGATGGCGTCGGGATCCCCGCGGCTCAGCTGGTGCTGCAGGCCCTGCCAGAGGGTGCGCAGCTCGATGTAGGCGGCGAGGCATTCGCGTTGGCGGACTGCGCCGCCAGCGGCCGTCCGCTCACGCAGCAGGCCGCCGACGCGGCCGTCCGAATCCCAAAGCACCTGGGCGCGGCTGTACTCGAAGCGCTGTTCCGGCCCCCAGGGCTCACGCACCAGGGCCATCAGCAGCAGCCCGCGGGCGGTGATCACGCGCCCACTGGCCACATCGCGCACGACCTGCTTGCCACCGTCCCAATCCCGGGTGAAGGCGTCCTCGTCGCAAATCAGGCGGACATCGAGGTCTTCGCCGGCATCGTCGAATCCGCGGGCGGCGGGGCCGCACCACAGCACGGCCAGAGTGCCCGGCTGCAGGCGAGGCTCATACCAGTTGCGAATT
>DATLTP010000315.1:0-18200 GCA_035533535.1 Bacillota bacterium | reverse complement strand
CGGCCAGCGCGATGGCCGGCTTGAGGAGGTTCTTCAGCTGCACGCGGCACCTCCGGCGGGCTGATTGAGCAAGGCCTTGCCGGCTCTGATGGTAGACGCGGCGCTTTAACGCGCGCCCATCGCGCCTGTGGGAATTCGGTTAGGATCCGGGGAGGGTTCGTCCAGCCTCGGAACCGGTCAGGCCGCGCCGGGCGCAAGCCCGGCCGGCACGAACGCCGCGCTTGCTATACTTGCCCCGTGGCCACCCCCATCGACGAGCAGTTGAAGCTGCTGCCCGACCACCCCGGCGTCTACCTCTTCCGCAGCACGGCGGGGGAGATCCTGTACGTCGGCAAGGCCGTGTCGCTCAAAAGCCGCGTCCGCAGCTACTTTCAGGCGGGCCGCGGCCTCGAGGGCAAGGTCCAGGCCCTCGTCGCCCAGGTGGCGGCCATTGAGCACATCCTCGTCGACTCTGAGGTCGAGGCGCTCGTCCTCGAGAGTGGCCTGATCAAGCAGCACCGGCCGAAGTACAACATCAAGCTGCGCGACGACAAGCACTACCCCTACCTGCGCGTGGACGCGCGCGGCTTCTACCCCAAGCTGGAGCTCGTGCGGGCGGCCAAGCCAGACGGAGCCCGCTACTTTGGCCCCTTCCCCCACAGCAGCGCGGTCTGGGAGACCATGCACATCCTGCGCCGCGTCTTTCCTTACCGCTCCTGCTCCGACCGGCGCGTGCGCACGGGGCCGGACTGCCTGTACCACCACATCCACCGCTGCCTGGCGCCGTGCATCGGGGCCTGCAGCGACACAGAGTACCGGGCCATGGTCGGCGAGATGATCGACTTTCTCGACGGCAGGGCCGATGCCGTCCTCACGCGGCTCGAGGCGCGGATGCGCGCTGCGGCCGAGGACCTGCGCTTCGAGGAGGCCGCCGAGCTGCGCGACCGGCTGGTTGCCCTGCGCACCGTGCTGGAGCGCCAGAAGATTGCCGGCTCCGCGCAGGCCGACCGCGACGTGCTGGCGATGGCCAGGGGCCGCGACGAGGCGGCCGTGCAGGTCTTCTTCGTGCGGCGGGGTGAGGTGGCGGGACGCGACGGCTTCATCCTGACGGGCACGGATGACCGAAACGACGGCGAGGTCCTGGCGGCTTTCATCGAGCAGTACTACGCGGACGGGCCGGTGGTGCCGCGGGAGCTGCTGCTGGAGAGCGCCGTGCCGGAAGCGGAGGCCGAGAGCCTCGCCGCGATGCTGGCGGGGCGCCGCCACGGGGCTGTGCGCCTGCAGGTGCCGCAGCGGGGCGAGAAGCGCAAGCTGGTCGAGTTGGTGAAGAAGAACGCCCAGGACTACCTGGCCGAGGAGCAGTGGCGCCGGGAGCGGAGCCGCGAGGCGGCAAGCCAGGCCGCGGCCGAGCTCCAGGAGGCCCTGGGCCTGGCGGAGCCGCCCCACCGCATCGAGTGCTTCGACATCTCGCACAGCCAGGGCAGCCTGACGGTGGGGGCCATGGCCGTCTTCGAGGGTGGCGCGCCCAAGAAGGCGGACTACCGCCGGTTCCGGGTGCGCACCGTCGCCGGCGGCAACGACGACTTCCGGTCCATGCAGGAGGTCCTCGGGCGCCGCTTCCGCCGCGGCATGCGCGAGCGCGCGGAGGCGGCGGCGGTGGCGGAGGGCGACGTGACGGGGGTGGGGGGCTTCGCGGCGCTGCCGGACCTGCTGATCATCGACGGCGGCAAGGGCCAGCTCTCGCACGCGCGGGCTGTGCTGGAGGACCTGGGGCTGGCCGACATCCCAACCTTCGGCCTGGCCAAGGAGAACGAGTGGCTGTTCGCGCCCGGGGAGCCCGACCCCATCATCCTGCCGCGCACCGCGGCCGGCCTGCGGCTGCTGCAGCGGCTGCGGGATGAGACGCACCGCTTCGCCGTGACCTACCACCGCACGCTGCGTGGCAAGCGCAGCGTGGCGTCCGTGCTGGAGGAGGCGCCGGGCATCGGGCCGGCGCGGCGCAAGGCGCTGATGAAGTCATTCCCGTCGCTGGAGGCCATCACGTCCGCCAGGGCTGAGGAACTGGCGGCTGTGCCTGGCATGAGCCGGACGGCCGCCGAGGACCTGCTGGCCTACCTGCGGGCCGGCGAGGACCAACGCCCGACCGACTCGGGGTAGGGTGCAACAATGTTGAAGGTTTAATTGACTATGCTAATGCGGACGACTACACTTTCGAGGTGAGGGGTGGACTCATGCCAGGTCGCCGGCTGCTTGGCCGCTGCCCGGTCTGTGGGGAGCCGCTGGACGTGGTCCGGCTCCACTGCCGGAGCTGCGACACGGCGGTGGAGGGCCGCTTCGATATCGGCCGCTTCGCCGCGCTCGGTCCGGAGCAGCTGGACTTCCTGGAGACGTTCCTGCGCGCGCGCGGCAACATCCGGGAGGTCGAGCGCGAGCTCGGGCTGTCGTACCCGACGGTCCGCAGCCGCCTGGACGCCCTGCTTGCGGCCCTGGGCCTTGCGGCCACGGGCGCAGACGAGGAGCAGGCCCCGGGCCGGCGCGCCGTGCTGGACGCCCTCGAGCGCGGAGAGATCACGGCGGATGAGGCCGTGCGCCGCCTGCGGGGGTAGGGGTCGCCCCAACACCAAAGGGGGGGTGGGTGGCGTGGACCAGGAGCGGATGACGATCCTGAGGCTGCTGGAGGAGAAGAAGGTCACGGCCGAGGAGGCGGCGGATCTGCTGCGGGCCCTGGAGGCCCCGGCACCGCGGCCGCGGCTGCACTTCGGGGATATGGAGGAGGTGGGCCGCCGCGCCGAGCGCATGGTCCGGCGGGGCGAGGAGATGGCCCGCCGCGGCGAGCAGATGGCCGAGCGCGTGCCGGAGATGGTGGAGCGGCTGATGGGCCGCATGGAGTTCGGCGGCCTGCCCTTCTTCGGCCCGAGCTTCCGCTTCGACGAGAGCATCGAGGGCGAGCTGGCCGAGGGCGCGCTCACGGCGCGCCTGCACATCGACACCAGCAACGGCAAGGTTCGCCTGCAGGCGACTGACGAGGCCCGGCGCGTGCGCGTGGTCCTGCATAAGACGGTGCGCGCCGCCACCGAGGGCGAGGCCCGGGCGCGCGCCGCGGGTTTGGGCAGCGCCACGGTCACGGGGGAAGAGGTCACGGTCACCGGCGATGGCGCCGGCTGGTTCGGCGGTGCGTACGGGCTTTCGGTCGATGTGTTCCTGCCGCGGGCGGTGGCCTGGGGCGGGTCGGTGCGGACCAGCAACGGCCGCATCGAGGCCGAGTCGCTGAACCTGCGCGACGCCAAGCTGGAGAGCAGCAACGGCCGCATCCAGCTGGCTTCCTGCACGGCTGCCGACCTCAGTGCCCGCACCAGCAACGGGCGGATCGAGGCCAGGCGCGTGTCCGGCCGCATCCGCCTGGAGACCAGCAACGGGAGCCTCGAGGTCCAGGTGGACCCGGCCGAGGGCGAAAACGTGCTCGACCTGCATACCAGCAACGGGCCCATCCGCATCGAGGGGCCGCTGGCCGGCACCGGCTGGCGGGTGGATGCGGACACCTCCGGCGGGCACATCCATGCGGACCTGCCGGGCGTGGAGGTCGCGCAGAACCGGTCCGGCTGGACGCGGGCGTCGGCCCACGGCGCCACCCCGGATTACGAGGCCCAGGCGCGGCGGATCCATTGCAGCGCCCGCACCCACAACGGCTCGATCACAGTCGGCACCAACTAGGAGGTCGGGAAGCCCATGTCCAGCGAGGAGCGCATGCAGGTCCTGCGGATGATCGAGTCGGGCAACGTTTCCGCGGCGGAGGGCAGCAAGCTGCTGGAGGCCATGGGGGCCCGGCCGCCGGTGGCGGCCGCTCCGGCCTCAGGCCCGGGCCGCTGGCTCAGGGTCCGGGTGCAGGGTGCGGGTTCGGAAACCGTCAACGTCAATATCCCGCTGCAGCTGGCGGAGTTCGCCGTCCGCTTCATTCCCAAGGATGTCATGGCTCGCTTCGGGGACGACCTCGACCCCGCCACGATCCTGGCCGCCGTGCAGGCCCTTGGCGATGCCGGCGGCAAGATCGTGGAGGTCAACTCCGCGGACGGATCGCACGTGGAGATCTTCGTGGAGTGAGGGTCCTCAGCCCTGGCTGTTGTCGTCCGTCGGATCCTTTGGCTTCGCGTTCGCCGCGCCGACGCGCGAACGGCTGCCGGCGGCGCTCGACCAGAACCAGATGAGGCCGATGACCGCAACGATGCCGAGGATCCACCACCAGACCGCGTGGCCGGCCGTGTCGGCGGCGAGGGGTAGGGGCATAACGGCTCCACCTCATCGGACAGTCTGCCGCTCGGGGTCCGTGGGCATGCAATGGCTGCACGGGTATCTCCCGTGCAGCGCGGGTTCAAATGGATGCACGGGTTTCTCCCGTGCATCGCCAGTTCAGGGGAGGGCTCGGTCGTGATCCTGCGCTGGATCGCCAACGCCATCGGCCTCGTCGTGGTCGCCAAGCTCCTGCCCGGTATCCAGCTGACCGGGGCCTGGGCCGTGATCGTCGCCGCCCTGGTGCTGGGCATCGTCAACGCCATCATCCGGCCCGTGCTCCTGCTGATCTCGCTGCCGCTGAACCTCGTGACGCTCGGGCTCTTCACCTTCGTCGTCAACGCGCTGATGCTGGAGTTGACGGCGGCCGTGGTCCCGGGCTTCGCGGTGCACGGCTTCTGGACGGCGGTGGTCGCCTCGCTGCTTTTGGCCGTGATCAGCAGCATCGTCACGCACCTGGCCCGGGTGTAGAGACCAGGACGCGCACCGTCAGCCCCGCGGGCGGGCGGCCGGCTCGCCGCGGGGGGCGGATCCGCTGGGACTGCGGGCCGTCCGGGCCCTGCCGCACCAGTACCAGGCCGCCCAGGGCGCAGGCCAGCAGGCCGTCCTCGTCGAGGTCGACGCCCACCCGCCGGCCCAGGCGGACGGCCACCGCCGCCAGCTCGGCGGGCGAGCGCACCCGCTCGGCCAGCACGTTGAGGGCGCCGAGGGCGGCCATGGCGTCCGCCTCCGGCTGCCCGGGTCCGGACGGGCCCCCACCCATCACCAGCCGGTAGCCTGCCGGCGGGGCGATCGCGGCGGCGGCCGCCGCCGCGACCAAATCCTGCTGCTTCGGTATGATGGGGCGGTGAATGAGGAGGCGCGCGACACGGAACTCCGACAGGGCGCGGAAGATGCGGGCGTTCCCGGTGCGGCCGAGGCAGGCCACCAGCGGCGCCCGAGCCTCGACCTCCACGCGGCCCCGCCTCCCCGCATCATTGCCATCGACATCGACGGGACCCTGCTGGCTCCCGGGAACGTGCTGGCGCCGGCCGTGCCAGCGGCCCTGGCCAAGGCGACGGGCGCGGGCGCCACGGTCATGCTGGCCAGCGGGCGCATGTTCGTCTCGATCGCCGGCTGGGCTGAGCGCGTTGGACTGCGCGGGCCGCTCATCGCCTACAACGGGGCCATGGTACGCACCCACCCGGACGGGCAGACGTGGTGGCACCGGCCGGTTCCGCTGGACACTGCCCGGCGGGCCATCGCGGCCTGCAAGTCGGCGGGCTGGTACATGCAGGCCTACGTGGACGACCAGTTGCTCGTGCCCTGGCGGGACGAGCGCACCGACTGGTACAGCCAGAACTCCGGGGTGCCGTTCACCGTGGACGCCGACCGCGTCTACGCGCTGGACGCGGCGCCCACGAAGCTCCTGATCATCGAGCCGGCGGAACGGATGCCCGCGATCCGCGCCGCGCTGGGTGAGGCGGCGGCGCCGGACGTGCTGGTGATGGCGACGTCGTTCCCCCACTACCTCGAGGTGACGGCGCCCGACGTCAACAAGGGCGTGGCGCTGGCGGCGGTCGCGGAGAGGCTGGGCGTGCCGATCGCGGCGACCATGGGCATCGGAGATGGCGATAACGACCTGCCGCTGCTGGCGGCGGCCGGGATCCGCGTGGCCGTGCAGAACGCGGGGCCGGGGCTCCGGCGGGCGGCGGACCTGGTCACGGGCGCGTCTTACGGCGATGGGGTGGCCGAGGCCGTGCGGCGATTCTACCCGTAGGGGGCGGACCGGGGCCGGCGCTGGTCCTGGGGCTCAGGTGCCCGCTCAGGTGGCGGCTCAGGTGGCCTCGGCAAGGATCCGACTGAGGGTCGTGCCGTCGACGTTTCGGCCGGTGAGCACGACCACGACCGGCCCGCCCCGGACCGGTGACCGCAACGCCGCCGCCAGGGCAACCGCCGCGCTCCCCTCGACGATCCAGCGCTCCTCCAGCGCCAGCAGGCACATGGCCGCGGCCACCTCGGTTTCCTCCACCAGGTCGATCCCGTTGAGAAAGCGCTCGGCGTAGCCCAGGGTCAGGGCGTCGATGCCGCCGGCGAGACCATCGCAGAGCGTGGGCGGCTCGGGCACGGCGACCGGTGCCCCCGCGGCCAGCGAGCGGGCCATGCCAGGGGTCAGCACGGACTGGGCGCCCCGCAGGCGGCACGCGGGGGCCGCCTCGGCCAGGGCGGCACCGATGCCCGCCGCCAGGCCGCCCCCACCGACTGGGACGAAGACCTCGGCCACGTCTGGCAGGTCCCTGGCGATCTCAAGGCCGATGGTGCCCTGGCCGGCGATGATCACGTCATCCTCAAAAGCCGGGACGTAGCGCAGGCCCTCGGCCGCCGCCATCTCCAGCGCCACCGCATGGGCCGCGTCGTAGCCGCCGGCGATCTCCCGCAATTCCGCGCCGAAGCGGCGAATACCGCCGACCTTGGCCTGGGGCGTGCCCTCCGGCACCGCGACCACGGCGCGGACGCCGAGCCGCTGGGCCATGCGCGCCACGGCCTGGCCATGGTTGCCCGTGGAGGCGGTGATGACCGGGCCCACACCAGTGGCCGCGAGAAAGTAGTTCGCGGCGCCGCGAACCTTGAAGGACCCCGTGTCCTGCCAGAACTCGGGCTTCAGGTAGGCGGGGCGGCCCAGGCGCTCGGAGATGGCGGGCGCAGGCAGCAGCGGCGTGCGGCGTACGTGCGGGGCGATGCGCTCAGCGGCTGCGCGAATGTCAGCGAGGTTGACCATGGACGGAGATTCGACGTCCGGCTGCCGCGAGACCTTGGCGGGGGCGCTGCGGATGTGAATGGGCGGGCCCGGGGGCCGGATGTGGGCGGGGGAGAGGATGAAAGGTCGGGCCACCGCATTCCGCGACTTGCGACGATGATACGCCAGTTCGCGACTGCAGACCGGATCGGCGGCGCGCACGGCCATCCCGGCCGCCCGCGCCGCCGGGTGGCTTTGCCGCCCCCCGTCACCCCCTGCGCCGCCCCGGCCGGGGACGGCGGTCTCCCACCGCCATCCCCGGCCGGGCCCACGCTCACCGTCACCCTGGGTGCGCCGACCGTCACCCTCGACCCAATGCACCGTTCTGACTGAGGGAATTAAAGACCGCCTATGGAACGAGGCCGCCAAGGGGGCACCGTGATGCGCGTCCGGGTCGGGGGTATTTCCGCGCTGACCATTGCGGCTCTACTTGTCGCATGCGGGGGTGCTGCGGCACCCGCGACGTCGCCGGCGACCACCACTGCGCCTGTCCGGCCGGCCAAACAGCTGAGCATCGCCATCTGGTCGGCGCCCGACACCCTGAACCCGGTGGTGGCGCAAACGGGGTACGACCAGGACATCATTGGGCCGATGTATGACACGTTGGTTTGGGAGAGCCCCGACCAGCAGTTCCACCCGCTGCTGGCGGCCAGTTGGGACGTGTCCTCCGACTCCCGCACTTTCACGTTCCATCTCGATCCCAAGGCCACATGGACCGATGGCCAACCTGTCACATCGGCGGACGTCGCCTACACGCTGCAGCTGAACACGGATCCCGCCATCCCCTCGACCCTTGGGTCGTACATGAGCATGATCCAGGGAACAGACGCCCAGGGCCACAGTCTGGATCCGGCCCAGCCGCTGGCCGGGGTGAGCACGCCCGACGCCAACACCATTCAGATCCAGACGAAAACCCCAATCGACCCCTACATGCTTCTGTACAACATTGCGGCTTTGATGTATGTGGTGCCGCAACACGCGCTCAAGAGCATTGCGCCCGCCGACTTCGCCAAGGCCCCGGTCTTCCAAAACCCGCAGGTGACAGATGGACCATACAAGTTCGTGAAGTACGTGACCTCGCAGTATGCGGAGCTGGCGGCCAATGCGTCTTATCACCTCGGCAAGCCGCCAATCGACACCGTCTACATCAAGATCGTGCCACCGACAAGCATGCTGGCGGAGCTCCGCGACGGGGAGATCGACGTGGCCGTGAACAACATCCCCCTCCAGGACTGGCCAACAGTCGCCACACTGCCGAACGTGAAGCAGGATCCGGTGTCCGGGCTGGGCGCCCAGTTCGTTGTGATCAATACCGCGCGCCCTTACTTGGCCAGTCCTGCGGTCCGCGATGCAATCGCCATGGCCATCGACCGCCAGGCCATCGTGTCCGACCTGCTGAAGGGGGAGGGCACCGTACCCACCGGTCCCTTCGCGTCCTTTTACACGACGTACTACGACACGTCGCTCAAGGCCATCCCTTACGACACGGCTGGGGCCAAAGCCGCCCTGGCGGCAGCGGGCTTTCCGGCTAACCAAGCCCTTTCGCTGCTCGTGCCCACCGGCGACCAGATCCGGATGGAGACTGGACCGCTCCTGCAGCAAGATCTCCAGGCTGCGGGCCTGAACGTGCAGATCAGGCAGTATGACTTTGGGACCATGATCGCTCAGGTCGAGAAGGGCAACTTCGACTTCGCCCTCGTCGGCTCCAGCTATGCCAACGATCCTCTGCGCAGCAGCCTGTTCTTCACCTGCAAGGGCTCGCTGAATCTGAGCAAGTTCTGCGACCCACTCGTGGACCAGGCGTACCAGCAGGCCACGTCCACCAGTGATGCCGCCGCGCGCAAGGCTGCCTACGACAGGCTGCAGGAGGAACTGCAGAAGCAGGAGCCGTTCGTCTTCCTTTATGACGCCAACGGGCTCCTGGCGTACAACACGCGGGTGATGGGCACGGCCATTCCGAACGCCTACGGCATGCAACAGCCCTGGCATTGGGACGTGAAGTAGGCGAGGGTCTCGCCGCCGCATCGTTGCCGGAGGCGAGCGGGAGGGGACGGCAGAGTGAGTCGTTTGTCGCCGCCGTCCGGCCCGATCGTCTGGGGGAGCGCATGGAGGAGGCGCTGCGCGCCACGCCGGACAGGCTGGTGGCGTCGCTTGACAGCATGGAGGGGCTCTTGAGGGAGGCGCTCGCCTAGGGCCGGCAGGATCCGCTCTGGACCCGGCCGAATGGCTTCGCCATGGTAACCTTGGGCATCGAGCGCCTGGCGGGTGACGAGCGCCACCTGGTGGCTGGGCGGCGAGTCGGGCTTGTGACCAACCACACGGGGCTCAGCCGCGATCTCGTGCCAGCCGACGATCTCCTGCGGGCGGCGGGCGCTGAGATCGGCGCCTTCTTCGGGCCGGAGCACGGGGTCAGGGGCCTGGTGGCCGCCGGCGATCCCGTGTCCTCGGCCGTGGACCCCCGCACCGGCGTGCCCGTTCATAGCCTCTACGGCGAGCGCACCAAGCCCGAGCCCGCGCTGCTCGCAGGGCTGGACGCTCTCGTCTATGACATCCAGGACATCGGCAGCCGCTACTACACCTACCTCTCCACCCTCGCCCTCTGTCTGCAGGCGGCCGGGGAGGCAGGGCTGCCCATGATCGTCTGCGACCGGCCGAATCCGATCACGGGCCTCCATCCGGAGGGCAACCTCGTCGAGCCGGCCCACCGCTCATTCGTCGGCATTGCCGGCTACCCGATGCGCCATGCCATGACCGTCGGGGAGCTGGCGCTGCTCTTCAGCCGCGAGATGGGCATGGGGGGGCAGGTCGAGGTCGTGCGGATGACGGGCTGGCGGCGGGAGATGTGGTGGGAGGAGACGGGTCTCCTCTTCGTGCCGCCGTCGCCCAACTCGACCGGAGTGGACATGGCCCTGCTCTACCCCGGGACCTGCCTGCTCGAGGGCACCAATATCAGCGAGGGCCGGGGCCACACACGGCCATACGAGCTGGTGGGGGCGCCCTGGCTCGATGCCGATCGTCTGGCCGCCGCAATGGCCAGCGAGCCTGGCGTGCGAGTCCGGGTGGCCGGGTTCCGGCCGATGGCCGGGAAGTACGCCGGGGAGGATTGCGCCGGGGTGTTCCTGCATGTCGTGAACCGCGGCGCCCTGCGGCCCGTGCGGCTGGGCGTCCGCCTGCTGTGCGCCGTCGCGCGGCTGCACCCCGGGCGGCTGGAGTTCAGGCTGCCGCACTTTGATCGGCTGGCCGGGGGCGGCGGGTTGCGGCGGGACCTCCTGGCGGGACGGCCCGCGGACGACATCCTGGCGGAATGGGGCGCGGCGCTGGCGGGGTTTCTGCCCGCACGCGACCGCTGCCTGCTGTACGCCTAGCCATGTGGCTCATCGGCGTAGATGGGGGCGCGAGCCACACGGCCTGCTGGGTGGCAGACGAGTCCGGGCGGGTGCGGGGGCGTGGTGAGGCAGGGCCCTGCAACCTGGGATCTGTGGGCGCCGAGGCGGCCGAGGCCAACCTGGGTGCTGCTGTCCGCGCGGCGACGGTCCAGGCTGGCACACGGCCCCAGGACGTGGCGGCGGCCTGCTTCGGCGTGGCGGGGTTCGACCGTCCCGCTGATCGGGCGGCCCTGATGGAGATCGTCCGCCGGCTCGGCTTCACGGGACCGTTCCGGCTGGAGAACGATGCGGTGGTGGCGTGGGCGGGCGCGACCCGCGCCCGTCCGGGTGTGGTCGTCGTGGCCGGCACGGGATCGATTGCCTACGGACGTGTGGGGGATGGCCGCTCGGCCCGCGCGGGCGGCTGGGGTCCCCTCTTTGGCGATGAGGGCAGCGGCTTCGACCTGGGCAAGCGGGCGGTGGCGGCGGCCCTTGCCGCGGCCGACGGTCGGGGTCCCGCCACCGCCCTTTCGCCGCTGATCGTGCGTTCGTTGGGGCTCGCCGAGGTCGAGGACGCCGTGGCGGCCCTGCGCTGGCACCAGGCGGATCCGGCCAAGGTTGCGACCCTGGCGCCCCTGGTGCAGCGCGCGGCCGAGAACGGGGATGGCGTGGCGCTCGACATCATCGCCGGTGCCGCGCAGGCGTTGGCGGAGATGGCCGGCGCCGTGCTGGCACGTCTGGGCCTGCGGCCGGCCGGGGCCGTGGTCGCCGCCGGCGGTGGGCTGCTCCTCGAGCCGGCCCCTCTGCGCCGGGCGCTGGATGCCGCGCTGCGCCGCCGGGGCGTGAGCGGCGGTTTGCAGATGCCCCTGCTATCCCCGACGGCGGGCGCCCTGCTGCTGGCCTGGGCCGCATTGGGCGGCAACCCGGATAGCTGGCAGCCGGCGGGAACCTGAGCGCGGGCGGGGCGGGAGCGGAGGCGGCGCGGGCGGCGGCCGGGGGCGCGGCTGAGCGGAGCCGAGGGCGGGAGCGGGGCAGAGGCCCCCAGCGGCGCCGGAGGCGTGGCTGGCGGGGGAGGGGCAGCGTGGGCGGGACCGAGGGGCGCAATCCGGAGACCATGGACCTGGACCGCCTCGACGCGCTCGGGGTTTGCCAGCGCCTGCACCGGGAAGATCAGCGGGCGGTCGCGGCTGTGGGCCAAGTGCTTGGGGACGTGGCGCGTGCCGCTGAGGCGGTGGCGCGGGCCCTTGCCGGCGGCGGACGGCTCTTTTACGTCGGCGCTGGGACCAGCGGGCGGCTCGGTGTGCTGGACAGTAGTGAGCTGCCGCCGACCTTCGGGATCCCAGCGGAGCAGGCGCGGGCCATCATCGCCGGCGGACCGACGGCTGTCGTGCGCGCCGTCGAGGGGGCCGAGGACAGCGCCGCCCAAGGGGCCGCCGACCTGCGGCTGGCTGGAATCGGGCCAGGGGATGTCCTGCTGGCCCTGGCGGCCAGCGGGCGGACGCCCTACGTCCTCGGGGCCGTCGCCGAGGCTCGCCGCGCCGGTTCCGAGACCGTGGGCATCCTCTGCAACCCTGGGGCGCCCTTGGCGGAGGCTGTCGACATTGCGGTCGTTGCGGACACCGGGCCCGAGGCGGTGCTCGGCAGCACCCGGCTGAAGGCGGGGACTGCGCAGAAGCTGGTCCTCAATATGATCTCGACGGCGGCCATGGTGCTGGGTGGGCGCGTGTACGAGAATCTCATGGTCGACATGCGGTCCAGCAACGAGAAACTGCGCGGCCGGGCCGTCCGCATGGTTGCGCTGGCCACGGGCTGCGGGGCCGATCGGGCCGGCGAACTGCTGGCCGAGGCTGCTGGGGAGGTCAAGACCGCCATCGTCATGCAGTTGGCTGGTTTGCCGGCGGAAGAGGCGCGAACGCGCCTCGCCGAATCGGGCGGCCGCATCCGGGGGGCTCTGCCATGAACGGCTTTCACAGCGAGCGGCTGCAGCGTGCGTGGGATGTTCTCGCGGACGCCGTTGCCGCGGGCGACATCCCCGGGGCCGTCGCCGTTGTCGGCCGCCGTGGCTTCCCTGATGTGGGGCCGGTTGCCCTCGGCCATGCGGCGATCCACCCCGAGCGGCGTCCGATGACGCCGGACACCGTCTTCGACCTCGCCTCCCTCACCAAGGTGGTGGGGACGGCCATGGCCTTCTGGACCAGCCTGGAGCGGGGCCGGCTTCGGGTCGACGACGAAGTGGCCGCAGTCCTGCCCGCCTTTGCGGCCACGGGGATCCGCGTGCGGCACCTGCTCACGCATACCTCGGGGCTGCCGGCCTGGCGAGACCTCACGGCGGCCGGCAGCGACCCGGCCGAGCGGCTTCTGGCGGCCCTGCGCCAGCCGCCGGAACAGCCCCCCGGTCGCATGGTCGTTTACAGCGACCTGGGATTCATCACGCTGGGGGCGGTGCTCAGCCAGGTGGCGGGCCTCTCGCTGCCGGAGCTGGCGCGCCGCGAAGTCTTTGCGCCGCTTGGGATGGAGGAGACGCGCTGGCTGCCGCCGGAGGCCTGGCTGCCGCGAATCGCGGCCACGGAATGGGCGGATGACCTCGGCACTTGGGCGTGGGGGCGCGTTCACGACGAGAACGCGCGTGGGTTGGGCGGCATCGCCGGCCATGCGGGGCTGTTTTCCACGGCGGCGGACCTCGCGCGCCTCGGCCGGGCGCTCCTCAACGGCGGCGCGGGGGTCCTGTCGCCTCGCACCGTGGAGGTCATGGGGCGCAACGCCACGGCCAACCTCAACGATGACCGCACGCTGGGTTGGCAAGCCCGTGGCCGTGGGGGCAATTCGGCGGGCGACCTGATGACGGAGGCGGCGTTCGGCCACACGGGCTTCACGGGCACCTGCATCTGGATCGACCCGGACCTCGGGCTGTTTGCGGTGCTGCTCACCAACCGGGTTCATCTCGGGCGGGCCCCGACCACCGCGGCCATCCAGCGGCTGCGTCCGCGCTTTCACAATGCCGTCGTGGCGGCCCTGGAGGACGTCGATGTCTGAGCCTGAGGACCTGCGGCGCTTGGCGGCCAGCCTGTTCGTGGTGGGCTTTCCGGGGCTGGAGGCGCCGGGTGTGACCCTCCGCCTGGTGGAGGACGGGGTCGCGGGCGTCATCTACTTCGCCCGCAATGCGCAGAACGCGGAGCAGGTGGCCCGCCTGAGCGCTACCCTGCTGGACCGGGCCAGGCCGCGGCAGCTGCTCATCGCCGCCGACGAGGAGGGCGGACTCGTCAGCCGCCTGCCCCGGGGGCCGGCCCGGATGCCGGGCGCCATGGCCCTCGGCGCGGCCGGCGACCCGGCCCTGGCCCGGCGGGCGGCGGCCGCAACCGCCGGGCAACTGCGGGCGGTTGGCATCAACGTGGACCTGGCGCCGGTCCTGGACCTCGGCGGCCGCGACAGCGCCATCGGCACGCGGTCGTTCGCGGCCGATCCGGACGCCGTCGCCGCGCTGGGCGCAGCCTGGATCCAGGGCCTGCAGGACGGCGGGGTTCTGGCCGTCGCCAAGCACTTCCCGGGGCTCGGCACAACACCCGTGGACAGCCACCTCGCCAGACCGGTCCTGGCGCCGCCCGAGGTCAGCCTCGTGCCGTTCCGCGCTGCCATCGGCGTCGGCGTGGCCGCCGTCATGGTTGCCCACGCAGCCATCCCCGATCTTGACCCGTCGGGCGAGCCGGCCTCGCGCTCCCGGCCCGTCGTGGAGGGCCTGCTCCGCGGGCGCATGGGCTTCGGCGGTCTCGTAATGACCGACTGTTTGGAGATGCAGGGCGCCACCGCGGACGTCACGGTGTCCGAGGCGGCCGTGCGGGCCGTTGCTGCGGGGGCTGACCTGGTTCTCATCTCGCACCGGCCCGACCTCCAGGTGGCTGCCGTGGATGCCGTGGCAACTGCCCTGGCTGAAGGGCGTCTTTCCATCGAGCGCGCCCGGGCGGCGGCGGAGAGGGTCGCGGCCGCGGTTCGCCGCTTCGGGCTGGCGGGCCGCGGCAATCCCGACCCGGACGCGGCGCCGTTTCTGCTGGACCGGCCGTCCGACCGGGCCCTGGCCCGCGAGGTGGCTGAGCGAGCGCTGACCTGCGTGCGCGCCGGGGCGCTGCCCAGCGATGGGGACATCTGCGTGGTCTCGCGCGGAGTTCCTGGTTTGGCAGAGGCGCTGGGGGTGTCAACCGCGGCCCCGGCAAACGGACAGACCGTCGTGGTGGGCCTCGGCCGGTCGCCGGCGCCTGACCTGCTCCAGAGCTTCCCGGGCCACGAACTGTACGTCTGGTGCATCTCGCCGGCGGTGGCGGCCGCCGCCCTGGCGGCGGGGGCCCGGGCGGTCTGGATCGGCTACGACGATGCGCCGGCCAGCGTCGGCGTGGCGGCAGATGCGCTCTGGGGGCGGCTGAGCGGGACCGGCCGGCTGCCGGTGTCCCTGTGATCGTCGTTGGTCTCATGTCGGGCACGTCGGCGGACGGCATCGACGCGGCTGTGGTCGACCTGCCGGACGGGGCCGGCGCCGTTGGCCTGCGGCTGCTGGCGCACGTCCACCGGCCGTACCCGGACAGCCTGCGGGACGAGGTGCTGGCCTGCTGCGCGCCCGAGGGCGGGCGCGTCGACCGGCTGACCCGGCTGCATGGCGTGCTCGGCGAGGCCTTTGCCGAAGCCGCGCTTACGGCGATCGGCGCCGCGGACCTGCGTCCGGAAGATGTCAGCCTCATCGGCAGCCACGGCCAGACGGTCCACCACCTGCCGCCCCAGCCCGGGCAGCCGGGCGCGACCCTGCAGCTCGGCGCGCCCGCCGTGATTGCGGAGCGCACCGGCGTCACCGTGGTCGCCGACTTCCGCTGGCGCGACCTGGCGGCAGGTGGCCATGGGGCCCCGCTCGTGCCGGTCTTCGACCTGGCCTACTTCCGCGATCCGCGCGAGCGGCGCGCGCTCCTCAACATTGGCGGCATTGCCAATGTGACATGGGTCGGCCCGGCGGGAGATGCGGCGGCCTTTGACACAGGACCGGGGAATGTGCTGTTGGACGCTGCCGCCAGTCTCGTCAGCGGCGGCCGGCTGCGCTGCGATGTCGACGGCGCTTTGGCCCGTGCTGGGCAAGTGGACGCGGGTGTGCTGGCGGAGTTGATGGACCATCCATTCTTGCGTGCCGCGCCCCCACGCTCGACGGGGCGGGAGACCTTTGGGCCGCCGCTGGTGGCGGATCTCCGCCGGCGGCGCGGGCTGAGCGATGCGGACCTATTGGCGACGGTTACCGCATATACGGCCGAGAGTATTGCGGCGTCGTTCCGCACCTGGCTGCCGCCCGTGGACCGCTGCATCGTGGGCGGTGGCGGTCGCAAGAACCCGGCGCTGATGGCGGCCCTGGCCGCGGCGCTGCGGCCGGTGCCCCTTGACCCGTGCGAGGCGCACGCCCTGGACGGCGACGCAAAGGAGGCCATCGCCTTCGCCTATTTGGCGCAGCTTTCCTGGACCGGGCGGGCTGGCAATGTGCCGGCCGCGACCGGCGCGTCGCATCCGGTGGTGCTGGGCAGCTTCACGCCTGGCCGGGGTTGGCCGCGCCCATAGGCGGGCCTGTGGATTCGCTCACCTGCATTGGCCGCCTTTCACCTCATCCGTTGTGGTCGCGACTGGGCCGGCTGCCAGGGTTCGCTCCAGGCATGCCCGATCGCTGGCGGCAGGGCCGGGCCTCCCCCAAGGCGAAGCTTGTCGTCCTATGGTTCATCAGCGAGCGGGCATGAGGCCGTGAGCGCGGACCGTCCTGGCGCAATGCGCCGCATCGTCGACTGGTTCTTTGTCGAGGAGCCGGCGATGCCGGGGACCGTGCCCCCGGCGCAGCCCGAGGCCAGCGAAAGCGAGTTTCCGGAGCCGCAACTGTCCCGCCGGAAGGCCGTGGGCGAGCCTGAAAGCCGCCGCGGACACTCCGGAGCGGCCTGGGCCGTGGTGGTCATCGCCCTTGGCGTGGCCGCCGTGGTCGTCAGCCGCGGCTTTGCCCACCCCAAGGCGACACCGGCCGCGGCGCCGAGCCTGCCAATTGCGACCGCGACGGCGACCATGACCACACAGGCCCGGGCCGCGGCCGTCGATCAGGCCAAGACGGCTGCCGACAACGCCACGCGCGCTGCCCAGGATGCGGAGGCTGCCGCCCAGCATGTCGCCGACCTGCTGGCTTCCGCCCAGGCGGCCGCGTCCCGTGTCACCACCGCCGCATCGTTGGCGACGGCGCGGCAGCCGGCGGCGCCGGATCCCAGCGGGGGCCTCCTGCCGCTGCAGCAGGTGGCCAGCCAGATCGGCCAGGTCGTGACGGCCATCGAGTCCGACGCGACGGCTGCGGACGGGGCGGCCAACGCCGCGGCCTCCATTGCACAGCAGGTCTCGGCGGCGGTCGCCTCGGGCGATGCCGCCTCAAAGGCTGCCGCGCAGGCGAACCAGGCCCTGACATCCGCCCAGCAGGCGGCCGGCCAGATCAGCGACCTATTGGCAAGCGCGCAGTCCGCCGTGGCGAGCTGGCAGCAGGTGCACAAGGCGCCGCAGGGCCGGCTCGGCATCACGGTGCAGGATCCGGCTCCCACGATTGGCGTGCAGGGTTGCCAGGTGGTCGATGTGCTCCCTGGAAGCGCCGCCGCCCGCGTGGGCATTGTGGGCGCCAACCCCGTCGGCGACGTGATCACCGAGCTGGCGGATCCGACCGACGCCAACGCCATCTGGCCAACTCCCAATTGTGCCGCCCTGCAGGCGGCCATGGCCCTGACGCGTGCCGGTGACGAAATTGGCATTACGTACCTGCATCAGGAGGCCTTTGTGTTCGCGACGCAATGGGTTCGCGCCACGGGCCGCGCGGTGCTGGGGGCGACGGCGACCTCGAGCGCGGCGGTCGGGGCGGCCACTGGGTCGGCGACGGCCTCCGCAAGCGGAGCCGCCACCGGTTCGGCCGATACGGGCGGCGCAGCGACCGGGACCGCCACATCGGGAACCGGTTCGGCTTCCGGAGGCGCCGCCACCGGCACGGCCACCGCCCCAGGTTCGGGCGGGACCGCGACCGCGTCGGCCACGGCCTCAGCCGGCGGCGGCACGGCCACGGGCACCGCGACGGCGAGCTGCCCGGCGCCGGTGACCGGGACCATTACGCCAGCCTCCGCCGGCAGCCGCATCGCCATCGTGATCACGCTGTCCGGTCCGGGCGGCACGGCGCCCAACCTGCGCGCCATCCTCGACACGGGCGGGGTGGCGACGAGCTTCCCCGACGGGCTGCTCCGCCAGTTGGGCTACCAGCCCTACGGCACCACGCAGAACCAGGGGGTCGTGCCGAACGCCACCGCCACGGCCAACCTCTACCACGTGCCGGGCAGTGCGCTCACCGTGCTGGACGGCAGCAGCCAGGCTCCCCTGGCCACCGGGGTGCTGACCGTGATCGGCATCCCCGGCGGTAGTAACTACACGCTGGGTCCAGACATCCTGGAGGGCGGCAGCCGGCTGAGCACGTTCGGAAGTCAGTGGTCGCTGACGCCGCCCTGCTGAAGGACCAAATAAAAAGGGCCGGCGCGCAAGCGCCGGCCTCACACATCATGCGATGGGTTCAGGCCACCCCGCGGAGTTGAGCCGTCGCCTCGCGCAGGGTCACCAGGAAGCGCGTGATCTCCGCTTCGCCGACGTACCCCATGTGACCCACGCGGATCACCTGGTCGGCCATCTTGCCGAGGCCGCCCGTGACCTCGATCCCACGCTGGAGCATGGCCTCGATCACCTGCGATGTGGTCAGGCCCGCCGGCGGCACAGCGGCCGTGATC
>DATLTP010000314.1:0-4461 GCA_035533535.1 Bacillota bacterium | reverse complement strand
CACGGCGGCGAGCGAGCCTGGCTGGCCCTGCGCAGCTGCCTGCCGCTGCAGCCGGGCGCTCTGGAGGAGAGCTGCGCGGCCATGGCGGCGGCCACGGCCGCCATGGGCTCGACCTGAGGGACCAGGCGCTAAACAGTCCACCATTTGGACCCTTGCCACGGTCCAAATGGCCCGAATGCCAATCCCTCGCTCGAGAAGCCGCGCCCCAATCTTGGCGCGGGGTGGGGTGAAGCGGTAGACTGTGCCGCGGGACGGCGGGCCAGCGCCCCCCTTTTGAGCGTGAGGTGGCTTCTCCGGTGCCTGAGGATGGCATGGCGGCTTGGCTGGACCCGCGGCCGGCCCGCGGCGTGCTGCGCAGCCGGGTCTGTGAGGTTGCACCGGGCGACCCCGTGACGGAGTTCGTCTCCGGCTGGTTGCGCACCGGCCGCGGCTTTCTCTGGTGGCGGCCCGGGGAAGGGTTCGCCCTGGCCGGCACTGGCCGGGCCGCGGCCTGGGTGCCGCAGGCCGGGATGCACCTTGCCGCCGTCGACGCCTGGTGGACGCAGCTCCGCGCCTCCAGCCGCCAGGTGGGCGGCAGCGGTGAGCCCGCGACCGGGCCGCTTCTGTTTTCGGGCCTGGCCTTCGACCCGACGGACGACCGTCTGGCGACCGACCCCGACTGGCGCGCGTTCCCCCCCCTGGCCGCGGTGGTGCCGGCGCGGATGGCCACCCTGCGGGGCGGCCGCGCCTGGCTGACGCTGAACGACCTCGGCGAGGACGGCCCCGTCGAACCCTCCCCCACCATGCTGCCATCCCGTCCCGCGCCGGCCATCGCCAGCGTGACCGACCTGCCGACGGCCGCCGCCTGGTCGCGCCGCGTCGGGCAACTTGTCGGCCAGCTCAACGAGGCGTTTTCTCGCGGCGAGGCCGAGAAGGTCGTCCTGGCCCGCTCCAAGCGCGTGCTGGCCAGCGCGGCCTTCGCCCCCGAGCACGTGCTGCGCCGGCTGGCGGTCGACCACGCGCAGAGCACGGTCTTCGCCGTCGGCTGGGGGGACCGCCTCTTCCTGGGCGCCACGCCGGAGCTGCTGGTCTCGACCCGGGGCACCGCCGTCCGCAGCGCCTCCCTGGCGGGTTCCCGGCCCCGGGGCCAGAGCCCGGAACGGGATCAGGCCCTGGCGGCCGATCTGCTGGCCAGCGACAAGGACCGGCGCGAGCACGCCTTTGTGGTGGCGGCCATCACGGCCGGCCTGCGCCCCCTGAGCCGCAGCGTGGAGACGGCCGATGCGCCGACCATTCTGCGCCTGCCCAACGTGCAGCACCTGCTGACCGAGGTCACGGCCGAAGCCAAGGCGCCCGGCGCCCTGCTGCAGCTGGTCGAGCGCCTGCACCCGACGCCGGCCGTCGGGGGCGTGCCCCGCGCCGCCGCCGTGGCGGCCATCCGCCGCCTGGAGGTGCGCCCGCGCGGCTGGTATGCCGGCACCGTCGGCTGGGTCGACGCCTCTGGCGATGGCGACTTCGTGGTCGCCCTGCGCTCGGGCGTGCTGCGCGGCCGGCGGGCCCTGCTCTACGCCGGCTGTGGCATCGTCGCCGGCTCCAACCCGGAGCACGAGTTCGCGGAGGCCGAGGTCAAGTTCGCGCCCCTGCTTGCCGCCCTGGGCGCGGCCTCGCTGTGAGCTCCCCGGACGCACAGTACGCTTGGTTGAGAGCGTTCGCCGCGGAGGCCGCGGCCAGCGGCCTCCGCCACGTCTGCATCTGCCCGGGGTCGCGGTCGACGCCCGTGGCCCTGGCATTCGCCCGCCAGCCGGCCTTCCGGGTGTGGATGCACCTGGACGAGCGGTCCGCAGCGTATTTTGCCCTCGGGCTGGCGAAGGCGAGCCGGATGGCTGCCGCTTTAATCTGCTCCTCCGGCACGGCCGCCGCCAACTTCGCGCCAGCGGTCATCGAGGCTTACAACGCCGGGGTGCCGCTCCTGGTGCTGACGGCCGATCGCCCGCCCGAGGTGCGGGGATGGGGCTGCGCCCAGACCATCGACCAGGTGCACCTCTACGGCCGCCAGGTGAAGTGGTTCGCCGAAGCCGGAGAGTACGGCCCTGAGGCCGTTGCCCGCAGGGCGGTCGCCACGGCGGTGGCCCCGTTCGCGGGCCCCGTCCATATCAACATCCCCCTGCGGGAGCCCCTGCTGCCGAGCGCGTCGGCCCCGCCAGCCGACGCGGTCGCAGAGGCGACGGCGATGATCCCGGCCTCAGCGCCTGACTTGGCCCCCCTGCCCGACGTGGAGCGCGGCCTGATCGTCCTGGGTCCGCTGGAGGATCCGGCCGCGGCCCGTCCGATCACCGAGCTGGCCGCGGCCCTTGGCTGGCCTGTCGCCGCCGACCCCCTGTCGCAGGCCCGCTGCGGGCCGCACCACAGCGATGTCATCCTCGACAGCTACGACAGCTACCTGCGGGATCCGGAGCTGGCGTCATCCCTAACGCCGGAGCTGGTCCTGCGCTTCGGAGGGCCGCCGACCTCCAAGGTGCTCGGGGAGATGGTGCGACGCGCGCGGCGCACCATCTTGGTCGACCCTGCCTGGCGGGATCCGGACCTGCAGGCGGACGTCATCCCCGCCGAGGCCGCAGCGGTTGCGCGTGCGCTCTTCAGCAAGCGCGCGCCGGGCGAGTGGCTCAGCCGCTGGCAGCGGGCGGACTTGGCGGCCCGCCGCGCAACGCGATCAGACCGGCTGACCGAGTACGCGGTCTTCCCCCAGCTGGCCGACCTGCTGCCCGACGGGGCCGCCCTGATGGCTGGCAACAGCATGCCGGTGCGGGACATGGACGGCTTTCTGCCCGGCATGGCCAAGACGCTGCGGATCTTCGCCAACCGCGGGGCCAACGGCATCGACGGCGTGGTCTCGACGGCCCTTGGCGTGGCGTCAGCCACCACTCCGGCCGCCCTGGTGATCGGCGACGTCTCCTTCTACCACGACATGAACGGCCTGCTGGCCGCCCGGCGCTACAGGCCGCACCTGTTGATCGTCGTGGTGCAGAACGATGGGGGCGGGATCTTCTCCTACCTCCCCCAAGCCAGCCTCGACGCGCAGGAATACGAGCGGCTCTTCGGCACCCCGCATGGCCTGGACTTCAGCCATGCCGCCGCGATGTACGATCTCCCCCACCGCCGGGTGGACTCGCTGCGCGCCTTCCGCGCCGCGGTCACCGAGTGGCTCTCCGAAGGCGGTACCCACCTCGTCGAGGTCCCCAGCAACCGCGCCCGCAACGTGGAGGAGCACAGGGCCGTCTGGGCGGCCGCTCAGGCCGCCGTGGGCCGATGCGGCTGAACGTCTGCGTCCGCGGCCAGGGACCCGCGCTGGTGCTGCTGCACGGTTTCACCGGCAGCGGCGCCACCTGGGGCGACATGTTCGCCGACACGTACACGACCTACGCCGTGGACCTGCCGGGCCACGGGGCCTCCCCCATGCAGCCACGCTCCCTCTGGCAGACGGCCGCCGACATCCTGGAGACCGTGCAGGCACCGGCGTTTGCCCTACTTGGCTACTCGCTTGGCGCCAGGGTTGCCCTGCACGTGGCGCTCAGGGCGCCGGATCGGGTTTCCGCCCTCGTTCTGGAGGGCGCAAACCCCGGCTTGCGGAATCCGGCTGAGCGCAGTGCGCGCGCAGCCTCGGATGAAGAGCTCGCCCGCCTCCTGGAGAACGATGGAATCACGGCCTTCGTCGACCGCTGGGAACGGCTTCCCCTGTGGGCGAGCCAGGCCCAGGTGGCGCCGGGCAAGCGCCAGGCGCTTCGCGCCCAGCGCCTCGCCAACAACCCGGCGGGTCTCGCCGCGTCCCTGCGCAGTGCCGGATTGGCCACCCAGGACGACCTGAGCGGCCGCAAGATCCCCTGCCCTGCCCTCCTGATGGCCGGCGCCCTCGACACCCGGTACGCCGAGCTGGCGGCCGGCATGGCGGCCGCACAAGCGGCCGCCACAACAGCCAGCGTGCCCGGGTCGGGCCACGCCGCCCACTTCGAGAACCCAACCGCGTTCGAACACTTGGTCCGCTCGTTCCTGGCGGGCCAGCAAGGAGCTGACGGCGCATGGCGCTAGCCTGGCAGAGCATCCGCACCTACAGCGACATCCTCTACGAGAAGGCCGAGGGCATCGCCAAGATCACCATCAACCGCCCCGAGGTCCACAACGCCTTCCGCCCCGAGACCCTCGACCAGCTGCTGGACGCCTTCGCCCACTGCCGCGCCGACCAGGAGACGGGCGTGGCCATCCTCACCGGCGCCGGCACCCGCGCCTTTTGCTCCGGCGGCGACCAGCGCGTGCGCGGCCACGGCGGCTACGTCGGCGGCGACGGCGTCCCGCGGCTGCACGCCCTCGAGCTGCAGCGCGCCATCCGCTGGCTGCCCAAGCCCGTCATCGCCATGGTGGCAGGCTTCGCCATCGGCGGCGGCAACGTGCTGCACCTGGTCTGCGACATGACCATCGCCGCTGAGAACG
>DATLTP010000313.1:0-7578 GCA_035533535.1 Bacillota bacterium | reverse complement strand
GGAGGGCGCTCAGGCGCCCTCCAATACCGCTATCGGGGACGCGGTCCGGGTGGTCGCTCAGGCGGCTGCCCGGCGGTGCGTTAGGACCGCCGCCGGCACCGCCAGCAGCGCGATCCCGCCCGCGGTGACCAGGGCCGCGGTCACGGATGTCGCGCCGGCCAGGAGCGACAGGAGGGCGACCAGGACCGTCGCGATGGCGTTGCCCAACCCCAGAGCGATGCCGGAGGCCATGCCCACGCTCTCCGGGAACATCTCCTGGCCGATGACCATGGTCACGGAGTTCGTGCTCATGGAGAACAGGCCGGTCAGCCCCACGAAGACCAGTGAGGCGACGCCGTGGGTGAAGAGAAAGCCCAAGACGCAGCCGGCCGACATCACGGCCGCGATGATGACGACCCACTCGCGTGGCATCATGTCGGACAGGGTGCCGCCGACCACATTGCCCAGGCTCCCGGCCAGAAGCAGGATACCCACGACCGCCGCGCCCAGGTACACTGGCTCGCCCGCCAGCTTGTAGGCGATGGGCACCAGCACGATGATGGAGTTGCTCAGGGTGGCGCGCGCGCTCGTCATCGCCAGCAGGGCCAGCGTGTCCCGCAGGCGGCGGCGAATGAGGCTGAAGGCGGGGATCTCCTCCTGGCCGCCGCCCGTGACCCCGAACCCGCGCAGCCGCCAGAGGTACCAGACCGCCAGGCCCAGGGCCGGCACGGCCAGCCAGGCGATGGAGTAATACCCCATCCAGATCGCCAGGGCGCCCAGCAGCAGGGGCGCGACGGCCCGTCCCAGGTTGCCGGCCACCAGGAACATCGCCATGCTACGGCCGCGCCGGATTCCGCCGATCTCGCGCACCCAGGCGGCAGCCGGCGGGTGAAAGGCTGCGTTGGCGGCCCCAGCGACCAGGGCCAGCGCCAAGAAGAGCCACGCGGCATGCAGAAAGGGCAGCAGGCCCGTGGCCACGGCGCCGACGCCGAGGGCGGCGGGAAGCACGATGGCCAGGCGGCTGCCCCGGTCGGTGATGCGGCCAACGAACGGCTGCAGCACCGACTGGCTCATCCGGTTGGCCGACGTGACCAGGGCGGCGGTGACCAGGGTGAGGTGCAGCGGCGTCATCACCAATGGGATCAGCACAGGGTAGACGTTGCCGATGGCGTCGTTCAGGAAGTGGCCGGCGGCGGCGACGGCAATCAGGCGGTAGGATGGACCTGGGGCCGGCCCTGTGGCCGGACCGCTGGCGGTGGCCTCCGTAACGATCCCTCCGTGTCCTGGTCTCCACATTAGTCGTTGAAGCATTAGGCGTGATGGTTGCGCTTGCCTCCCCGTGGTCACGCCACGTATAATCTGGCGCGATGGGTCTTGGACATGGTCGTATGACCTGGTCACAACCTGCGCCCGATGACCGGCCGCGGCCAGCCGCCGCCGGCCGTCAGGCTCGCCAGCGCGCGGTGGCCGCAGCCCTCACGGAGGATCCATTCCTGACCGATGAGGCGCTTGCGGCCCGCTTCCGGGTGAGCGTGCCCACGGTGCGCCTGGACCGCTTGACCCTGGGCATCCCGGATGTGCGCCAGCGGACGCAGGCGGTGGCGCGGCGCAACCTGCCGCTGGTCCGTTCGCTGACGAGCGATGAGATCGTCGGCAGCATCATCGATCTGGAGATCGGGCTCCGGGCCCTCTCACTCCTGCAGAGCACGACGGAGATGGGCTTTCAGCGCACCGGCGTCCTCCCTGGGCAGCTGGTCTACGGTCAGGCGGAGACGGCGGCCCTGGCCCTGGCGGAGGCGGCCGGCGCGTCCGTGGAGTTGGTCAACGTGAAGTTCAAGCGGCCCGTGCGGGCCGGGGAGCGGCTGGTCGCGAAGGCCGAGGTGCTGCGGCGGCGGCCGGACGGGGGGCTCGTGGTGCTGGTCGTGTCACGGGCGGGATCCGGAGACGAGACGGTCTGCCGGGCGAAGTTCGTCGTGACGGGCGACTTCCCCGATCGGACGGGGGACGCCCAATGAAGATCGTCCTGGACGCAATGGGCGGGGACCGGGGGCCGGCGGCAACGGTGGCCGGCGCCTGCGCTGCCGTCCGCGAGGAGTCAGGGCTTGAGATCGTCATCTGCGGGCCCGAGGAGCCGATTCGCGCAGAGATGCGCGATACGCCGGCCGGGGTCAGCGTCCTGCCAGCCTCCGAGGTGATCGGGCCGGACGAGGCGCCGGCCGCTGCCTTCCGCAGCAAGCGCGACTCCTCCATGGCCGTCGGCCTGCGAGCCGTCAACCAGGGCGAGGCCGACGCGTTCGTGTCCTCCGGCAACACCGGGGCACTGATGGTCGGAAGCCTGCTGACCTTCGGCCGGGTGGCCGGCGTCGACCGGCCGGCCATGACGACCTTTCTGCCGACCATCGACGGCCAGGGGTTCCTCATGCTCGACCTCGGGGCGCACATGGACGCCTCGGCGCGCAACCTCTACGAGTTCGCCCTCATGGGCAGCATCTACGCCGAGTTGGTGCGCAATGTGGTCCGGCCGCGCGTGGCCCTGCTCAACGTCGGCACCGAGCAGGGCAAGGGCAACGAGGTGAGTCGCGATGCCTACACCCTCCTCAGCCAGAGCGAGGTCAACTTCGTCGGCAACGTCGAGGGGCGAGATTTGTTCGACCACCCAGCGGACGTCGTCGTGACCGACGGATTTGTCGGCAACATCGTGCTCAAGACGCTCGAGGGCTATGGCTCCGGCGTCTCGCGGGTGCTGGGGCGTGAGTTGCGCCATTCGGGGTTGATCACGCTCCTCGGGGCCGCCCTGGCCCAGAAGACGCTGCGCCGCCTGCGCAAGCTGATGGACTACTCCGAGTACGGAGGGGCGCCGTTCCTTGGGGTGAATGGCGTGTCCATCAAGTGCCATGGCAGCTCGGATCAGCGTGCCGTCAAGAACGGCGTGCTCCTTGCCGCCCGCGTGGTCCGGCAGGGGGTCGTCCAGCGCATCGCCGCCCGGCTGGAGAAACCGGCCGCGGCCGGGATCTGAGAGCGGGCGCGGGGGAGGTCACGGTTCTGCCGAACGCTGCAATCGTTGGGATCGGTCGCTGCCTGCCGGAGCAGGTGGTCACGAACGCGGACCTGGAGGTCCGCCTCGATACCACCGATGAGTGGATCCGCACGCGCACGGGCATCCGTGAGCGGCGGGCGGCCCGGCCCGACCAGGCGACCAGCGACTTCGCCATCCCAGCGGCGCGCCGGGCCCTGGAAAGCGCCGGCCTGGACCCGGACGACGTCGATCTCGTGATGTGCTGCACGGCGACGCCTGACCACCTGTTCCCCGCGACCGCCTGCCTGATCCAGGACGCCCTCGGCTGTAAGCACGCGGCGGCCTTCGACCTGTCGGCGGCCTGTTCGGGCTTCATCTATGGGCTGGCGACCGCCAATGCATTCATCGCGGCCGGCACCTACCGGACAGTTCTCGTCGTGGGCGCCGAGACGCTGACGAAGATCCTGGACTGGACCGACCGGAGCTCCGCCGTGCTGTTGGGGGATGGGGCTGGCGCCGCGGTCCTGCAGGCGGCGGAGCCCGGCTACGGCATCCTGTCGACCTACCTCGGCGCGGACGGCGCGGGCGGGACCCTGGTCCAGCAGCCCGCGGGCGGGAGCCGCCAGCCGGCCACCGCTGACACCGTGGCCGCCCGGCTGCACACCTTCCGCCAGAACGGGCGCGAGGTCTACCGCTTCGCCACCCAAATTATGGGGGATGCGGCCGAGAGGGCCCTCCAGCTGGCCGACCTCGATCCCGCGGCGGTTGACTGGCTGGTGCCGCACCAGGCGAACTACCGCATCATCGAGTCCGCCGCCCGGCGCTTCGCGTTCCCCATGGACAAGGTGTGGGTCAACATCGACAGGTACGGAAACATGTCCACCGCGTGCATCCCGGTCGCCCTGTCCGAGGCGTCGGAGCAGGGTAAGCTGCGCCGCGGCCAGACGGTGCTCGCTGTCGCCTTCGGCGCCGGCCTGACGTGGGGCGCGGTCACCATGCGTTGGGCCATGGGGAATGCCGCGGCCGAGGTGGCAGAGTGATCGCCTTCGTCTTCCCCGGGCAGGGCGCGCAGACCATCGGGATGGGCGTGGCCTGCGCGGAGGCCAGCGCCGATGCCCGGGCCGCGTTCACGCTGGCCAGCGAAGCAACGGGACTTGACCTCTTGGACCTCTGCCGCCGGGGTCCAGCCGAACGGCTGGCCGAGACGGAGATCACGCAGCCAGCGATCCTGGCCGCGAGCGCGGCCGTCCTGGCCATGGTGGCCGCCGCCGGCCGCCACCCCGACGCCGTGGCCGGCCTCAGCCTCGGGGAATATACGGCCCTGGTCGCGGCGGGATCGCTCGACCTGGGAACGGCGGCCAGCCTGCTCCAGCGGCGGGGCCACTATATGCAGGAGGCGGTGCCCCTCGGCAAGGGCGCCATGGCCGCCATCCTGGGGCTCGACCGGCAGCGGGTCGAACAGATTTGCAGCGAGGTTCCTGGGGTAGTCACTCCATCCAATTACAACTGTCCAGGGCAGACGGTGATTTCCGGAGAAGCCAGCGCAGTCGAAGCGGCGGCTGCCGCCTGCCGGGCCGCCGGGGCCCGCAAGGCATCCGTGCTACCCGTCAGTGCGCCCTTCCATTGCCCGCTGATGGCCCCGGCCGCGGCCCGGCTTGCGGAGGACCTCGCCCAGGCGCCCGTCGGGCAGGCGCAGATCCCGGTGGTCTGCAACGTGGACGCCGTGCCCATCCACGACCCCGCCGCGATCCGCGAGGCGCTGGTGCGGCAGGTGGATGGCGCCGTGCGCTGGGAGGACAGCATCCGCACCCTCTGGGACATGGGCTGCGACACCTTCGTCGAGGTGGGCCCGGGTACGGCGCTCACGTCCTTCCTGAAGCGCATCGAGCCACGGGCGCGGGGCGTGGCATGCGCAACTCCCAAAGACGTCACGACGCTGGCCATTGCCGGATGAGCGAAACTACTGTGCTGGTTACGGGAGGTTCGCGCGGCATCGGGCGGGCCATCTGTGAGGCGTTCGGCCGGACCGGGGCCCGGGTGGCCGTCGGCTACAGCTCGCGGGCGGACGCGGCCGAGGAGGTCGTGGGCGCGGTCCAGGCCGCCGGTGGGGAGGCGTACGCCGCCCCAGGCGACGTGGCGGACCGTGTGGCGGCCGACGCTCTGGTGAGCGGCGTGCTGGAGCGCTGGGGCCGACTCGACGTCCTGGTGAACAACGCCGGCATCACCCGGGACACGCTGTTGCTGCGGATGAAGGATGAAGATTGGTCACGGGTGCTGGACGTGAACCTCTCCGGTGCGTTTTACTGCTGCAGGGCGGTGGCCAGGCCCATGCTCAAGCAGCGGTCGGGCCGCATCGTCAACGTATCCTCCATTGCTGGCATCGGCGGCAACGTGGGCCAGGCCAACTACAGCGCGGCCAAGGCCGGCCTGATCGGACTGACCCGGGCCGTGGCCCGCGAGTTGGCCGGTCGCGGGATCACCTGCAACGCCGTGGCGCCGGGATGGGTGGAGACCGATATGACGGCGGGACTGGATGAGCGGATGGTTGCCGGGATCCGCGAGCGCGTCCCGCTCGGGCGCCTCGGCACCCCGGCGGATGTCGCGGAAGCGGTCCTATTTCTTGCTTCGCCCGGGGCGGCCTACATCACCGGTCAGGTGCTGGCGGTGGACGGTGGCCTCGGGATGGGGCTCTAGTATCCTGCGCCGGGCGGGAGGTGAGATTGTGGCGGCAGACGTGGCGGACAAGGTCAAGAAGATCATTGTTGACCAGCTCGGCGTCGAGGAGGACGAGGTGACCCAGGAGGCCTCGTTCATCGAGGACCTGGGCGCCGATTCGCTCGACATCGTCGAGTTGATCATGGCCCTGGAAGAGGAGTTCGGGATCGAGATCCCGGACGAGGACGCTGAGAAGATCGCGACCGTGAAGGACGCGGTTTCGTACATCCAGGAGCACAGCTGAGGACGGAGTTTACATTTGCCGCCGGGCGGTCTCCCGCCGCCCGGCGGGCGCGGGATGCGATGGTCCCGGGAAGCGGTGGAGGTAGGTCGTGGCAATGGCGCAGCGGGTCGTGATCACGGGCATGGGGGCCATCACCTCCCTGGGGGAGGGTGCCGACGTCCTCTGGTCGGCCATGCTGGGGGGGCGCTCGGGCATCGGTCCCCTGCGTCGTTTGGACGCAGCGGGCTGCTCCTGCCAGATCGGTGCCGAAATCCTGGAGTTCGATCCCGCGCGCTGGCTGCCCAAGAAGGAGCTCCGGCACATGGACCGCTTCGCCCAGTTCGGGGCGGCGGCGGCCCGCATGGCCGTGGCCGAGTCCGGGCTGGACATGGAGGCGTGCGACCGCGACCGCGTCGGGGTCACGTTCGGGACGGGCATCGGCGGCATGGAGACCTTCGTCGAGCAGTTCCAGATCCTGCTCGAGCGCGGGCCGGACCGCGTCAGCCCGTTTTTTGTGCCCAAGATGATCGCCAACATGGCGGCCGGACAGATCTCGATTCTGCTCGGTGCCCGGGGACCCAACGAGACGCTGGTCACAGCCTGCGCATCGTCGGCCAACGCCATCGGCGACGCCTTCCGGCTCATTCAGCGCGGAGACGCCGATGTGATGATCACCGGCGGGGCGGAGGCCGTGTTCACCAAGCTGACCTTCGCTGGTTTTTGCGCTATGCGTGCTCTTTCGACAAGAAACGACGAGCCGCAGCGCGCCTCTCGCCCCTTTGATGCCGACCGGGACGGATTCGTCCTGGGGGAGGGCGCGGGGGCCGTGGTGCTCGAGCGGCTGGACCACGCCCTGGCCCGCGGGGCCAAAATCCGCGGCGAGCTGATCGGGTATGGCATGGCGGCCGATGCCTACGACGTCGTCCATCCCGCCCCCGGGGGAGTGGGCGCGGCGCGCGCCATGCGGGCTGCCCTGGCCGACGCGGGCCTGCAGCCCGCCGACATCGATTACGTCAACGCCCATGCGACGTCGACCCACGCAGGCGACCGCGAGGAGTGCCGGGCCCTGCAGACGGTGTTCGGGGACCATCTCCCCAAGCTGCCCGTCAGCTCAACGAAGTCCGTGACGGGGCACCTGCTCGGCGCGGCGGGCGCCGTCGAGTTGATCGCCTCCGCGCTGGCCGTCGAGACAGGGTGGCTGCCGCCCACGGTCAACTTCGAACGGCCGGACCCGGACTGCCCCATCGACTGCGTGCCCAACACACCCCGGCGGGCGCCCGAGGCTCGGGTGGCGCTATCCAACTCGTTCGGGTTCGGCGGCCAAAACGCTTGCCTGCTCGTCAGGCGCTGGGAGCCTGCCGCCTAGGGGCCGCGGGTCCCGGACGGAGCGCGGGCTTCTGCCCCGCAGATTCAAGCAGATTCATAGAGGAGGCTGAGGGCCGCGGCTGAGGAGAATCAGGGTCCGAGGTATGTTCCTTGGTGGCGCAGGCGGCGAGGGGACCGGGCAGCGGGTGCCGGCGCAGGCGATTCCCCGGCGGGGGCCGGGGAGCCGCCTGCGGCAGCTCCCTCACCCAGTCCGGTCATTCGGGAACCCGGGCCCGCGTCGGCCGCCCCTGAGCCCAGCGCTCAGTCCCCGGGTCCTGGC
>DATLTP010000312.1:0-3351 GCA_035533535.1 Bacillota bacterium | reverse complement strand
GCAGCAGTGGCCGCGCGATGGCGAGCAGCACCACGCCGGCCAGCACCACGCCAATGATGAAGCTCAATCGTTGCCGCCGTGCGCGGGTCCGGGCTCGACGGCCGTGGCCGCCACGATCGTGCGCTCGCGCTGGGTGCCTGCGGCCGCCCGCGCGCCCAACTCCCCGCGGAGATCCCCGCTGCCCTGCCCGGCGGCCCGCCGCCGGCGTTCGGGCCAGAGCGCCCAGATGGTGCCGACCATCATGAAGACCTGGCCGATCCAGATCCAGGCCACCAGCGGGTTGAGGTGGAAGATGAACGTGGCCGCGCCGCTGCTGTCCTGGGCCGCCAATACGATGTAGAGGTCATCCTCCAGCGACGAGCGCAGGCCGACGTTGATACGCGGCGTGGTGTCCGTGCTACCGAAGAACACGTCCCCCGGCCTGATCGTGCCCACGACCCTGCCGCCCTGCAGCAACTGCAGCGGCGCCGTCAGAACCTCTTCGCCGGGCAGGTTCTGCTGCACCAGGCCCGTGTAGCGGATGGTGAAGCCGTGATAGGTCGTGGACTGGCCCGGCTTGAGCGTGATCTGGTCCTGGGTGCTGTAGGCTGTGGAGCCGGCGAAGCCGATGACCATCAGGGCCACGGCGATGTGCACCAGGTAGCCGCCGTAACGGTGGCGGTTGTGGCTGAACAGGCGCAGGGCGTTCTGCAGCGGCCGGTCGCCGCTGATCTGCGCGCGCACCTTCAGGGCGCGGGCCGCGTCCGCGAAAACCGTGGCGATGGCGAAGACCGAGACCGTGGTCGCGATCAGGGCACCGATCTGGTGCACACCGAGGGCGGCCGCAATCACCAGGTAGCCCGCGCCGACCAGCGCCGGGTACAGGAACGTCTTGGTCAGCGTCTGGATCTTGGCCCGCCGCCAGGCGATCAGGGGGGCGATGCCCATGAGCAGGACCAGGGTGATGCCGACGGGCGCCATCACGCGGTTGAAGAACGGCGGGCCGACGGTGATGGCCGCGCCCTCCACCGCCTGCGTGATCAGGGGGAAGATCGTTCCCCAGAGGACAGCGAAGGCCGCGCCCAAAAAGAGCACGTTGTTGAACAGGAAGGCCGCTTCTTTGGAGACGACGGACTCCAACTCATGTTCGTTCTTGAGCAGGTCCCAGCGGTCCAGGATCAGCCAGGCGGCGAAGATGGCCACGACGCCGATGAAGGCCATGAACCACGGCCCGAGGCCGGAGTTGGCAAACGTGTGGACCGAGTTGACGATGCCGCTCCGCGTCAGGAACGTGCCAAACAGCGTCAGCAGGAACGTCATGCTGACGAGCAGCAGGTCCCAGAACTTCAGCATGCCCCGCCGCTCGTCGATCATCGACGAATGGATGAAGGCCGTGCCGGTCAGCCAAGGCAGAAACGAGGCGTTCTCCACGGGATCCCAGCCCCAGTAGCCGCCCCAGCCCAGCTCGTGGTAGGCCCAGTGGGCGCCGAGCAGGATGCCCGTGCCGAGGAAGAAGAAGGCCAGTAGGGCCCACCGCCGCGTCACACGGATCCAGGCCACCCCGCGGCTCTTGCTGAGCAGGGCGCCCATGGCGAAGGCGAACGGCACGGTGAAGCCGACAAAGCCCGTGTACAGCATGGGCGGGTGGATGGCCATGTACGGATCCTGGAGCAGCGTGTCGAGGCCGCTGCCGTTAGCGGGCACGATGGCCTGCGCCACGATGGGCTGCGCAACCGTATTGAGGATGTACAGAAAGAAGATGGCGACGCCGGCCAGGATGGCCGTGGCGTAGGGGACGATGGGCGCGGCCTCGGGATCGCGCGAGCGAGAGGCGACAAACATCCAGATGCAGAGAATGAAGCACCAAAAAAGCAGGGAGCCCTCGTTACCGCCCCACAGCGCCGTGAACTTGTAAAAGGCGGGCAGGTCCCTGGCGGAATGGTCCGCCACATACTGGATGGCGAAGTCGTTCGTCATGAACGCGTACCAGAGGCAGCCGATGGCCACGGCCACCAGCCCGAGCAGCACGCCGACGCTGCGCATACCGGCCCTCACCAGGTTGGTCCCGGGCAGCACGCCGTCCAATCCCTCGCCGCCGGCCGCGGCCAGGCGAAGGGACCCGGCCTTGGCCAGGGCCTGACGGCGGAGGCCGAGGGCAAGCGCTGCGACGGTGAAGACGGCGACGGGCAGCGCCAAGGCAAGCGCCATCTGACCGAGCATCGTAACCGCGTTCAAATCCGCGGACATCTCCCTTAAAGGGCGTCCTGGCCGAAAGTGCGACGGCTGTAGCGTACCACCGGGGCCGGGGGGCGACAACGCGGCCGGCCGCAGCTGCGCGGCAGTATACTTCTTCCGAGGAGGCGCGGCCGTGCCCCACCGCACGATCTTCACCTACCGCGAGTACGCCCTCATGCCGGAGGGCCCCCGCTATGAGGTTCTCGGGGGTGATTTGGTGGGACTGCCGGCGCCGTCGACGGCGCATCAGGAAGTCATTGGCGCTCTTCATTTGGCGCTCCGGACGTGGGCGAACGGATCACGGGCCGGACAGGTGTTCATCTCACCCATTGACGTCCGCCTCTCGGACACGGACGTGGTCCAGCCCGACCTGCTGTTCGTCGCCGCGGCTCGCCGCGCCATCATTGAAGCGCCGTACGTGCGAGCGGCCCCGGACCTTGTCATCGAGGTCCTGTCACTGTCCACGGCCGAACGCGACCGCGTCGTCAAGCGCGCCATCTACGAGCGGCATGGTGTCCGCGAGTACTGGATCGTCGACCCCGACGCCCGTTCCGTCGACATCCTGACGTACGGCAAAGACGGACTGCAGCTGCGGCGCACGGAGCCTTCCGGGGCGACACTTGCCTCAGAGCTTCTGCCGGGTCTTGCCCTCCCGGTCGCATCGATCTTCGCCGGCCTGGACGCCTGAAGACCCGCACCTGCGGCTGTGGCGGTGAAGCAGCCGGCGGACCCACTTGTCGGTGAAGTCCGCCCAGGCGCCCCGTCCGAGCGCGACAAAGGGACCCGTTAGGAACAGCCCGCGGGACATCTAATTCCCATCTTCGGGAGCTCTTCTCCCGCGATCGGGCGCCTGGAGCAGGACACCGCCACTACCGACCACTGGGAATCAGCACGCACGGACTCGCCCGCCGCAAAAAGCGCTCTTCCCTACCCCTGCTGGTACAGGTCGGGCCCTTCCAGGTGGCGGAGCGCCCAGCCCGCCGCCTCGACGCGGTTGCCGACGCCGAGCTTGCGCAAAATGCTCTTGAGGTGCGCCTTGACGGTGTTCTCGCTGATGTCCAGCGCCGCCGCGATCTCCTTGTTGGTGGCGCCCCGCGAGAGCAGGCGCAGCACCTCCTCCTCGCGCGTGGACAGGCC
>DATLTP010000311.1:0-3312 GCA_035533535.1 Bacillota bacterium | reverse complement strand
GGCTAGGTGCGGGCGCGTAGGCGCCTGCACCTAGCCCGGTGCGCTGCTGCCGCGGCTGCTGCCCGCAGACGTGGGGTGGAGGGGCCTCGTCTCGCCCCCAGCCTCGCCGTCGGCGCCCGGGGCAAGGGCCCGCCCGGACGGCGATGGCAGGTGCCCGGCCCCCGTGCCTTCACCAGGTAGGCCTTCTGCCGGCACGGCCGCCCCAGGCCTACCCCGCGTAGATCTCCATCATCTGGCCCAACAGTTCCAATGCATCCGCCTGGCTCCGCTGGAAGGAGTTGCGGCCAATGATGGAACCGAACCCGCCGCCGGCGCGGATGGCCCGCGCCTCCTCCAGAATGGTGGCCTCTTCGGACACCGGCCCGCCGGAGAAGATGACGATGCGCCGCCCGTCGAAGGTGCTCTGCACCACGTGCCGCACGCGGTCCGCCAGCGACTCACGCGGCACGTTGCTCTGCTGATAGACCTTGGCCGCTGCCACCTGCTCCAGGTGCGCCGTCGGCAGTTTCACCTTGATGATGTGGGCCCCCAGCTGAGCCGCGATGTGCGCCGCGTAGGCGACCACGTCCAGGCCGGTCTCACCCTCCTTGCTCAGGTGGGAGCCGCGCGGATAGGACCAGATTACCGCAGCCAGACCCGCGGCCTTGGCCTCGGCCACGATCTCCCGCGCCTGCTCGTACATGCCGCAGGCGTGCGCGGAGCCTGGGTAGATCGTGAAGCCGATGGCCCCGCAGCCCAGACGCAGGGCGTCATCGACGGAGGCCGTGACGGCCGAGACCGGGTCCGGGTCCTCACCAAGGAGCAGCTCGTGGTTGTTGGCCTTGAGGATGAGCGGGATGTCACCGGCGTAGTCGGCGGCGACGGCCTCGATGAAGCCGAGCGGCGCGGCATACGCGTTGCAGCCCGCCTTGATCGCCAGCTCGATGTGGTAACGCGGGTTGTATGCCGGGGGGTTGGGCTGGAAGCTGCGCGCCGGGCCGTGCTCGAAGCCCTGATCGACGGGGAGGATGACCAGACGGCCGGTTCCGCCCAGTTTGCCGTGGCTCAGCATGCGCGCCAGATGCGCGCGGGTGCCCGGGTTGTCCCCGGCGTACCAACTGAGGATTTCGCGGACGCGTTCGGTCATGACATCGGCCTTCCCTTCGCGGCGCCAGCAGTGTGCACAGGGCAAGCAGGCCGCCACATGGTGGCGGTGGGGGCGTGCGTTACGGGATGCCCCCGGCGGCCATTGTAACCCCAGCACGGCGGCGGCGCATCGGCGGGCCCAGCACGCGGCGGGTAGGGCGGCGGCCACACGGGGCCTCGCCCCCAGCGGGCCCCAGGTCGCCCCTTGGCTCGACGCGGCTCCGGCCCCGGGTCGCCAGGGCGCAGCCCCTGCACGGGCGCCGTCACGGCGCGTGGACGGCGCGGACGACCTGAACCGCGACGGCGGCCAGCATCAGCACGACGTAGACCCGCAGGGCCCAGAGGGTGGCGCGCAGGGCCGGAGACAGGGTCCGCTGGCCCAGGCGCACCGCTTTGGAGGAGACGAGTTGGTCCGCCTCCAGGAGGGCGAGGACAGCCGACGGATCCTGATCGAGGTCGGTGTGTTCCAGGTCGGTGTCGCCCACGCGCGGGCCCCCCTCGCTTCAACCCGCAAACAGACCGGGCGCCAGGACGCTGGTGGCGAACAGCAGCCCCGCCAGCAGCAGCAGGGCGCCGACCGTCAGGGCCAGGGCGTTGGACCACGGCCCGTTGCGCATCTCGCCCATCACTTCGGGGTCGTTGACCAGCAGGAGCAGGAAGATCAGGGCCGGGGGCATGGAGAGTACGGCGATGACGTTGACTGTGAGGACGACCAACTCCAGCGGCGCGTGCGGGACGAGCACCAGCGCGCCGGCGAGGGTCGCCGAGGCGATCAGCGCCGTGTAGAATGGCCAGCCCTCGGAGACGGGCCGATTCAGGCTGTGCGAGGTGTGGGTCACCTCCCCGAAGGCGTAGGCGGAGGAGGTGGAGATCGTGATCGCGGCCACCAGTCCCGCCTCGAAGATGCCCAGGGCGAAGAGGGTGGCGCCGACGCGCCCCGCGTACGGCAGGAGCGCGCGAGCGAAGTCGGCCGTCTGATAGGCGCCCGCGGACATGCCGTGCGCGTGCAGGGGGGAGGTGGCGATGATGCAGGCGAGGGCGAACAGCGTCGCCAGGACGGTGCCGATCGCGGTGTCGATCCGCCCGGCGCGGATGTCCCGCGGCTGCAGGCCCTTATCGACCACCGCCCCCTGCTGGAAGAAGAGCATCCACGGCGTGACCGTCGCGCCGATGTCCGCCACGAGGATGGTCAGCGTCCCGGCGTGCAGGCCGCCGGGCAGGGGCCCCCAGGTGAGCAGGGCGTGGCCCACGGCGCCCCAGTGCGGGTGCACCAGCAGGGCCACGGGGATGAAGACCCCGTTGCAGACCGCCAGCGCCATGGTGAGGCGCTCCCAGGTCCAGTAGCGGTGCGTCAGCGCGGCCGCCAGCACGACCAGCAGCGAGCCGCCGACCGCGACCAGCGGTGGCACCCCGAAGAAGCCGAGCCCGGCCCGCACGCCGATGAACTCCGTGATCAGGGTCAGGAAGTTGCCCAGCACCAGATCGCCCATGGCGAAGGCGCCCCAGAAGCGGCCAAAGCGGTCGAAGATCAGTTCGGCGTGGCCGCGATGGCTGACGGCCCCCAGGCGCACGGTCATCTCCTGCACCACGTAGGCCATGCCGAAGGTGACCACCACGAACGGGAGAAAGAACCCCAGCGGGAAGCCCGAGCCGGTGGCCGCGTAGGAGAGCATGCTGGGGGCGTCGTTCTCCCCGAGCATCACCAGCATCCCGGGACCGACCAACAGCCACAACAGCCAGAGTCCAGAGAAGCGGCCACCGGCTCTGGCGCGCTCCAGGGCCAGCCGGTCGCGCGCGCGGTCGATATCCTCGTGGGTGATGACCGGCGCCCCACCACTGGACGGTGGCGCGCCCGTGCCCGGGGACGCCGCCCGCGTTGCCTCCAGCGCCACGGGGCCGCGGGTCCGCATGCCGGGTCCTCCTTGTGCCCGCCGACGCTCAGGTGCGGCGGGCCGGTCGCTCCACCGACACCGCCTGCGCGCCGCACGGCCCGACCACGCGGCTGCGCCCACCGATCCGCAGCGTGACGGTTTCATCGAGCGGGCTGGTCGCAAGGACCTCCAGGACGGCGCCCGGCATCATGCCGGCCTCCTCCAGGTACGGCAGCAGTCCGGGCACCCGCTCATCCACGCGGGCCACCGTCGCGGCTTCGCCTGGGAGCAGATCGGCGAGGCGCCGCAGCGGCGG
>DATLTP010000310.1:0-2059 GCA_035533535.1 Bacillota bacterium | reverse complement strand
GTTGGTCCAGAGGACCCGCACCTCCATGAGCGCACCCCCTCGCGATAGATACCGGATCAGCCCCGCCGGAAGACGTATCCTGAAAACCGGGGGGAATCCCGGACGATTCGGCTCAAGTGTCACGGATCCGCGGCCTACACGCTGGAGGCGGGCGGCTGCGAGGTCCTGGTCGACCCGTACTTCTCGCCGGCCTCGGCCTACGGCCCCTGGTACACCGCCAACCCGCATGCGCCGACGCCGGCCGACTACCAGGACGAGCACGCACCCGAGCTTGTCATCATCACCCACGGCCATTTCGACCACTGCGACCTGGAAACCGTCAAGGCCCTGACGGCAATACGCCCCATGCGCTTTCTGTGCAGCGGCGCAGTGGCCGCGGCCCTGCAGCGGCATTGCGGCCTGGGCAGCGCCTCCGTGCTCACCATCAACCCCGGACAGCGCCTGGAACTGGGGGCCGTCCGCGTTGAAGCCTTTGCCGGCGTGCACTGGTTGACGGGGCCCGAGGGGGACGAGGCGGCCAGGAAGTTGGATCGTCCCGACCGGTACGGCGTCTTCCCAGCAGGTGGGCCGTCGCTCGGCTTCGTGCTCGCGGCGGGCCACGACCGCGCCTACCTGAGCGGGGACACCGTCCTGAGCGGCGTGCCCTCGGTCCCCGCCCCCGTGGCGGTGGTGTCCGTCGGTACCCGCATGCACCACCCAGTGACCAAGGAGATTGCTACTCCAGTAGTTACTGGTCAGGATCTCCCTGCTGTGGCCCGTCGCCTGGGCGCGAAAGTCATGGCCGCGGTCCATTGGGACTCCCCGCTCTTCCTGGATCCGTTCGACGGTGAGGCCGCCGCGCGCGCCGTGGCGGCGGAGGCTCCGGGGTGCCGGCTGGTCATCCCGTCCTACAACAACTGGACTGACCTGAGCACCGCAGGGTAAGGCAAGCCTCTCGGCGAAGCCCGCCCTGGAGGCGATGCCGTGCCCTGGGCCGATGAAGTGACGGCCGCGTTCCGGGAGCAGGATATCCGCCTGATCGCGTACGTGGCCGACCGCGTGCTCGCGCCGGTTATTGAACGGATGGCTGCCGACCCGTACTTCCGCCTTGTCTGCCTGACGCGGGAGGAGGAGGGGGTCGGGGTTCTCGCCGGCGGCTACCTCGGCGGGATGCGCGGCGCGCTCCTTCTGCAATCCAGCGGCTTCGGCAACACGCTGAACGGATTCGGGTCCCTGGTGCTGCCGTACCAGATTCCCTTCGTGATGCTGATGAGCGTGCGGGGTGGACCGGGCGAGTTCAACGTCTGCCAGGTGCCGCTGGGGCAGGCGCTGCCGCGGATTCTCGACGACCTGGGCATCCCGCGGTACGACCTCGACCGTCCGGAGGCGGTGGCGCCCTTGGTACGCGGCGCGGGCCGCCTCGCCTTCGCCACGGGCAAGCCGGTGGCTCTGCTCCTATCCACGCTGCTCACCGGCGGCAAGGGGGGGCGCATCTAGCATGGACCGCATGGAAGCGACGCGCGTGGTGCTCGCGCAGGCCGCCGACGCCCTGATCGTGAGCAACCTCGGCAGCAACACCTACGACCTCTTTGCCCTGGGCCACCGCCCCGCCAACTTCTACATGTGGGGCGCGATGGGCCTCACCGCCTCCGTGGGCCTGGGACTGGCCATCGCCCGCCCCAGCCGCCGCGTGATCGTGCTGGACGGGGACGGCTCTCTGCTCATGAACCTTGGCGCCCTGGCCACGGCGGCGGCCCAGGCGCCCACCAACCTCACCCACGTGGTCTGGGTCAATGGCCTCTGGCAGGAGACGGGCGGCCAGCAGATCGCGACGGCGGGCGCCGCCGATCTTGCCGCCATCGGCCGCGGGGCTGGCCTGCGCCAGGTGGTCGAGGCCGCCGACCCCGCGGGCCTCAGCCAGGCCCTGGCGAGGGCCGCTGCCGAGCCCGGCCCGTGGCTGGTCGTCGCCCGCATCCAGGAGACTGGCTCGCGCGAGCCGCCGCCAGTCCGGCCCATCCATAACCGCGACGAGTTCATGGCCGCCGCTGCCGGCTAGAGCCCTGCGGCGGGCGCCGTAGAA
>DATLTP010000309.1:0-3325 GCA_035533535.1 Bacillota bacterium | reverse complement strand
GCAGGCCGCCAGGGCGCGCGAGACCTCATAGTGGAAATCGACGTGGCCAGGGGTGTCGATCAGGTTCAGGGCGTACGTCTCGCCGTCGCTGGCCGTGTACTTGAGCAGCACGGCCTGCGCCTTGATGGTAATGCCGCGCTCGCGCTCGAGGTCCATGGCATCCAGCACCTGCGCACTCATCTCCCGGGCAGAGAGCGTGCCGGTGCGCTCGATCAGGCGGTCGGCGAGCGTCGACTTGCCGTGGTCGATGTGCGCGATGATGCAGAAATTGCGGAAGGACGCCTGGGACGCCAGTTGCTCGTCAGCTCCTCGCCTGAGGCCGGACCCTGACGAACAGCATAGCAGGCAGCCAGCGGGGCCGCAGCCGATGCCAACCGGCGGCCGAACCGCACCGGGCCGACTGCTGGGCGGCCCGGCAAGGTCGGCTCTACCCATTCCGAGCTGGCAGCGGCGAACCGCCTCCGCCCGGCACATGTAACGTCGCGGGCTATGTACGAGCGGAGGTGCATCAAGAGATGCGAAGGGGTCTGGCGTTGCTGGCAGGCGTGGTGGTGGCGGGCACGGCGCTCGCCGCTGTGGCATCGGCCGCGGGTTACGACGTGGCGTCCAACTGCGTGACCGCGCCACTACAGTTCGTCTTCGACGGCAAGGCGACCGCGGTGCAGGTGGCGAACGGCAATCCCGCCGGCTTCATCTGCAACGGCACGGCGTACGTCCCCATCCGCTTCATGGCCCAGAGCCTCGGACAGCAGGTCGCGTACGACGGCTCGACCGACACCATCACCGTGACAAACCCCATGGGGTCGCCGGCAACCGCCGGACCGACCCTGCAAACAGGAGCGGCCGCCGGGCTGGGGCAAATCGTCGTCGATGGCAGCGGGATCACGCTTTACCATCTGACCCGGGACACGGCCACCACAAGCGCCTGCTACGCTGAGTGCGCGGCAACGTGGCCGCCCCTCCTGACCACGGGAACGCCCGTCGCGGGCCCAGGCCTTGTCGGGTCACTTGGGACACTTACCCGGACGGACGGCACCATGCAGGTCACCTATAACGGGATGCCGCTCTACCGGTACGCCGGAGACAGCCACATCGGGGACGCAAACGGCCAGGGCGTGGGCGGCATTTGGTTCGTCGTGGCGCCGGCCGCAGCCGGCGCCGCGCCAAATGGCGGCGGCACCACCCACTATGGGGGCGGGTACTGATGCTCGCTCGCACAGCCAAGCCATGGTTGGGGGCCGTCGCATGCGCAGCGCTGCTGTGGGCGGCGGCGTGTGGCGGCATGGGGTCCGCCGCCGGCGGCGCATCGACACAGGGAAGCTATGGTGCGGCTCAGGCCACCACGTCGGCCACGAGCGCCGGGTCCGACGGCTCCTACGGCGGATCGAGCGGTGCGTATGGCTCGTACGGCGCATCGACCGGCACGGCAGGCGGGTCGCCCGGGACGGCCGTTGCGACGAACTCCGCCGGTGCGCCTGCATCGGCTGCGGGAACCGGGTCTGCGGCAACCTCCACGGGCGCGTCGGGCGCGGGGACGGCAGGAGGGAAAGGGGCGGCCGCGACCGTCCATCTGGCGTCCAACGCCAAGCTCGGGATGATTCTGGCGGACTCCAGCGGCGCCACCCTCTATGAGTACGAGGCCGATGGCGTCGGCCGCAGCGTCTGCACCGCCGCGTGCGCGCAGAACTGGCCACCCCTGACGGCGGCGGCCAGCCCCGCCGGCTCGGGCGTGACGGGCACGCTCGCCACCCTGAAGCGGGCAGACGGCACCTCACAGGTGACCTGCAACGGAGAGCCCCTGTACCGGTTCGCCGGCGACAAGCAGGCGGGCGATACCAACGGGCAGGGGATCGCCGGCAAGTGGTACACGGTACGTGCGGACTGCGCCAAGGTGGGAGAGAATAGCGGCTCGTAGCATTCGCCATGCGACCCGGAGCCCGCCAGCGCCTCGGTGGCTGGCGGGCTCCGGCCCAGCAACCCTCCGACGGTGACTTCGTCATCCAGACCCACGGCCCAGGTGGCGGCACGCTCGCCCGATCTGGTCCCGCTGATCGCTAACCAAGCACTTGGACCGAGTCGCCCCGCAGCCGCACCGGCATGCTGGCCAAGGGCGGGAGCGGCGTGTAATAGGTCTGTGCGATCAGATGGCCCTGGAGATCGAACTCCGCGCCGTGGCACGGACAGGCGAGCACCTGAGTCTCGCTGGCGAGGTGCAACGGGCACGGCTCGTGCGTGCAGGTGCCTGCCATGGCGCGAAAACCGGCGGCGTCGCGCACGAGGAATGCGTATGTCGGGCCGACCATGACGGCGCGCACGGAACCCACCGGGAAATCGGAGGCAGATCCCACGGTCATCCATGGCCGCCCCTGAAGGCGTGGCCAAATGACGACGGCTCCGGCGGCCGCCGCGGCCGCGATGGCCGCCGCGCTGATGACTGCCTTGATCGCCGTTCGCCGCCCGATGTACGGTCCGCTCGAGACGGGCGAGCTGTCATGGCTGGGGGCGCCCGGCTCTGCGAGTGCGGACAGCCGTTCCCGCAGTGCCCGCGGAGCACTGACTTCGTTCGCGCGGCCTGCGTGCACGTGCATCGCCAGGGCGGCGGCCCGGCGCTCGTCGGGGCTGGCCAACGGCGTCCGCGGGTTGCGGCCCGCCAGCAGATCAGACGTCCACCTGTCGACTCGCCGCGCCGCTTTGGACTCGGCGCGACGCGATCTACGGCTTTTCACCGTGCTGCCCCCTCTCGCCGAGCGCGGCGGCCGCGCGCAGGGCCCGATACTGCAGGATCCGCACGTTACCGGCGCTGAGCTGCATGCGGCCCGCAACCTCCGCCACCGAGAGCCCGTCCAGGAAGCGGAGCTCCAGTACGAGCCGGTATCGCGAGCGAAGGCGGCTGAGCAGGGCGTGGACCCGCTCCGACGCCCCTTCGCCACCGGAGTCGGCCGGCCCCTGCCCGCGACTGCTCGCCATGACATCGCGGTCGCGAGCACGTGCCCGCCAGTGTTCGGCCAATACCGACCTGGCCACGCGCACGAGCCAGGCGCCGACCTCGCTCTCGGTTCGGACCGGGTCGAGCCACCTCCAGGCGCGCAGGAACACCTCGTGCGTCAGATCTTCCGCGTCGGCTCGCTGACCCACTCGGCGCAGGATGTACCGGTAGACGTCATCGAGATGATTGTCCAGCAGCTGTGCCCAAACCTGATCGACTGGTGACGCGGCCCGGCCGGCCTGCGGCACGTCCACTTGCCTACCTGCCCTCTACGCCGATGTACGGCGGCGCGTTACATTTCCGGCGCATCCGGTCGGCGCAGGACCGGCGCACTCACCG
>DATLTP010000308.1:0-3313 GCA_035533535.1 Bacillota bacterium | reverse complement strand
GAGGCCATGGGCACGGCGGCCGTCGCCCGCCGCAAGTTCAGCGCCACGGTGCGGCCCGAGGCGCAGGCCGACGCCGCGTACAAGTTCCAGGAGCTCGGCTTTTACGCCGGGGAGCAGCCCGGCATGCGCACCGTGGCCAACGCCCGCGACCTCGAAGAGATCTGCCGGTGGATCCGGGACGCGCGCCGCCAGGCCGACCTGGTCGTTTTCAGCCAGCATGGTAACGAGGGTCAGAACGGAGAGGGCAACTGCCCCACCATCGCGGACTTTCACGTGGAGGCGGCGCACCGCGCCATCGAGGCGGGCGCCGACTGCTTCGTGGGGCACGGCCCGCACCGGCTGCGCGGCATCGAGATCTACCAGGGCAAGCCGATCTTCTACTCGCTTGGCAACTTCGTCTTTCAGTACGAGACCGTGGTGAAGGGCCCGGCCGAGATGTACGAATACCAGCAGCTCGGCCCGTCGGCCACCCCCGCGGATGTCGCCGACGCCTGGGAGCGCAACCCCGCGGGCGAGCCGACCGGCTTCTTCATCACGCCGGCCTTCTGGCAGACCGTCCTGCCCGTCTGCCGGTTCGAGAACGGCGTGTGCAGGGGCATCGAGCTGCACCCCGTCGAGGAGGGGCTGCGCCTGCCGCGCGCACGGCGCGGCACCCCGCGACTGGCGGCCCCGGCGGAGGCGCGCGAGATCCTGGCGGGCCTGGCGGAGCTGTCGGCGCCGTTTGGCACGGAGATCGCCGTGCAGGAGCGCGCCGGCCGCCCGGTCGGCGTGATCCAGCTGCATTCGTGAGGGGCGCCGCCTTCGCGTCGCCCCCGCAAGCAGGGAGGTCAGATCATGCCCGATACCTTGGTGCAGCGCCTGGTGGACAACGTGGCGACCGCCCTGCGCGACCTGGCCGCGGGTGAGGCGGTGGATGCCGGCGGCCGGCAGGTGGCCGTCCGCGGTGTCATCCCCTTTGGCCACAAGCTGGCCATCGCCGCCATCGCCAAGGGGGAGCGGATCCTGAAGTATGGCCAGCCCATTGGGCGGGCCACGGCCGACATCGCCCCGGGGGAGCACGTCCACGTCCACAACGTGGAGAGCGAGCGCGGCCGCGGAGATCAGGCGGGAGGTGACCCGGTGCCATGAGCGGCTTTCTCGGCTACCGCCGCCCGGACGGATCGGTTGGCGTCCGCAACCACGTGCTGCTGCTGCCCACGATCGTCTGCGCCACCCAGGTCGCGCACAATGCGGCGCAGATGGTACCGGGGGTCCGCTATGTTGGCCACCCCCACGGCTGCGCCCAGATCGGCGACGACTGGGCCCAGACCATGCGCACCTTCATCGGCTACGGCAGCAGTCCGAACGTGTATGGCGCCGTGGTCATCGGGCTGGGCTGCGAGGCCCTCTCCGCCAACATCTGCGCCGAGGGCATCCGCAAGAAGACCGGCAAGCCGGTCGAGCTGGTCCTGATCCAGGACGCCGGCGGCACCCTGCGCGCCGTCGAGGAGGCTGCCAGGGCGGCCGCCCTGATGATGCAGGACGCGGCCGAGCTCCAGCGCGAGATGTGCGACACATCCGAGCTCATCCTCGCCACCGAGTGCGGCGGCTCCGACGGCTGCTCGGGCATCTCCGCCAACCCGGCCGTCGGATGGGTGTCCGACCGGGTGATCGACGATGGCGGCACCGTCATCCTGGCCGAGACGACGGAGCTGATCGGCGCCGAGCACCTGCTCGCCGAGCGCGCCGCCAGCCCCCGCGTGCGCGAGCGGATCTACGAAGTCATCGGCCGCTACGAAAAGGCCGTGCTGGCCACGGGCCACGACATGCGCGGCGGCAACCCCGCCCCGGGCAACATCGCCGGCGGGATCACGACCATCGAGGAGAAGTCGCTCGGCTGCGTGTACAAGGCCGGCACGCGCCCGCTGCAGGACGTGATCGACTACGCGGACCGGCCGCGGACCAGGGGCCTGGTCTGGATGGACACCCCTGGCCACGACATCGACCAGCTGACGGGCATGGTGGCCGGGGGCGCGCAGATCGTCGCCTTCACCACCGGCCGGGGCACGCCGACGGGGTGCGCCATCGCCCCGGTGATCAAGGTGGCCAGCAACAGCCGCATCTTCGAGCGCATGCGCGACAACATCGACTTCAACGCCGGAACCGTCGTGGACGGCACCGAGTCCGTGGAGGCGGTGGGCGCGCGGCTCTACGCCGAGATGCTGCGCGCGGCCTCGGGCCGGCTCACGCGGAGCGAGGTCCTCGGCCACCACGAGTTCGGGGTGTGGCGGATCGGGCCGACGCTGTGAGGGCCGCCCGGCCAGGGCCGGGCGGCCCCATCCTTTGAACCCGTGATGCACGGGAGAAACCCGTGCATCCATCCGCGGCTTTCAGCGCCAGCCTATGCCTTGGGCGGCTTCGGTCCGGCGAACGCCTGCCGCAGGAGCGTGACCCCGGCGATGACCACCAGGGCGCCGATCACGACCCAGATCATCGACCCGGTCATGGTGCTGCCCCTGAGGACGCCGATGCCCTGCAGGAACCAGACGGCGCCGGCAATCAGCATGATCGCGCCCATGAGGATCCGCGTCACGCGCATGGCTAGCTGACCTCCACCCTGTAGCGGGCGGCGACAGCCGCCAGCTGCCGCCACGTCTCCTCGTCCAACTCGACGCCATGGGCCTCGCGGTGGGCACGCTTGGTGCGTTCAGGCTCGCCCGGGACCAGGACGCCCGCGTGGTCCTGCTTCACGTGGGCGATGAGCCCGGCGACGTCCTCAGCCACAGCCGGATGCGTGGGCGCGATGCCGAGGCAGAAGAAGCCGTTCCCAGACCACGTCTCGCCGGGGCGGCTGCAGCCGGCGCCGGAGAGGGCTCCCGCCAGGACGTCCACCATCAGGCTGAGGCCATAGCCCTTGTAGCCCTGAACGGGACCGCCCAGCGGCAGGAGCGCGCCCCCCGAATAGAGGTCCTCCGCTTTGCGGGAGGGCCTGCCTTCGGAATCGACCACCCAACCTTCGGGCAGTTCCTCGCCGCTGTTGCGGCGCACCCGCACCTTGCCCTCAGCCACCGTGCTCGTGGCCATATCGAGGACCAGGGGGGGACCGCCGGCGACGGGGGCGGCAAAGGCGATCGGATTGGTGGACAGGCGGCGTTGGTGCCCCCCAAAGGGGGCCACCAGCCTCCCGGCCCCATGGCTGTTGACCATAGCGATGCCCACGGCGCCAGTGGCGGCAATTCGCTCCACGTAGGCGCCGATCCGTCCCGCGTGATAGCCGTCATGAGCGAACGCAGCCACCAGCGGTCGGCCCTCCCGCAGCCGCTGCAGGAGTATG
>DATLTP010000307.1:0-2747 GCA_035533535.1 Bacillota bacterium | reverse complement strand
TGGCCGAGTCGGCGGAGCCCGCCTCGGCCACGACTGCAATGGGCGTGCCCACGGGCACCGTCTGGCCCTCGGGCACCAGGATCTCCTGCAACACCCCGGACGCCGTGGAGGGCACCTCGGCGTTGACCTTGTCGGTCACGACCTCCAGCAGCGGCTCGTACTTCTTGACGCTCTCGCCGATCTTCTTCAGCCAGCGGTCGACGGTGCCTTCGGAGACGCTCTCCCCGAGCTGTGGCATCAGGATCTGCAAAGATGGAGCCTCCTTATGTCCCCGCGTGCGCGCGGGAGGAACCCGCGCTTACCATTGAGTCCGCATCCGCGCGGGCGCGTGGCCCGGGCGGAGCATCTCCAGGCGCACGCGGGAGCGGCTTCCGCGCCGCCCGCGACCGGCGGCGCGGGCCCCTGCCTCACGGCGGGCCCCGCACCCGCCAACCACTAGAACGCCGCCAGCTTGCGCAGGGCTTCCGCGATGCCCTCGACGGATGGCATGAACCACTCTTCGAGCGCTGCGGCGTACGGCATGCCGGGCACCTCCGGCCCCGCCACCCGCACGATGGGCGCATCCAGGTCGAACAGGGCCTCCTCGGCGATCATGGCGGCCACTTCGGCGCCCACGCCCAGGGCCTTATTGTCCTCGTAAACGATGCAGACGCGGCCCGTTTTGCGAGCCGTGGCCAGAATCGCGTCATGGTCCAGCGGGCGCAGCGTGCGCAGGTCCAGGACCTCCACGGAAACGCCCTCGGCGGCCAGCTGCTCGGCGGCCTGCAGGGCGCGGTGCAGCATCATCCCGTAGGCGATCACGGTCACGTGCTCGCCCGGGCGCTTCACCGCCGCCTTGCCGATGGGCACGACGTGGTCGCCCTCGGGGATGATCTCGCGCGGCCCGCCATAGATCGCCTTGTGCTCGAAGAAGATCACGGGGTCGTCGTCGCGGATGGCCGCCTTCAGCAGGCCCTTCATGTCGGCCGGCGTGGAGGGGGCGACCACCTTCAGCCCCGGGACGTGGGCGAAGATGGCCTCGACGGACTGCGAGTGGTAGAGCCCGCCGTGGACACCGCCACCAAACGGCGCGCGGATCACCATGGGGCAGCTCCAGCCGTTGTAGCTCCGGTAGCGGATGCGCGCCGCCTCGTTGATGATCTGGTCCATGGCCGGCGCGATGAAGTCGGCGAACTGGATCTCGGCGATGGGCCGGAGCCCAGCCACCGCGGCGCCGATGGCGGCGCCCACGATCACGGACTCGGCGAGCGGGGTGTCGATCACGCGCTTGCCGCCGAACTGGTCGAACAGGCCGGCGGAGGCCTGAAAGACGCCCCCGCGCACACCCACGTCCTCCCCCATCAGGATGACGCGCGGGTCGCGGGCCATCTCCTCGCGCATCGCCTCGCGCACGGCCTCGAGGTTGCTCTTCGGCTTGGTCGCCGTCGCGGCGCTGGCGTTAACGGCCACGGCCGTTCACCCCCCCGAGGTTGGTCGGATCCGCGAAGACATAGCGCATGGCCTCCTCCAGGCCGGGCGCCGGAGCCTGCTCCGCCGCGTCCGTCGCGGCGTCCACCTGCTCGGCGACCTCCGCCCGCAGGGCCTGGTCCCGGGCTTCGTCCAGGAGCCCCTGGCCGACCAGGTACTCCCGAAAGCGCTGAAGGGGGTCGCGCTTGGCCCACTCGGCGATCTCCTCGCGGCTGCGGTAGTTGCGGTCGTCATCCCCGGAGGAGTGGGCCATGATGCGGTAGGTGCGGGCCTCGATCAGGGTTGGGCCCTCCCCGGCGCGGGCCCGGTCCACCGCCCGCTTCACGGCTTCGTAGGTGGCCACCACGTCGTTGCCATCCACGCTCTCGCCTGGAATCCCGTAGGCGGGGGCGCGCTCAGCCACCGAGTGCACGGCCATCTGCTTGTCCGTCGGCACCGAGATCGCATAGTGGTTGTTCTCGCAGAAGAAGACCACGGGCGCCTTGCGCACGGCCGCGAAGTTGACGCCCTCGTGGAAGTCGCCCTCGCTGGAGCTGCCCTCGCCGAACGAGCAGTAAACGACCCCGTCCTCGCCGCGCAGCTGCAGCGCCATGGCGGTGCCAGCCGCGTGGGGGATCTGGGTGGCCACCGGGCTGCTCTGGGTCACGATGTGGGCGCTGGGCAGCGACCAGTGGTACGGCATCTGGCGGCCGCCGCTGGTGGGGTCGGCGAGACGGCCGAAGCCGGCCAAAAACACGTCCTTGGGCGTCATGCCGAGGGACAGCACCACGCCGACGTCGCGGTAATAGGGGTAAAACCAGTCGCGGGCCGGGTCGAAGGCGGCCACCGCGCCGATCTGGGCGGCCTCCTGGCCCTTGCAGGGAATGGTGAAGGCGATGGCGCCCTGCCGCTGCAGCAGCCACATACGCTCGTCCACCGCCCGGGTGGTGACCATCACACGATACATCCCGAGCAGACGCTCGGACGTGAGATCCGTGGCCGCGCTGCCCCTTCCGTCGGCTTCCGCGCGGCTGGCGCCAAGGGCGCCAGCGCGCGTGCTCTGGGCAGAGCTGCCCTGCTTACGCGCCATGATTGTCTACGCCGCCTCCCCGTCCGGGTCGTGGGCCTGGTGCGGGAACGCTTTCCACAGCCGGCAAAGCTTCCCCTCTCCTATTATGCCGAAGCGCGCCGGCATAGCCAGTCATGGTAATCCAAGACGGCGCAGACGGCCCATCATCCTCATCGGACGTGCGAGTGCGCGCATTCACGCCCCAAGGATGCCCAGAATGATGCGCGGGCGC
>DATLTP010000306.1:0-2063 GCA_035533535.1 Bacillota bacterium | reverse complement strand
GGCTGGGGGGGGGCGGAGCGTGCTACTGGCCGCGCTATCTGCGACGGGGCTGCTCACGCTGTTTGCGACCGGCCCGGCGTCCCTGGCGGGCGAGCCTCTGGCGCCGCCGTTTCCGGCGGCAGCGGCATGGCCCCTGGAGGGCATGCCGCCCGGCCAGACAGCCTACGGCGGCGCCCACTCCCCCGCCAGGGCTTCGCAAGCCGCCGTCCTCTCAAACAGCGTGAGCAGCCGGCCTGCTGTTCGCTTTCATTTCGCGTGGTCAGTAGCACGGAGCGGACGGCTGGGCGGCATGGGTCCGTCAGCTGAGGGTGGAAGGCTGAGGGGCTGGGGCAGCACCCGGGGCTGGACGGCCGACAAATCGGGGGAAGTAACGGCGCGAAGCGCCGCCGCCTCCGCGAGACGTTCCACGGCGCCCGGCCGGACCTGCCCGTGCTCTGGGCCCCAGGCTCCAGGCGGCGCCTCTCAACGACGACGCACTCGGGCGGGCGCTGGACAAGCTCGCCCGGCTCACGTCTTCCACAGCGTTGCCGCCAATGTGTGGGCTCATGAGCGCGTGCCCTTCGACATCCTGCACGGCGATCACGACGGCGGTCGCACCTGTCCAGCTGCATCGCTCGCCGGCCTGGGGCCATGCGCGCTGGAAGCCGTCCCAGCCCAAGCGGACTGCGGCCAGCCGGTGGCCCGGCCCCCGACCGCCGCTGCCCTCGTCGCAGCCCCGCGCCCGCGCCGCTGATGCGCATTTCGGTCATGGCGGCCACCCCGGTCCCTCCCACCCCAGGTGGTGCCCGTGTCTTGTGTCCCAAGGCTCCGGTCCCGGCCGGCCGCGCCGAAATGGGTGGCCGGCCGCTACCGAACATGCTCCGAATCCGGCGCCGCTGACGCTCGATACCTCTTGCTCCGCGCGTCCAACGGTTCCGCCCGGGAAAATCCGCCGTCTCAGGTCCCAAGGGTGCGGAGTGTGGGGCTATAATCAGTACATGCAGAACAGCCCGTCCACCCGGGGCGCCCTCACCCCCGACCAGCGCGCCTTCGTCGAGGACATGGGCCAGCACATGGTCGGCTGGGGCCTGCCCCGCACCAGCGGCCGCATGTACGCCTACCTGCTCCTGCAGGACGCGCCGGTCGGCCTGGACCGCCTCTCCGCCGACCTGGGCGTTGCCCGCAGCGGCGCGAGCGTCGCGACCCGCCAACTCGTCCACTGCGGCCTCGCCCGCGCGACCGGGGCCGGCGGGACCCGCCGCCTGGTCTACCAGGCCCACCATGACCTGTCGGCCATCTTCGCCGCCCGCGATGCCCAGACCCGAGCGCTCACCAGGCACCTGCGGGCGGGCGCCGCCCTGGCCGCCCCCGGCCCAGGGCGGGAGCGGCTGGCCGAGATGGCCGAGGTGATGGACCGGTTCCTGGAGGAGGTCCAGGCGCTCCTGGCCCGGTTCCGCGAAGGGGGACGGCCTCGATGAACGAGCCCGGCGCCGAGCCCGCATCGGACGCAGCGGGGGAACCGGCCATCCGGACCCGTGGCCTCACCAAGCGCTATGGTCCGGACCGAGGCCTCTTCGACCTCCACCTCGACGTGGCGGCTGGCGAGATCTTCGGCTGCCTGGGCCCCAACGGGGCAGGCAAGACGACCACCATCCGCCTGCTGATGGGCCTGATCCGGCCCGGCGGCGGGTCCGCCCACATCTTCGGCCTCGACTGCCAGGCGCAGGCCGTCGAGGTCAAGCGCCACGTCGGCTACGTGCCGGGCGAACTGCCCGAGTTCGGCGCGCTGCGGGGCCGCGAGGTGATCGCCTACCTGGGCGCCATGGCCGGCCGCGTCGACCCGGAGCGCGTCAAGGACCTCAGCACCCGCCTGCAACTGGACCTGGCGCAGCCCTACCGCGAGTGCAGCCGGGGCAACAAGCAGAAGCTGGCGCTGATCCTCGCCTTCCTGCACCGTCCCCGCCTGCTGGTCCTCGACGAGCCCACCGGAGGCCTCGACCCGCTCAACCAGCGGGAGTTCTACGCCATCGTGCTGGAGGCTCGCCGCGACGGCGCCACCGTGTTCCTGTCTTCGCACATCCTGT
>DATLTP010000305.1:0-18984 GCA_035533535.1 Bacillota bacterium | reverse complement strand
TGAAGCGCCACGGCCGGCTGCGACTTGGTGGCTTCGGGCAGGAGCCAGCCGTCCTTTGGCGTCGTGAAGCCCATCGCCGCGATGGCGGCGGCCGGCACCGTGATCTTGGTCCAGGTCGCCCCGCCGTCCGCGGTCACGTAGGCGCCCTGCAGGTCGGCCACCCACCCATGCAGCAGGTCGCTGAAGCCAGCCGCAAGCGGCTGCGTCACGGGCACGCGCCCGGCCGGGGTCCAGGTAGCGCCGCCGTCCGCGGTCTTGAGCATGGCGGTGGGGTCCGTGGCCGAGCCCAGGGCCCAGCCGTGGCCGCTGTCCACGAAGCCCCAGAGCCGGCCCAGCGTGGCCGCCTTCGCGGCCTGGTACAGGGGGCGCCAGGTCTTGCCGCCGTCCGTGGTGGCGAGCAGGGCGTAGCCGCCCGTTCCCGCCGCGACGGCCCACGCCGTTGTTGCGTCCAGCGCGCTGATGTTGAGCAGCGTCCAACCGGCCAGCGGAGCCGGTGCCGTGGCCGTGCCCATGGCCGAGACGACACTGACGCTGGCGCCGCATGGGTAGGCGGGACAGGCCGTGGCGCTTGCCGGCTGCAGCATCAGCCAGGCGGTGGCGCCGTCCATGGCGGCAAAAAGGCCCGCGACACGCCCGGACACCGTGGTGATGGAACGCCACGCGGTACCGCTGTCGGCGCTCTCCCAGACCCGGACCGTGGGCGCACCCGTGCCCCTCGACGCCGCCACCCAACCGGTTCCGTTGGCGGCAAAGCCGCCGCCCACCGGCGAGCCGCCGGAGCTCAACGCCTGCCCCTGCCACGTGCGGCCGCTGTCTGCCGTTGTCTGCATGATCCCGGCCGGCGTCTGGGCCAGCATCCAGCCGTGGCCGCCGCCGATGTCGCCTCCGGCCACGAATTCGGACCAGCCGAGGCCTGTGCTGCCGCCGCCGGGCGGCTCATTGCTGGCCAGCAGCCGCCATGTGGCGCCCCCGTCCGAGGTCGCGTACAGGCGCACGCCGCAGCCCTGGGTCGCGCAGGCCTGCAGGTGCAGGATGAGCCAGCCATCGGCCGCGTCCGCAAAGGAGGCCTGGACGGCGGCCACCCGCCCGGCGTCCGCCGGCAGGGGCACGGACGTCCACGTGGCGCCGCCGTCCTTGGTCGCATAAAGGGCCGATGGCCCGAAGGCCCAGCCGTTCTGAGTGTCCAGGAATTGCAGGCCGGTGAGGGCGGCGGGCAGCACGACGGGGGCGGGCCAGGTCGCGCCGCCGTCACGGGTGCTGAGAATAAGGCCCTGGCAGACACTTGCCGTCGTGCAGCGGCTGCCGACGGCCCACCCGATGTGCGTGGTGAGGAACTGGACGGCGGCAAGCTTGACAGGCGCCGCCGCCGCAGGCATGGCCACGACTACGGGCGTGATGGCGTGGGCCACCATCAGGGCGCCAAGGGTCTCTCCCGCCCCGTAGGTCGCCGATGCGACAGTGGCTGGCGTGGGCGCGGTGGCCGTCGTGCCAGCCCCCGGTGAGGCGGCTGGCACGGCCTGCCCGGCCCGCGCGCCGAACAGGCCGCACCCAGCCGCCGTGACCTGCAGGAGAACCGCCGCCGCCAGCATCGCCACGACCCGCCGGATCTGCACCGCCTCCATCATCATGAGGGACGATGGCGGCGGTGCAGGAGTTCCCGCCGACGCCCCGCGGACGCCGCAGCGCCAGAAGGTACGAGACGAGGGGCTTCTACGCCCCTGACGCCGCCGCCGCAGCGCCCGCCGGCACGATTTGCCAGGCACCGCCGCCAGATGCCCGCACCTGGGCGCCATACGGCCGCGAGAGCCGGTCCAGGCGCTCCATGATGCGCTCGCCGTCCGCCGCCGCCGCCATAATCGGCGATCCGCGGCGCGCCCGGCTCTGCCCGTGGCCAAGAGTCACCGGCATGGCCTCCACCACGCACGGCCCGTCCGCCCGCAACCGAAGCGTCGCCACCACCGACTCCCAGTAGTGGGGATCCGCCGGGAACCCGCGCTGGTCGCGGTTGCTTCTTGCATCGAAGAGGTCTGCCGGCCCGGCGTCGGGGCCGAGCCCCAGCCGCTGGAAATAGTCGGCCGGCTGCGCGGTCATGCTCTCGCTCTCGAAGATGAAGTTGCCCAGGCTGTATAGGATTGGTCGCCCCTTGTAGAATTCGACGCCGCGCAGGACGTGCGGCCCGTGGCCGATGACGGCGTGCGCCCCCGCGTCGATGCACGCGCGCGCAAACGTGGGAATGAACGCCGCGGCCTGCTCGCGCTGGCCCGCCACCTGCTCGTGCGCATGCAGGCTCACGACCACGAAGTCGGCCTGGCGGACGGCGTCGCGCACGGCGGCCAGGTTGCCCTCAAGGTCGCGTGGGTCCGGCTCGGTGTCCTCGCCGACATCCTCCGGGCGGTCCACGGCCACGAAGCGCTGGCCGAAGAGCGTCAGCGTGCCCTCCGCCTCGGGCTTGACCCAGCCGTCGCGCACCCGCTGGTTGTGGGCGGCCGTGACCCCGAGGCGGTCGCCGATGTCGCGCAGGCGCTCCAGGTCATCGCGGCTCACGCGCAGGGTGCGCTTGACCCGCAGGGGGTTGAGGCCCGGCCGCCCGGGCACGGTGCCGTGGGGGTCGCCAGCCGGCGCCTCGCTTGTGAAGCTGGCGGCCGCCGCGATCATGGCCACGCGGCCGGCCCCCGTCTCCACGTACCGGGGTGCCCGCGCCGCGGCGAGGTTGGCGCCCACGCCCGCATACGCGACGCCCATGTTGTCCATGTGGCGCAGCGCCGCCAGCAGGCCGTGCCGGCCCCAGTCGTGGGAGTGGTTGTGGGCGCAGGCGAACAGGCGGAAGCCCATCCAGCGGAGGTCGTCGACCAGCGCGGGGTCGCAGCAGAGCCAGGTCCCGCCCGACTCGTTGGCGGGCGGCCCCTCGAAGTTGTGGGGCAACTGCTCAAGGTTGGCGAAGGCCACGTCGGCGGCGCCGACGTGGTCGCGAAGCCCAAGGAAACCCGGGTCGCGGCTGCTGCGGAGCCCGCGGGTGATGATGCAGTCGCCGACGGCGGACAACGTGATCTCCATGCTTTGCGCGCACCCCCTCCTGGCGGAGTACGGCCCGCGACCGCAGTGTCCTGCAGCCCGCATGTTCGGGTGCGGCCCCCACCCGCTGCCGGGGGAGGCCGCCTTCAGGTCGCGGCCCTAGGCCATCAGCCGCGCCAGCACGTCCGTTGGGATGCCCTCGGCAATGGGGCGGCCCTCCGCCGCCATATGCGCGTAGCACTCGGCGATGGTCTGCGCGAACGGGGTCGAGGTGTGGCCGAGCTCCTGCTGGGCGCGCTCCGTGGAGAAGTTGCGGCCCGCCCCGCGGCTGACGGCCGGCAGGCGCTCGACCCCAGCCGCCTTGAGCGCGTCCCAACTCACCGTCTTCACCGTTGGCGCCTTGCCCAGGACCGCCGCTGCCGTGTCCAGCCACTCCTGCAGGCTGCGGTGGCGCGTCATGGCGGCATTGTAGGCGCGGCCGGCGGCGTGCGGCGCCTTGGCAGCCCCGACCAGCTCCCGGACCAGGTCCTTGACGTAGACGGCGCGCGTCATGGAAACCGGCGCCTCAGGCACGACCACGCTCCCGGCCTGAACCCGGTGCAGCCAGTAGTGGCAGCGGTCGGTGGGGTCCCACGGCCCGTAGACGACCACCGGCCGCACCACGGAGACCTCCATGCCGTACTCGGGCGCCATGCGCCAGAGCGCAGCCTCCGCCTTCGCCTTCTTGGCGCCGTAGGCGTTGGGCGCGCCATCCGCCATGTAGCGGTCTTCGGGCGGCCACTGCGGGCTGTCCTCGGTGATCTCCTTGGCCTCGGGGTTTTGCATGTACGAGCCGCCGGTGCAGACGTAGATGTACCGGCCGGCGTGCGGCCCGATGACCTTGACCAGGGGCACCAACTCGTCCTCGACGTACGCCGAGACGTCGAAGACCCAATCCCAGTCGCGGGCGGCGAGGGCCGCCGGCGGGTCGGCGCGGTCGCCCTTGATGCGGGCGGCCTCTGGGAACAGGTCGGGGTTCGTCTGCCCCCGGTTGAACAGGGTGACCTCGTGGCCCTCATCCAGGAGGAACTCGGTGAGGTGGCGGCCGATGAAGCGGGTGCCGCCGGCGATCAGGACGCGCATTGAGCGATTCCTCCCTAAAAGTGCCTGCACCTTGCGGGCCAGAGCGAGGCGAGCGGGCCGCTCGGCTCGCTTCTCAGGGTTGCGGACCTCGATCTCGTCGAGCCGGCCTTGCGGCGATACGGGGCGACCGTCGGGGGCGGTGCACAGGTCCGCGTAGTCCAAGAGGTCCGCGACAACACCCTCTTCACGCGGGTGGGCCGACAGGTCAAGCCCGCGCTTGCCCGCGTCGACAGCCGCCTCGGAGTGGTGCGCCACCAGGGCTGCTAGCCGCGGCTGCCCCTGCGCCAGGATCCACGCGGCGCCGTCCAGCGGGTGAAAGCCAGTGGCGTTGAGGCCGTCCGCGTACCCGACATCGTGGAGCCACCCCGCGCACACCAGCGCGTCGCGGTCCTCTTGGGTGAGGCGCGCCTTCTGTGCCAGGCGCTCGGCACAAGCCGCCACCCCGCGGATGTGGGCCAGCCGCCGCGCCTTGCCGGCAAGCCACCCCTCCGCCGCGGCGCGGCAGGCTTCGGGCGAGTCGAGGGCCACCCGGCGCACCCTCCCCAATCGGCACATACGGCGTTGTTCACGGGGACCCTTTTCTGCGAGGATCGTAGGCGGGAGGCGCCGCCGCTTGAACTCGGTAACCGCCGGCGAGTACTGGCTCACCATGATCGTGCCGACCGTGCTGGCGACGGGGGCCATCGCCTACATCGTCATTCGCGAGATCCTGCGCGGCCGGCGGCGCGGCGGCAAGGACTGACCGGTCAGAGGTCGGCCCGGACGTCAAGCACGTCGCGCAGCGCGTCGGCCAGCAGGTTCAGGCCCAGCACAACGATGAGGATGCACAGACCCGGCAGCAGCACGCTGTACGGGGCAATGGTCGCATACTGGCGGTTTTCTGCCAGGATGCTCCCCCATTCTGGGGTGGGGGGCTGCACGCCGAGTCCGAGGAAGGACAGCGCGGAGGCCTGCACCAGGATGAAGCCGGCATTGGCTGCGAACATCACAAGCAGGTACGGGAGTACGGCTGGCAGGATGGCCCGGCCCACGATGCGTCCGGTGCGCGCGCCCATCGCGCGCGCTGACTCGACGAATTCAGCCTTTTTGATGCTGACGACCTGGCCCCGCACCAGCCGGACGTAAAACGGGATCGCGCTGATGGACACGGCCAAGAGGGCGTTGACCAGCCCTGGACCGAGGGCGCCGACGACCACGATCGCCAGCAGCAGGTACGGAAAGGCCAGCAGCACGTCGGTCACTCGCATGATCACGGTGTCCGTGCGTCCACCTGCATAGCCAGCCAATAGCCCAACCGGCACGCCGACGGCCATGCCCAGAACCGTCGCAATCAGGGAGATGACAAGGGAATAGCGGGCGCCGTAAAGGAGCCGGCTGAACAGGTCGCGCCCGAGGCTGTCCGTGCCGAGGGGGTGGCCGGCGCTGCCAGGGGGAAGAAACTGCAGGGCCAGGTTCTGGGTCAGGGGGTTGGCCCGGACGAGCAGGGGTCGGCGGTGGCATTGAGCACGGGTCCCCCTGGCCCGGACTGGTCAATCACCCGCAGCGCGCCCGCCTCCGTTTCACTGACTAAAACGTTGTGCCGCAGGAGTGTGGGCGCTGCTATTCAGCTTTGCTGTAGTCAATTCCTCTTTGCGTGTACGGGCGATGTATCGCGAATTGTTCGACAGGGATCGACTACCTGACGGCAGGTTTACTCAGTGAAACGACCGCAGGGGAACCAGTCTCGCGGGCGCCTACGCGCCCGCCACATCCTGCACGGCTTCGGCGACCCGCGCCAAGGCCGGCGTATCCGGCCGGATCGGGGCAAAATGCTCCGCCCCTGCCAACTCCACCAGCGACGCGGGATCGCCCGCCGCCACCGCCGCCGCCACATACCGGCGCGACTCCGCCACGGCCACCGACTGATCCTCCACCCCGTGGACCACGACCTGCGCGACGCCCAGGGGCAGGAGGGCGTACGGGTCGACGGACGGGCGCCCCTCCGCGCGGATCAGGGGACGGATGTCCGGCCGGTCGGCGAAGCAGCGGTCGAGGTCGCTGACCGGTGCAACGGCCACGACGCCATGCACCGGCAGGGCACCCGGGCGGGCGGTGAGCGGGTCGCCATCCGGGAGCCGCCAGCGTCCGGCCAGCCACAGGGCCAGGTGCCCACCGGCGGAGTGGCCGAGGACCACCACCCGCCCGAGATCGAGCCCATGCTCCGGCGCCATGGCCACCACGCGGTCAGCGGCGGCGGCCACGTCCTGGAACAGGCCGGGCCACTCGGCGCCGGGGTCACCCATCCGCCGGTACTCGATGTTCCAGGAGGCGAAGCCCCGCCGGAGCAGGTCCTCGGCCAGGTCGTCCATCAGGTCCAGGTGGTAGGCGTTGCGATAGGCGCCGCCGTGGACGATGACGACCAGCGGGCGGGGGCCGGATGCAGGCAGGCGCAGGTCGCCGAAGTGCTGCGGCCCGGGCCCGTACGGGATACGGAGCACGCCCTTGCGCGGCGGTCCGGCCTGGCTGGGCGGGGCCACATGCGGCGTGAAGCTGGACATCTCGCCACCCCCCTGCTGCTGATGGTGGATTCGCCAGGGGTCCGTGCGGTCCCCCCGGCAGCGGTCCCTTCTGACGCGTCGCGGAGGGCATTCCGGCCGTGGCTGGCCAGATGGCGCGGCCTTAGCCTGGACTGGAAGGAGGCGATGCGGAATGTCCATCACGAGGTGGGAGCCGCTCAGCGACGTGTTCGACGACATGACGGACCTGCGCCGGCAGATGCGGCGCGTGCGCCGGCTGTTCACGGACGAGTTCGCCATGCCAGTGGACGTCTATGAGACATCGGAGGAGGTCGTGGCGCGGGTCGACCTGCCGGGCGTCGTTCCCAGCGACGTCAAGGTCGAGTACCGGCCCGGCACGCTGACCATCCACGGCACACGCAGGCTGGGGCACCCGGAGTCGGCGTCCTTCGTCCGGCGCGAACGTCGCGAGGGCGAGTTCCATTGCGCCGTCGCCATCGAGCCGCCGATCGAGGAGGGCAAGGTCAGGGCCGTGCACGAGCACGGCGTCGTCACCGTGCACCTGCCGAAGGTGCCGGAGGCCAAGCCGCGGGAGATTCCCGTCGAGGCAAGGTGAGCTCAGGCCGCCCGCGGCGGGGATGGTATGATCCCCGTCCCCGGGCGGTCGGCCCGGCGGCCGGCGCGACGCTATACTTGATCCGGGGGTTCTGGATGCCTCTACCGTTCGTCTGGTCTCCCGCGGCAGAGGCGCTTTGCGCTGAAGTGGCCGCCGAGGCGGCTGCGCTTCGGGAAAGCCCTTTGTCCGCTGCCGCCCTCCGGTCGCTGGTGCAGTGGTTCCGCCTTCAGCACGTCTATAACAGCAATGCCATCGAGGGCAGCACGCTCACCCTGTCCGAGACCAAAGTGATCGTCGAAGACGGGCTGACCGTGGGCGGAAAGAGCCTTCGCGAACACGCCGAAGCCGTGAATCTCGCGGTGGCGGTGGACGCCATCTTCGAAATGACACGGTCCTTGGACCCTCCGCTTTCCGCCGGAGTCATCCGCGACCTTCACCTGCTCGTGCTGCGGGATATCCAGCGTGAAGAGGCCGGACGTTACCGGCGCGAACCGGTCCGCATCTCCGGCTCGGCTTACCCGACCACGGAGCCCCTTCACATCGAAGAGGCGATGGCCGCCTATGACGCATGGCTGACAACGGATTCCCAGCCGGCCGATCCAATCCTGAGGGCGGCACTGGCCCATACCTGGCTCGTCAACATTCACCCCTTCATCGACGGAAACGGGCGCGTCGCCCGCTTGGCCATGAATGTCGTGCTGCTGCGCGCGGGGTGTCCGCTGGCCACCATCTGGAAAGAGGATCGGCCACGCTATTACGATGCGCTTGAAACGTCGCACTCCGGTGATCTGTCTGACTGGATCGTGCTCCTTGCCGATCGGGTCAGGGACAGCGTCCGAGAGTACAGACGCGCCCAGGATGAAGCGGAACGGGCCAGGCGCTCGTGAGCCAGCTCACGCGGACGTACCGCGAGAACCAGGAGAGCCCGCCACCAGACGATGTGATGTGGAAGGGCACCATCGACCAGTTTCTCAACGAGTGCACCGGGGACGCCGGTCCGTTGCACGTGACGCGCCACCCACTCAATCAGCAGCTGTGGCACGACGCGTGGCTGGGGCCGATGAGTTTCCCGCCTCTGGCCGATATCCGCGTCGGAAACCGGACCGTTCGCATTACAGCAAGCCCGCCGGGAGGCCCCTTTGGCGCAGCAGGGGTCCGCACCACGGGTATCGTGGTGCGTCCGCCGGGTCGGACCGAGCTGCTCCGATGTCAGGTCGCAGCTCCGGTTCAGGGTCGGTTCTGGGTCATTCGTGGCGGAACTGAGCAACAGGCAGGGCCAATGGGGCAGCGCCTCGTTCTCGCCGGGGGACGAGTCTCGAGCAGACGTCTCCCCGGCAATGCTGGCGCAGGAACTGATCGAAGACACGGTACGCCTCTTCTTGACCCAGAAGGCCCTACCCCTGCATCAGGCCGGTCGTGTTGCCCTCCGGGTCGGCGAACATGGCGATCCGTGGCCCGCCGGGCACGTCCATCGGCGGCATGAGCACCTTGCCGCCCAGAGAAGCGGCCTTGTCCAGGGCCGCATGCAGGTCCGGCACCTGCACGTAGATCGTGACCCGCGCGCCGCCGCCCATCTCCTCGCCGATGCCGCCGCCGAGACCGCTGCTGCCGCCGTCGATCAGCGCGTAGTTGCCCATCGAGGCCATCGGCTCGCTGATTTGCCACCCGAACATGTCCCGGTAGAACTTCTGGAGCCGGATCGCGTCCTTGCCGACAATCTCGAAGTGGCCGATGCGCTGCCCCACCTGCCCCGCCTCCCTGCCCCCATCATGGACGAGCGCCGAAGGTCTCCTCAAGACCCCGCCGGCCCGCTGGGGTGATGAGCAGAGCGCGGCCCGCCGGTGCGCGCCGGACCCAGTCCAAGGCAAGCAGGCGCTGCATCAGGAGGGCGCCCAGGCGCCCTCCCAAGTGGTGCCGCTGCTCCGTCCAATCCACGCAGTACCGCACACCGGACTGGCCGGCGAGTTCTACGCCGAAGCCTTGGAGGCATCGCTCGCCCGCAGGCGTCAGGGTATAGGCGATGTCGGTCCCCGGGGCGCTGTAGCGGTCGCGCCTGGCCCGCGCGGGGTCGTGGCGCCCATCGCCGCCGGCCAGGCAGCCGCGGTCGATCAGGGACGCCATGATCTCCACACCGAGGCGGCCGGCAATGTGGTCGTAGCAGGTGCGGGCGTGGCGCAGGGCCTCCGCCTGAGTCGACTGGCGCAAGGACCGGACGGGCGCCCCAGGCGCCAGCCGCGCCAGCGACTCCAGCGCAGCCGCCACCTCGGCGCCAGCCAGACGGTAGTAGCGGTGGCGGCCGCTCGGCTCCACCGCCAGCAGGCCGGCAGCCAGCAGCCGGTCGAGGTGGCCGCTGGCCGTCGACGGCGCCACGCCCGCCTCGCGGGCCAGGACGCTCGCCGGCAGCGCCCGCCCGTCCAGCAGCGCCATCAGCATCCGCCCGCGGGCCGGCTCGCCGATGGCCGCCGCCACATGCGCGATATCGGCATCCCCGTGTGTCATGGACCGAGAATACCCCGGCCACGCTTCGGCGGGGGGCGAAGCGATCGCGGGCTATCCTCAGCCCATGCGCAACGACAGGTCCGCGGTGTTGGCCGCCATGTGTGCCGGCCTCTTCCTGGTCCAACTCGACGTCACGGTCGTCAACGTCACCCTCCCCCACATCCGCGCCGCCCTCGGCGCCACATCCGGCGCGCTGCAGTGGGTGGTCGACGCGTACGCGCTCTCCTTCGCAAGCCTCATGCTGGCCGGCGGCGCCGCCGGCGACCGCAGCGGGCACCGCCGCGTGGTGATGTGGGGCTTCGGCGTCTTCGGCGCGGGGTCGCTCGCCTGCGCCCTCGCCCCCACGCTCGGCGTCCTGATCGCCGCCCGTGCCCTGCAGGGCGCGGGCGCCGCCCTGCTGCTGCCCGGAACCCTGGCCATCATCGTCCGCACGTTCCCGGACCCGGCCGAGCAAGCGAAGGCCATCGGCCTCTGGGCCGCCGTCGCGGGGATGGCCCTGCCCGCCGGCCCCCTGGTTGGCGGGCTCCTGGTCGCCGGTCCCGGCTGGCGCGCAGCGTTCCTGCTGAACGTCCCCATCGCCGCCGCGGCTGCCTGCGTGGCCGTCCGCACCGTGCGGGAGACCGCCGGCACCCGCGACGGACCCTTCGACGTCGCCGGCCTGGTCCTGGGCGCCGCGACCCTGGCCTGCGCCACGTTCGCCCTGATCGAGGCCTCCCCACCCGCCCTGGCCGCGGCGGGTGCGCTCGCCTGCGCCTTCGTGGCCGCCGAGCGGAGGTCGCAAGACCCCCTCCTCCCCCTGCGCCTCTTCCGCACGCCGCCGTTCGCCGCCGCCAATGCGGTGGCCGGCACGATGAATCTGAGCGCGCTCGGCGCGCTCTTCGTGATGACACTGTTCCTGCAGGTGATTCAGCGGCGCCCGGCCCTGGCCGCCGGCGCGGAGATGGCGCCGATGTTCGCGCTCCTGGTGGCGGTCGCGCCGCTCGGCGGGCGCTGGACCGCCCGCGCGGGCCCGCGCACCCCGGCGGCCATCGGCCTCGCCCTCGGCGCCGCGGGTCTGGCGGGTCTCACGCGCATCGGGGCCGCGAGCGGCTATGCGGCGCTGCTGCCCAGCCTGGCGCTGATCGGCGTCTGCCTGGGCCTGCTGACCCCGGCCGTCGTGTCGGCCGCCATGGCGGAAGTCGAGCCCGCCCGCGCCGGCCTGGCGGCTTCCATCAGCAACGCGGCCCGCCAGACCGGCGGCGTGATCGGCATCGCCCTGCTGGGGACGATCGCCGGCGACCCGGCCCACCCGGCGGCGTTCGTCGCGGGGTTCCACGCAGCGGCCGTCGTGGCGGCGGCCCTGTACGCCCTGGCTGCCCTGGCCGCGTTGGCGTTCCTGCGAAGCGGGTGCCCGACAGGGCGCCGCCCCGGGTGACGGATACCCCGGGCCCCGTGTCCGGGGCCGGGGCATCCGTCCGAGCCCGTGTGCCCGGTCCCTTGTGCGGCCCGGCTTTGCGGCCCCGCCCCTCGTGCGGCCCCACCCCCGTGCGGCCCCGGTATGACCTGGCCACTTGTGCGCCTCGGGCCCCGGTGTGGTCTGGCCGCTATGCGGTCCGGCACCCTGCCGTCCCTCGGGAACCGCCCGCCGCCACCGCGCGTCCAACCGAGCGATGCGCATTCTGGTGCCGGCGTTGGCCCTACTTCTGGCCGCCTGCGGCCCCGCGCCCGACTCCGGCCTCGCCGGCGTGGTGCTGGCCGGTCCAACCTGCCCTGTCCAGCGCGCGGCGGAGCCCTGCCCGGACCGGCCCGCCGCCGTCCGCCTGCGCGCCGGCACCGCAACGTTCTCCTCGGACGCGCAGGGCCGCTTCCGCGTCGCCCTGCCGCCCGGGACCTACACCATCGTGAATGACGGCGCGCAGCCCTTTCCCCGTTGCCACGCCACGGCCACGGTCCCGCCGCACGCCTTCGCCACCGTCACCGTCACCTGCGACACCGGCATCCGCTAGAAGGGCGCTGATTTAGGGCGTGGACCGCGGGTGTCACGCTACCCATGGTGGTCGATGGCCACCAAGTGCTCAGATCTGGTATGTCCGGCGCGCGATCCGCCCTTTTTTGGCGCGCTTCTACCCCGACTGCCGCACCTGATCCAGCGCGGCCGGATTCTCCAACGCCGACAGATCCCCCGCCGGTAACCCGAGGTGGGCCGCCCGCACGGCCCTGCGGATGATCTTTGCGTTGCGTGTCCGCGGCAGGTCACTCACGAACCGGACGTCCGACGGGGTGAGCGGCTTGCCAAGCCGCTCACCCACCCACGCCTTCAGCTCCGCGCGCAGCGCCTCGCTTCGCTCGGCGCCGGGCGCCAGGATGCAGAACGCCACGATGGCCTCGCCCTTGAGCTCGTCGGGGACGCCGATCGCCGCCGCCTCGACCACCGCGGGGTGGGCAACCAGCGCAGACTCCACTTCCGCCGGGCCGACCCGCTTGCCCGCCACCTTGAGCGTGTCGTCCGAGCGGCCCTCGATGAACCAGAACCCGTCCTTGTCCACCCGCGCCCAGTCGCCGTGGACCCAGACCCCGGGCCACCGCGACCAGTAGGTCTCCAGGTAGCGCTCGCGGTCCTGCCAGAACCCGCGCGTCATCCCCGGCCAGGGCCCCGTGATGGCCAGCTCGCCGACCTCGCCGCGCACGGCATGCCCGCCCTCGTCCAGCACCTCGGCGGGGACGCCGGGAACCGGGCCCGCGAAGGCGCACGGCACCATGGGCGAATCCGGGAAGCAGCTGAGGATGCCGCCTGAGATCTCCGTTCCGCCCGAGTAGTTGACGATCGGGCAGCGCCCGCCGCCCACCTCGTCGAAGTACCAGCGCCACGGGTCGGGGTTCCAGGGCTCGCCCGTGCTGCCGAGCACGTAGAGCTGCGAGAGGTCGTGCTTTCGCACCCACTGCAGCCCGTGCGTCATCAGGGCACGGATGGCCGTGGGCGAGATCCCGAGGTGGGTGACCCCGTGGCGCTCGCAGAGATTCCAGATCCGGTCGGGCTGCGGGAAGTCGGGCGTCCCTTCGTAAAAGAGCATGGTCGAGCCGAGCCAGAGGGCGCCGAAGACCTCCCAGGGCCCCATCATCCAGCCCATGTCGGTGAACCAGAAGAGCAGGTCGCCGCCCTGGAGGTCGAAGCAGTGGGCGAGGTCCTGTGCGGCCTTGAGCGGGAAGCCGGCGTGCACGTGGACCGCGCCCTTCGGACGGCCGGTTGTGCCCGAGGTGTAGATGAGCATCACCGGGGTCTCCGCATCCAGCTGCTTCGTGTCATATGTGGCGCGCATGCGCGCCACAATTTCGTCGTAGGCCACGTCGCGGGGTTGGGACATGGCCACGTCCGCCCGGAGCCGCCGCACGACCAGCATGTGCTCCAGGTCGGGGCAGGACGCCGCCGCCTGGTCGGCCACGGGCTTTTGCAGCACTGGGCGGCCGCGCCGGTAAAAGCCGTCGGCCGTCACCAGCACCTTGGCGCCGCCCTCGCGCAGCCGGGTGGCCACGGCGTCGGCGCCGTAGCCGGAGAAGATCGGGATGAAGATGGCGCCGATCTTGCAGCAGGCGAGCACAGCCGCGGCGGTCTCGGGCAGCATCGGCAGGAAGATACCCACGCGGTCGCCGGTCCGCACGCCCAGCTCCTCGAGGGCGTTGGCCACGCGGTTGGTCTCCTGCCAGAGGTCGAAGTAGGAGGAGCGGCGCACCTCGCCGTCCTCACCCTCCCAGACCAGGGCCAGCTGGCGGCGGCGCGGCGTGGCGATGTGCTTATCCAAGGCGTCGTTGGCGGCGTTCATCTTGCCGCCCTGAAACCAGCGTGCCCAGGGCACGCCGTCGGTCAGGTCCAGGGTCTGGGTGTAGGGCTGGTACCAGGCCACGCCAAGGTCCTGCTCCACCTGCTGCCAGAACCAGGCCGGGTCCCCGGCCGCCCGGGCGCGCAGGTGCTCGAGGTCGGGCGTGCCTGTCCGCGTGAGGAGCCGCTGCAGGTGGCTGCGGGCCATGCGGGCCGGGTCCGGCCGCCAGATCACATCGGCCATGGTGGGTGGGACCCCCTTGTTCCAGAGCGTTTCCGTCCCCGCCGCCGGCAGTCCTGCCTTATGTCGCGGCGTGCGCGCGGGAGGAACCCGTGCGCACCATGGGATGGTAGGGTGGGCGCAGGGGGGCGGATCAGGCATGCGCGTGCCAGGCATCCACCACGTGACCGCGATCGCGGGCAACCCACAGGCGAATCTGGACTTCTACACCCAGGTGCTCGGGCTGCGCCTGATCAAGCGGACGGTCAACTTCGACGACCCCGGCTCCTACCATCTCTATTTCGGGGATGAAAGGGGCACACCGGGCACGGTCATGACCTTCTTCCCCTGGCCCGACGGCCAGCGCGGACGGGCGGGCGTGGGCCAGGCCACCGTGACGGCCTTCCGCGTTCCGGAGGGGTCGCTGGGATGGTGGGCCGAGCGCCTGCGGACGCACGGCGTGGTGCCGGGCGAGGTCGGCTCGCGCTTCGGCTCGGACGTTCTGGGCTTCGAGGATCCGGACGGCTTGCGCCTGGAGCTGGTGGCGGGCGAGGGTTCTGACGACGCCGAGCCGCACGCGATCCTCGGCTTTCACGGCGTGACCCTATCCGAGCAGGGCTTTGAGGCCACGGCGCGGCTGCTGACCGAGACCCTCGGCCTGGAGGCGGCCGGTGAGTCGGGGAACCGGTACCGGTTCCAGTGCGCCGAAGCGGCTGTGGTGGACGTGCTGTGCCTGCCCGCTGGGACGCGCGGGCGCGTCTCGGTGGGCACGGTGCACCATGTGGCGTTCCGGGCGAGGGACGACGAGGAGCAGGCGGAATGGCACGAGCGCCTGGCCGATCTCGGCCTCAACGTGACGCGCGTCCTGGACCGCTGCTACTTCCACTCGATCTACTTCCGCGAGCCGGGGGGCGTCCTCTTCGAGATCGCCACGGACGGACCGGGTTTCGCCATCGATGAGCCCCTCGCGGCCCTGGGCGGGACCCTGCGGCTGCCCCCCTGGCTGGAGGCGCAGCGTGCGGCCATTGAAGCGCAGTTGCCGCCTGTGCGGGCGCGGGCATGACCCGGGACCCGCACGGAGGCGCACCGGTGGCGGCTGCGGGCACGCCGCTCGCGGACGCGCGGGCGGTGGTCATCCTGCTGCACGGACGCTGGGGAAGCGCCGCAGACATCCTCGCGCTGGGAGAGCACCTGGGGCTGGACGGCGCGGCCTACCTCGCGCCGCAGGCCGCCGGCGCAAGCTGGTATCCCTACAGCTTCCTGGCGCCGGCGGCGCAGAACGAGCCGTGGCTGGCCTCGGCGCTTGAATTGGTGGGCGCGCTGGTCGAGAAGGCGGGGGCGCCCGAGCGCACGGTGCTCGCCGGCTTCTCGCAGGGGGCCTGCCTGGCCTTGGAGTTCGCGGCGCGCCATGCGAGGCGCTATGGGGCCGTCATCGGGCTGAGCGGCGGCCTGATCGGGCCGCCGGGCACGCCACGGGCGTATGGGGGCACCTTCGGCGGCACACCCTGCTTTCTCGGCTGCAGCGACGTGGATCCGCACATCCCCTTCAGCGCTTGGAGGAGACGGCGGCGGTCATGGATGCACGGGTGTCTCCCGTGCATCACCGGTTCATGGAGGACATGGGCGCGGATGTGACCTCGCGGATCTACCCCGGGATGGGGCACACGGTCAGCGCGGACGAGCTCGAGTTCATGGCGGATATGGTGGGGAGCGTGGGGTGAGGGCCAGCGCCGGCGCCCGGTGGTGGACCGGGCGCCGGCCGCCGGCTATCCGCCGGGCATGCGGCTCAAGATGGCCTGCACGGCCTGCTGGATGGTCTGGATCAGGGTCCTCAGGTCGCGATCGATCTGATTGAGGGCGCGGACCTGGCCGGCCAGCACTCCGGTCTGCTGCTGAACGGCGCCCGTCACGCCATGGATTGCGCCGACGAGGACGGCCGCGGCGACGACCGCCACAACCAGGCCGAGGACCGCGAACACCACCCAGAGCCAGGGCGAGGGTCCGGTGCGGGATGGGGTTGCGCCCGGCCCCGGATACGGTGCTCCGTGAGGCGTCGGGTACTGAGCCTGACCGGGCTCAGGCTGATGGCGCACCGGTTCGACCTGGATGCGCACCGTTTGCGTGGGGGGTGCCTGCCGCGACTCGTCGGTGGCAGCGTCCGCCGGCCGGCGCAGGGGCGTCTCCGTCTGCTGGGGCTCGCCGGAAGGCGTCCGGATGCTCATGCGTCCTCGCCCCCTTCCAAGAACAGAGCTTCGCGAGGTGCGCCCCGGATGTGGCGGCCGCCTGTGAGCCACCTCACGAATTGCCCTGCGCCCGTGGACAGGGCCTGGGCGTCCCCCTATCATGAGTCTGTGCTAATAGACGGCGGCGAGCCCGAAGTCCCCCAAGCAGCGCAAGCCAGCCCGAGAGTGTCGCTCGGCGGCCGCACCCGCTCCGAGGACGGCCATCCCGACGCCTGCGGCCCCAGCCGCTGGCTCTGCGCGCTGCGCACCTTTCGCACCGTTGTGCGGGAGCGCGGCTTCACAGCCGCCGCCCGCCGCCTGGGCATCAGCCAGGGCGCCGTCAGCCAGCAGATGCGCTGCCTGGAGGACCAGTTCGGCCTGCGCCTGTTGGAGCGGTCCGCCCACCGCGTGGCCCTGACGCCGGCCGGCGCGCGGCTGCTCTGGCACGCCGAGCGGCTGCTCAGCGCCCAGGACGCCATGCTGGCGGAGATGGCCGACCTGCGCCCGAAGGCGCAGCGGTCCGAGCCGGCCTCCGAGATTCTCCGTTGAGGGAAGGTGCGGCCCGCTTGCCGAGCCTGCTCTGTCGAAGCTTCCCCGATGCCACCTATGGAGGCGCCTTCGCGGCCCTGCAGAACGACTTCGGCCGTGTGGCGCCGTTCTTCGCCTATAACCCGGCCGACCCGGCCGCCTGCGCCGCCCGCGCCGCCGAGGTCGACGCCGCCTGGTCGGGGCCCGAGGCCGCCACCCGCCGCCGCAAGCTCGCCGACGCCCTCACCCGCTACCTGACGGGAATCGGCGGGAGTCCGGCCCAGTTGGCCGCCGCGGAGCGCCTGGCCGACCCGCGGTCGCTGGCGATCGTGACCGGCCAACAGGCCGGCTTGCTGACCGGGCCCCTTCTCACCATCTACAAGGCCATCACGGCCATCCGCGTGGCGGCCGACGTGCAGGAGCGCCTGCAGCGGCCTGTGGTCCCAGTCTTCTGGATCGCCAGCGAGGACCACGACTTTGCGGAGATCAACCAGGTGCGGGCCGTCGATGCGGCGGAGCGCCCGGTGCGCCTGCGGCTGCCCCCCATGCCCAACCGCCGCTCGGTCGGCGACATCCCGGTGCCGGCCGCCGCGCGCCACCTGGTCGGCGCGGCCGTGAGCCTGGTGCCCCCCGAAGCCGCCGACGCCGACGCCGTGCAGTGGCTGCGCAGTTCCCTGGACACCTCGCTCAAGCGGCGGGAGTCGCTCGCCGCCTGGTTCGCACGCTTGCTGGCCACCCTGTTCGCCGACCGTGGCCTGGTGCTGTTGGACCCCATGCTCCCTGAGCTGCGGGAGCTGGCCGCCCCGGTGTTCGCGCAGGCCCCGAGCCAAGCCGCGGCCGTCAACGCCGCCCTGGCCGAGGCCGCGGCCCAGTTGCGCGGCGCCGGCCTCACCCCGGGCCTCGCCCTCGAGCCCGACCACCTCCACGTCTTCTACCACGACGAGCGCGAACGGGTGGCGCTGTTCCATGAGGGCGCCGAGGGCGTGCGGGCCCGCCACGGCGAGGTGGCCTTTTCGCCAACGGAGTACGCGCACGCCGTCGCGGACCGGCCCGGCGCCTTCAGCCCTGGCGTCGTGCTGCGCCCGGTCGTCCAGGACGCCATCCTGCCGACGTACTGCCAGATCTCCGGGCCCGGCGAGGCCGCCTACCTGGCGCAGATGAAGCGGGTCTTCCCGCTGTTTGGCCGCTCGATGCCCGTCATCTACCCGCGCCTCGGCGCAACGCTGGCGCTGCCCGAGGACCTGGAGGCCGCCGCATCCGTTGACCTCGAGCTGGGGGATCTGCGCGACGGCCGTTGGCGCCGCGTCGTGGAAGGCGTCGTCCAGTCGCGCAGCCAGCTCGACGTGGCGGAGCGCTTCGAAGCGGAGCGCTCGGCGCTGCGCCAGCGTTATGAGAACTTGGCGCATGAGCTGGCCGGCGGTGTCGCCCCTGCCCTGCGCCAGATCGTGGAGCGCAACGGCGCCCACGTGCTCTGGCAGCTGGACTACCTGGAGAAGAAGGCCACGCAGCACGAGCGCCGCCGCGAGCGCAGCCTGCTGCGCAAGGTCGAGGGAGCGGCGCACCGCCTCTTCCCGGAGGGGCACCTCCAGGAGAGCAGCGAAAGCGTGATCCCGTATGTGCTGCGATATGGCCCGTGGCTGGTGCGGGAGCTGACGGACGCGGTCACGCTCGGCGGCGGGCACATGCTGGTGGAGCTGCGCGGCTGATCCGTTGCTGCCGCCGGCCGCCGCGGAATATAATCTGGAAGCATCGCGTGGCGGCGTAGCTCAGCCTGGTTAGAGCATGCGGTTCATACCCGCAGTGTCGGTGGTTCAAATCCACCCGCCGCTACCAACTCAAACTCAACATCTCCAAGGGTTTCACGACGTCGAGCCTCAAAACGCAGGGTTGGCACAGGGCGGCCCCTCTGCCAATCCTGCGCCAAGCCGCGACCAGCCCGGCGCGGTTGACGCACCCGGATCCCGCCGCGGCAGTCCGCGACGGGGCGATCGCAGCCGAAGCCGTGCCGGGGACCGGGCGGAGATCTGGCCTTTTAAAACAGCCCGCCGCAGCAGCCCCGCGGAAAACCAAGCCACCGTGACCAAGCGACGGCGCGGCGGTGACACGGGGCGCTCGGGCGGGGGCCGCAGACAAGGAACCGCCACCCCGCCGACGTGGCTCCTGATCCGGTACTCAATGTCAGGCATCCATGGTGCTACCGCCGACGTCGACCAGAGACGTGCACATGGCGCTGCTGCGCCAAGACGGTCATGCGGCCCATCGTTCGTCGCAGCGCGGCCTACGCCGCGCGCGAACCGGGTTTGACGGCGACGGGGCCGCCCGCTATCATCGGGCTATAGGCCCGTAGCTCAGTTGGTAGAGCAGCTGACTCTTAATCAGCGGGTCAGGGGTTCGAATCCCCTCGGGCCTACCAAGCGAAAGTCATACAGCCGCACAGATCACAGAGAACGGCTCCAGGGAGATCCTGGAGCCGTTCG
>DATLTP010000304.1:0-3188 GCA_035533535.1 Bacillota bacterium | reverse complement strand
AACCGTCAGCGGCCTGGCCGTCGGCTGGCGCGCCCCCGGCTGGGGCGCCCGCGCCCTGGGCGGACGCGCCGGATGCCGGGGCCTCCGAAGCCGACCCGCTGGCCGCAGCGCCCTCCTGGGGCGCCTTCTCCTGGTCCTCGCTCACGTGCAACGCACCCCCAAGTTGGAACCCGCAACCGGCCGGACGCCGCTTCATTGGGCCGCGCGCCGGGCCTGCGCCCGCCGCAACGGGCCTGAACGCCCCCGGGCGATCCCACCGGAACCAGATGCGGCCATCCGCCGCCTTGCAGCAGGAAGGGCCGGCATGACCCAGCCCTTGCCCGCAACCGATCGCTATGGAGCGCCGCAGCCGCCGCTTACGCGGTTACGCCAACGGCCTTGATCTTCTCCTGCAGGAGCAGAATGCCGTGCAGCAATGCCTCGGGCCGGGGCGGGCACCCGGGAACGTAGATGTCGACCGGCACGATCTTGTCGACGCCGTCGACGACGTTGTAACCCTGGTAGTACGGACCGCCGTTGCTCGCGCAGCCGCCAAGGGCCAGCACCCAGCGCGGCTCCGGCATCTGCTCGTAGAGCTGCTTGATGCGCGGCGCCATCTTCTCCGTCACCGTCCCAGCCACGATCATCAGATCCGACTGGCGCGGGCTGGCGCGGGGGATCATGCCGAAGCGGTCGATGTCGTATTTGCTGGCGCCCGTCGCCATCATCTCAATGGCGCAGCACGCGATACCGAAGGTCATGTACCAGATGGAGTTCGATCGGGCCCAGTTCACCAGGGTCTGCGCGTGGGCCGTGAACACGCCGGGCAGGTGCTGCCAGAGCGGCGGGAGCGTCTCCGCCTCGCGCCCTTCGGCGACCGGGCCCGTGGCCAGCCAGTCGGCCGGACCCTGGGAGTGCAGCGGCTGCAGCGGTGCGCCGCCTTCCTCTACACCCATGTGAGCACCTTCTTCTTCACCGCATAAACAAGGCCGATCAAAAGCATGACTATGAACGCCGCCATCTCGGCCAGCGCCGCGCCGCGGGAGAGGTGCTGGTAGACGACGGCCCACGGGTACAGAAAGATGCTCTCGACGTCGAACGCAAGAAACGCGAGCGCGAAGATGTACCAGTGGATGCTGTACTTGACGCGCGCGTCGCCGAAGGGGATCTCGCCGCTCTCGTACGACATCTGCTTGTCAGGGTCCGGGTAGTCGCGGTGCAGCAGCTTGGCGGCCACGACGTTCAGGGCCGGGAAGAGGGCTCCCGCCAGGGCGAACACCAGGATATCGACGTACTTGCTCACCGGGGCGCCTCCTTAGACCTGACGAGAGACCTGACGAGAGACCTGACGAGAGACCTGACGAGAGACCTGACCGAGTGACCTGACCACTGTGCCACATCGCCCAACAGGGCCGCACCAATTATAGTTTGGGTCGTTCGGTGCGTCAATTTGGCTCGATGGTCGCATTGCTTGCCAGCACTGGGTTTGCTCCTCGCCCATGGGGTCCGCGCGACACAGCGTGCTATACTGCCCATAACAATTTGGGGGGTCGAGGCCGGTGGCGGATGCTCTGCGGCGCATTGGCTGGCTCTTGGTCGGCTGCGCGGTGCTGCTTGCGCTGACCGTGGTGTTCATCGGGGCCGCGCTGGCGGCCGCGTGCGCGGCGTGCCTGTGCTTCGCCGCCGCTGGGATCGCGGGCCGCCGCGGCCGGCGGGCCGCCCGATCGCAGGCCCTGCCCGTCCCATCCGAGTCGTATTAAGGTGTATTCACAGGAGGGGTGGTCGACTTGGCCCGCCGCGTGATCGTGTATTCGCAGGCCAGCTGAGGGCCCTGCCACACCGAGAAAGCGTGGCTTTCTCAGAACAAGGTGGACTTTGAAGACCGCGACATCGGCGAAAACCGCGCCTGGGTCTCCGAGTTGATCGAGCTCGGGTCGCAGGGCACGCCGACGACCGTCATCGAGGACGAGGGCGAGGAGCGCCAGGTCATCATCGGCTTCGACCGCCAACGCCTGTCCAAGGCCCTCAATCTATAGCGCCGACTGACCGCCGAGCCACTCCACGCGGGGCGCGCCGTCCACCAGCCGCAACCACGCGGCCGTGCAGGCGGGCGCCCGCCTGCGTTCCGTGGGCGAACCTGGGTTGAGCAGCCAAAGGCCGTCCGGACGCTTGGCCCAGAGCGGCTGATGGCTGTGGCCGAAAACCACGAGGTCGATGGCCTCTCCGGCAAAGGCCGCGGCAGCCCGGTCCGGCGTCGTGGCGCTGGGCCGGCCGATGTGGCCGTGCGCCATGCCCACCCGCAGCCCCCCCAGGTCCAGCAGGCGCTTTTTCGGCAGGCGCGGCTCGCCGGGCGGGTCGCCGTTGCCAGCGACAGCCCAGACCGGCGCATGGCGCTCCAGGACGGCCAGCAGGGCCGGGTCGGTGAGGTCGCCGGCATGGAGGATGGCGTCGGCCTGCGCCGCGGCATTCAGCAGCCAGGCCGGCAGGTCGCGCCCGTGCCGCGGCCAGTGGGTGTCCGCCGTCACCAGCCAGCCCCTGCCCATGGGCAGGATTTTACCGGACTGCGGAGAATGCTGTAAGGTTAGCATTAGGCGTCCAGGGCAAACCCGCCGAAAGACGGGGACGCAAAGCCACGAGTCTACAGCCGGCAGGATGCCGGCCAGGACGGTCGGGCTGCCGCCAAAAGGGCAGGGATTCCCCACGCCCGCGTTTGGCGGCCAGCCGCCACCGACGCGGGCGTTGCTGTTCTCCGCCGGACTCGGCTGCCCGGCACCAGGGGGGATCGCGCACCTTGGCAAGCGGTCTTCTGACCCTCGAGTTCCGGCGCGCCGCCGCGCTGCTGGCAGCCGACCTCCCCCTGGCCGCCATGGAGCGCCTCGCCGCGTGCGGCGCGATCGCTCGCGCGGCGGAGGACCTGCCCGCCAGCCTCTGGGTCGCCGGGGCCACGGCCCGCGGATACGCGATGCTCGAGCAGCCGGGCCGCGGTGTGCAAACCATTCAGGATGCGCAGGCCGCCGCCCTTGCCGCCGCCTCGCCGCGGGCGCTGCGGCTGGCCGTTGCCGTCACCCTGGCCCAACTCCACCTCACCCTGCGCCTGCCCGAGCGGGCCAGTGCCATCTGCGCCGAAGCCCTCAGCGGGCCCGAAGCCCGGGGTGCGGCCGATCTGCGGGATTTGCCCGCCGTTGCAGACCCTGCCCTCTCGGTGGCGC
>DATLTP010000303.1:0-2848 GCA_035533535.1 Bacillota bacterium | reverse complement strand
CCACCACGCCAGCACCACCAGGGCGGCGGCCGCGATCAGTAGCAAATAGCGACGGAGCGTGGCCTCTGCCCCCCCGGGCCATGGTAGCACTGGCGCCCTGCCATCGAGATGAAGCAGTCTGCCGGCGCGATCATCGGCCGGCGCTGAATGGGCGCGGTGGCCGTCCATGCCGTCGCGTCCGAGCCGCCCGGATCAGGGCCATCATCACCAGGAAACGGCGCAGACTCGCCACTTGCGCAGGCGGTGGCGGCCCAACCGACCGCGGAGTCGCACTCGGCCGGGGCTGGCAGCGGCGCCTCAGTCGGTGGACTTGACTGCGGCCTCCGAGCCAGACCATGGCCAGGACTCGGCTGCCGCCTCACCCCCGCGGCGCTGGAAGCCCGCCACCCAGAGGCCGGAGACAGCCGCCATCGCGCCCGCGAACCAGAAGGTCGCCGGCAGCCCCAGCCCCGCCGCCACCGCGCCGAACGCCAGGGGGCCGAGGAGGCCGGCCAAGCGGTTGCCGCCGAGCCGCAGGGCCAGGGCCGTGCTGCGCTGTGCCCGGGGAACCCGGTCGGCGACAATCGCCATCCCGAGCGGCTGGTTATACCCGGTGGCCACGCCGCAGAGCAGGGACGCAACCACGAGGACCGGCATCACCGGCAGGATGGGCACGACTGCCGTACCAACCGCCTCCGCCGCCATCGCAGCCAAAACCAACCGCCAGCGGTCCATGCCCCGGGCCAGGACGCCGATGGTGGGCCGCACGGTGAGGGACGCCAGGCCGCGGAGCGAGATCAGGAGGCCGATCGTCGCCACGGACAGGCCGGCCTGCTGGAGAAACACCGGCAGGAACGACGTGCTCATGGAGTCGGTGAAGAGGATGGCGGCCGTGGAGCCCAAGGACAGACCCACCACCGGATCGCGCAAAACCTGGCGCACGGTCCGCCCGACCGCCATGCCGTTGGCGGCGTCGGATCCGGCTCCGAGGCGGCGGTCCAGCGCCAGCGCGCCAAGCAGGCTCATGGCAACCACCACCGTGGCGGCCGCGAACCCCGAACGCAGGCCGGCCGCATCCGCCAGCACCCCGGCGAGCACGGGCCCGAGCAGGCCACCCACGGAGTTGGCGATGCCAAAGACGGCAAACGTCTCGTTGCGGGAGCGCGGGCCCGGCAGGTTGGCGACATACGCCTGCAGCCCAAGGGTCGCACCGTACTGGCCGAATCCCTTGAGCACCTGCCCAGCGGCCAGGGCGCCCAGGTGCTGGTTGAAGGCCATGAGGAGCGTCCCGGCCAGCATGAAGAGCACGCTCGGGACCACGACCCGGCGCGGGCCGAGGCGCTCGGCCCAGGCGCCCGCCGGGATGGCGAAGATCAGCGGCATGAACCCCGCCGCACCCACAGCAAGGCCCACGCCGAGGGCGCCGGCCTGATCCTGCATGGCCGCCAGCGGCAGGAGTGGGCCAAGCATGTTGAGGCCCAACTGAAAGGTCCCGGCCACAACCGAGGCTAGGAGAACCTGCCTCCGCTGAAGCTGGGCGACCGGTGCGTCCAGGATGAGATGCGCACCTCCAGCGCGCTGTTAAACCGTGTAGCATTCGACGGACTGGGCGCGGATCCTACCGTGGGGTCTGCGCCCGCTCGGCCCAGAGCCGGTGGGAGAGGCCGACGAGATCCTGGATGCCGACGCCGCGCTCCGTACAGGCGGCCTCCAGCCCAGTGATGACCTCGCGCATCACCTCGGGCCGCCGGACGGCCGCGGTGCCCACGGCGACGGCCGTGGCGCCCGCCAGGATGAACTTGAGGGCGTCTTCCGCGCTCCCGATCCCGCCCACGCCGATGATCGGCAGATCGACGGCCTCAAACACATCCCAGACGATGCGCAGGGCAAGGGGCAGGATCGCGGGCCCCGACAGCCCGGCCGTGCGGATCCCCGTGCGCGGCAGGCCCGTCTTGACGTCGATGTCCATGGCCAGGACCGTGTTGATCAGGGTGAGGGCAGCGGCCCCGCCCTCGGCGCAGGCGCGGGCAACCGAGGGTACGTCGCCGGCGTTCGGGGTCAGCTTGGCGATGACGGGCAGGTTTGTCTCCCCACGGACCGCGTGCACCAGCTCGTAGGCCGCCTCCGGGCTCTGGCCGAAGGCGATCTGGGCCAGGTCCGTGTTTGGGCAGGACATGTTGAGCTCCAGGGCGGCGAAGATTCCCGCCTGGGTGAAGCGCGCGGCCAAGCGGCGGAAGTCCTCCAGGCTCACGGCGGCCAAGCTCTGGATCAGCGGCCGGCCGAGCCCCACCAACTCCGCCGTGTGGTCGTGGAGGTAGGTGTCGATGCCGGGGTTGCGGATGCCGATGGCGTTGAGCATGCCGAGTCCGGCGCCGAGATCGGCGAACCAGGGCTTGGCGTTCCCGGGCCACGCCTCCACGCTGACGCTCTTGCAGGTCACGGCCCCGAGCTCGGCGAGGGGCAGCTCCGGCATGTCGCGGCCCCAGGGCACGTACATCCCCGACGCCACGGTCAGCGGGTTGTCCCAATCCATCCCCGCAAAGCTGACCGCGAGCCTGTTCGACAAGGGTCCACCCCCCGCACGATTATAGGCTGGCCTGGGGTCTGCGGGCCGATGAACCTGGCGCACGTCAGGGACGGACGGGCCCCTCGCGGATGGCAACCTGGCAGGTGAGCGGGTTGAAGGCGATCTCCCGGCCGCCGGTCGGCCCCGATCCCGCCGTAGCCGTCCCGGACATCGCCGCGCCGTTCGTGCAGCCGCCGCCGGCCGTCCGGTGCGCGGGAAGCACCACGACCCGCGAGCTGAGAAATTGGGGCCCTCCGGCCGCGCTGTAGTAGATCCAGCCCCGGCCTGGGAGCTGCGGCGCTG
>DATLTP010000302.1:0-11561 GCA_035533535.1 Bacillota bacterium | reverse complement strand
ACCCCACACCTTTCTGACGGCGATCGCCAAATCCCCCGTACAGGGGCCGGTGGCCGTCCGCACCGTGAACCTCGCCGGAGACGCACAGGCGGACACCAAACACCATGGGGGCCCGGACAAGGCCGTCCACGCCCATTTCGTCCGGCACCTGCATTGGTGGGGGGTACGGCGAGGATGGCCGGTGGCCCCTGGTGAGCTCGGTGAGAACCTCACCCTGGGCGCCCCCGCGGGCGGGCATCCCCCCGATGAGACCGACTTCTGCATCGGCGACGTGCTGGCGGCGGGCAGCGCCATTCTGCAGGTCACACAGCCGCGCATCCCCTGCTTTAAACAGGCGGCGGCGCTGCACATCAACGACGCCGTGCAATTGGCCGGGGAGACCGGGCGCACCGGGATCTACATGCGCGTGCTCCAGGAAGGCACGCTGCAAGCCGGCGACGCCCTGGTGCTGCTCGAGCGGCCGAACGCACGGGTCACCCTGGCCGATGCCAACCGCTTTGTCCATCAGGCGCGCCGGGATGTGCACCTCCGGTCGCGGCTGGCCGCCTGCGCAGGCCTGGGGTCTGAACTGCGGCGCCTGCTGGCCGCGTCGTCCGAGGGTTGAGCGGCCGCCCACAAGGGCGGAGCCGCTGCTGATCGATGCCACATGACCGGTCCGCGGACTTAGTCCTCAGTTACGCCCGCAGAAATGGGAAGTATCGCAGCGTGGCGCGGTTTACGGGGTAAAAAAGGCAGGAGAAAGTAGACAGTAAAACGGCCATCGGCCGCTGGACACCTCGAATCCCCCGTGTTAGGCTCTGCTCATGGCAAAAGCACACGGCGCCGTCTACGTCGCCGAGATCAAAACCCGCTACAAGGACAAGGTCTACACCAGCTACCTCCTCCGCCGCACCTACCGCGAAAACGGGAAGGTCAAGCAGCAGACGCTGGGTAACCTCAGCGCCCTGCCTTTAGAGGCCATTGCCCTGCTCCGCGGCACGCTGCGGGGTCAGAAGTACATCCCCGACTACCAGGCCTTGGAGACTCGCCGCTCTTGGCACCATGGCCATGTGGCCGCCGTCGGGGCGATGCTCCGTCGACTCGGTCTGGATCGACTCCTCGATCCTCTGCCCGCCGACGAGCGCGAGCGGGTCGTGGCCTTGATCATCGCCCGGGTGGTCGCGCCTCAGTCCAAAAGCGCTACCGTCCGTTGGTGGCAGAGCACCACGTTGGCTCTGTCACCCGCTGTGGGCGAAGCCAGCGCCGACGACCTCGATGAGGCCATGGACTGGCTGGAGGCGCGCCAGCCCCGGGTGGAACGGGCTCTGGCCCGTCGCCACCTACACGAGGGCGGCTTGGTCTTGTACGATCTCACTTCCAGTTACGTCGAGGGCACCCACTGCCCCCTGGCCGCACGCGGTTACAACCGCGACGGGAAGGTGGGCAAGAAGCAGGTCAACTACGGCCTGATCCTGGATCCGCAAGGGCGCCCCGTCGCCGTGCAGGTGTACCGCGGCAACACCGCCGACCCCCAGACCATTGCCGACCAGGCGATCAAACTCAAGCAGCAGTATCGCCTCGCCCATGTCGTCCTAGTTGGCGACCGCGGCATGCTCACCAGCGCCCGGATCGACGACCTGCGGACCAAAGGCGGGATCGATTGGATCAGCGCCTTGCGGAATCAGGACATCCAGGCCCTGGCCACCACCGGGGCCGTCTCCCGCTCGATGTTCGATGAGCAGGACCTGGTCGAGATCGCCTCGCCCGACTACCCAGGCGAGCGCCTGATCCTCTGCCGCAATCCGCTCCTGGCGGAGGACCGGGCCAGAAAGCGCCGGGAACTGCTGGGTGCGACCGAGGTATGGCTGGCCCAGTTGGCCAAGCGGGTGGCCGCCGGTCGCCTGAAACAGGCCGCCAAGATCGGTCAGGCCCTTGGCCGCGCACTCAATCGCTTCAAGGTCGGCAAGCACTTCGCGTGCACCGTGGATACGGGCCGCTTCTCCTACCAGCGCCGCGAGGACAGCATCGCCCGTGAGGCCGCCCTGGACGGTATCTACGTTGTGCGCACCAGCCTTCCCGCGACTGCCCTCGCCAGCGAGCAGGCCGTCTCCAGTTACAAGTCGCTGCAGCACGCCGAGCAGGCCTTTCGCCACCTCAAGTCCGTCGACATCCGCATTCGCCCGCTCCGCCACTGGACGGCTCGCCGCGTCCGCGCCCACATCTTCCTGTGCATGCTGGCCTACTACGTCCAGTGGCACCTCCGGCAGGCGTGGGCGCCCTACCTCTTCGAGGATGAGGCCCCGGGCCGCCACCAGGACGACTCCGTGGTGCTTCCCGCCCTACGCTCCGAAGCGGCCCTGGCCAAGGCGCGTACCAAGCGCACCCCGGACGGCGAGGAGGTTCATAGCTTTGCCACCTTGCTCCACCGGCTCTCTGCCGTCGTCCAGAACGAAGTGGGCGTCCCGGCCCATCCTGAGATCGCGCCGTTCGCCATGATCACCACGCCCGACTCCTACCAGAGCAAGCTCTTCGGCCTCGTCGGTCTGGAGGTGACATCGCCCCGTAGACAGAAAGACACGGGCTGAATAGCCCGAAATGCTTGTGGCCCAAGCCTTTGGGCGAATATGGCTGGCGTAACTTCGGTCTAGCCGAGGGTTGCGCCGCGTCAACGCGGCCTTCACCTCGGCTGCTCGCGGCGCGATCCTGCAGCCGCAAGCCCTCGGCTTTAGCCGTGGGGTCCTGACGATGATGGCCTGAGGCGGGGGGCCCGCATCCCAGGTTGGCGCGGGACAGGGGCAGCCGTGGTGGGGGCTTGGACCGAGCCGCCCCGGGCGAGCGATTGAACAAAGGAACTTTTGACCGGGCAGGATGGCGTACGTGGCCAACCATCCGCCAACGCTGGCGGGCTGCGGGGCGGGCAAGTGGCGTCCGAGCAGCCGCAGGGGGCTCGCCGCGGGCCCGCCGGTGACCGATCTGGACCGCGTGTTCACGCCTACGGTCAACGGGGATGCGCCGCACGACGGTGGCTGCCTCGTCACCGTCGTGCGGCCATGGGCCCCGCTGCGCGGCCGCCCCGTTCTCTCAGGTCTTGTTGGACGCGACGGGGTACGCGTTCAGGGGGTCCAGCCCGTTGCGCGCCAAGCCTCGTGGCACGTAGGCCGAGGCCCCGGGGTCGCCTGGACGGTGACGGGCCTGGGAAAACCGCACCGCTCCTTCTTCCTTCCACCGTGGGTGGTATGCCGTCACGGCCGTCACTACAAGCGGTGGCACACCACGCGCCATGTGCCCCCTGAACGCGTACGCGACGGGAGCCTCCACTTGGGTCCCGCGACGGCGCGGCGGCACGCCATCCTCGCCGTTGCCGGCGAAGCGCACGTCGCGCGCGGGTCCGCTGCTGCGGGAGCGACTCACCAGGCCCTTGGCGGCCAGGGTCGCGAGGGCCCGACGGCTGCTGCGGGAGCGTCGGCCCCGCTCCCTTCGCCCAGGTGCGGACCTACGGGATCGAGACGCTCTGTGCCGGCGCGCGACCCGACGGCCGCCGCGCGGAGGCGCCCCTGGGGGGCATCGCCCGGCTGCGCCTGCAAGCAACAGCCCCTTCACTCCCCCAGGGCGCGCGGCGGTCCCGCCGCGCCGCCACCGTGGACCGATGGCGCCGTGAAGCCCGGCAGCGCGGCCCGCACCGCGCCTTCCACCGTGGGGGCGTAGCCGCCCAGCAGGAACACCACTGCACCACCCAGGGCGCGCGCCACCCCCGACCACGACGGGGTCGTTCCCCCGGGCCGCGGGGTGAGGCGGATGAAGGCCCATTCTGGCGGTGCGGGGGCGGTCACGTACCCGCCGATCGGGGCGATGACGGCGACGGCGGGACCGCCGCCGGGCCGCACGGCCAGTGCAACGCCAGCGCCCAGCGTCATTCCGTATGCCGCGAGCGCCAACCACCCCAACGGCCGCATCGGGTGCCTCCTCCCAGCCACGCATATGCGCGGCCGCCCGTCGCCTTGCCGAGTGCAGCGCGCACGGCCCCGCGGCGGCCCTGCCGCCGGGACAAGCCCCTAGGGGGCCGCTGCAAAACGGCGTCCAGCCCCGAGAGGCCTTGGGGCAGCCGGGGCACCCAAACCGTGCCCGCCGCAATTAAGGGGACTTTTGCGGCGGGCACCTACCGCAACTCGCTGGGCACGAAGGCGTCGATCACCCCGATGATCAGCGAGGCGAGCAGGGCACCGACCACCGAGACGTGCATGGCGGGGATCATGAACTGGACCGCGTAGATGACCGCCGCGCCCACCAGGAAGCCGATCAGGCCCCGGCCATACGGGGAGACGTGCTTCCCGAACGCCGACTCGACAACCCAGCCGACCACGGCGATGGCCACGGCCGCCAACAGGGCGTTCCAGAAGCCCACCACGTGGAAGCCGGGCAGGAGGAATCCCAAGAACAGGATGACGAGGGCGGAAACGATGAAGCGGATGATCACGCCGAGCACGCTTCCACTCCCTTGCGCAACACGTCTCCGCGAGGGCGCGGCCCCGATGGCAGTGTGCCCTCGCGGCGGTGCGCGAATGCGCAAGCACAGCCGACCCAGTGCGCTGCGCGGCGACGCGAAGGCGAGGCGAGGTGCGGCGCGCGGCGACGCGCCGGCCGGCTGCGCCGCCACCGTCGATCGCTGAGCGTGCCCGCGGCCGGGCCGGGCGCGCCCCGGCTATCCGCAGGTGCGGGCGGGGTCAGGCACAGCGAGGCGCCGCCGAGCGACCCAGGGCGCAGGGCCGCGGAATCGGGCACAGAGGGTCCAACAAGGTCCAGTACAGGCAAGAACGGCGCTCTTGAATTCGGGATGAAAACGCGTAGGATGGTGCCGGGCCGAGGCGGGCAGGCCCGCCCGCGCCGCCCCACCAACACTGCTGGTTGGCGCTGCCGTTCCCGCCCGGTATAATCGTTGGGAAAGGGGTGACCCCCATGCGGACCGAGTTGGTCTGGAAGGTGGGCGGCGAACAGGGCTCGGGGATTGAGAAGCCCGGCTCGATCTTCCTGGACGCCTGCAGCCGCCTCGGCTATTACACTTTCGGTTACCGGCACTTCATGTCCCGCATCATGGGCGGGCATACCAACTATCAAGTGCGCATCTCCCACCGGCCGGTGCATGCCATTGGCGACCTGACCGATGTGCTGTTGATCGACAGCAAGGGCGCTCAGGAAGCGATCGACATGAACGTCCACGAAATGGCGCCCGATGGCGTCATCATCGCCGACGCCGGCATGAAGGCCGAGATGCCGGCCGGCAGCCGGGTGAAGCTCCTCAAGGTGCCCTTCCACGGCATCGCCGGCGAGATCGGCTCCGACCTGTACTGGAACATGGTCGCCATGGGCGCGAGTTGCGCGGTGACGGCACTGGACCGTCAAGCCCTGCGCGACATGGTGTACGCCGTCTTCGCGCGCAAGGGTGAGAAGGTCGTCCAGGCCAACTACACCGCGATCGACCGCGGGTACGCGTACGTCATGGAGCACTACGGCGAGCACCCGCACCTGCAGATCGCCCCGGTCCCGGATCCCAAGCGCCGCCTGACCATGGAGGGCGACAACGCCTCCGCCTTCGGGGCGCTGGCGGCCGGGTGCCGCTTCCTGGCGGCCTACCCGATCACCCCGGCGTCCATGATCATGGAGTGGATGGCCAAGGAATGCCACAAGGTCGGGGGCGTGGTGGTGCAGGCGGAGGACGAGATCTCCGCGGTGCTGATGGCCATCGGCGCCAACTACGCCGGGGCGCGCGGCATGACCGCGACATCCGGCCCGGGCTTCTCGCTGATGCAGGAGGCGCTGGGCCTCTCAGGGCTGACGGAGACGCCGGTCGTCATCGTCGACGTGCAGCGGGGGGGGCCCGGGACGGGCCTGCCGACCAAGCCGGAACAGGGCGACATCAATGAGATGATCTACGGCTCCCACGGGGAGATCCCGCGCGTGGTGATCGCGCCCGGGACCTACGACGAGTGCTTCTATGATACGGCGGAGGCCTTCAACCTCGCCGACCGGCACCAGTGCCCGGTCATCGTCGCCATGGACCTGACACTGGGCATGGGCAAGGGCACGGTCGAGCGACTCGACTGGAGCCGGCTGCACGCCGACCGCGGCAAGATCATGACCGCGGAGGAACTGCAGACGATGGGCGGCGTGTATCAGCGCTTCGCCAATACCGAGGACGGGATCTCGCCCCGCGCCTTCCCGGGCACACCCGGTGGCGTCCACCTGAACACGGCCGACGAGCACACCTTCGCCGGACGCATCACCGAGGATCAGGCGGACCGCAAGGCGATCCACGACAAGCGCCTGCGCAAGACCGACCACGTCGACTTCCCGGGCCTGGCGGTGCGCGGCGACCTGCCGGCGGATCTGGTGCTGGTAGGATTCGGCTCGGTCACCGGGCCGATGTGGGAGGCGGCGGACCGCATGGCGGCCAAGGGGCAGCGGGTCGCAGTCTGCCAGATGCGCCGGCTGTGGCCGTTCCCGGTCGCGGAGTTGCAGGGGGTGCTGGGTCAGGTGCGCGCCGCCCTCGTCTGCGAGCACAACGCCACCGGACAGCTGGCGCATCTGATCCGGGCGCAGTGCGGTGGCGACCTGCTGCCGGGTCTGCGCAAGTACGACGGGGATCCGTTCCGGCCGGCAGAAGTCGTAGCCCGTGCGGAAGAGGTGGTCGCGGATGTCCGCAACGCTCGTATCGCCTAGAACCTTTGTCAGCGAGACCCCCACGTGGTGCCCGGGTTGCGGTGACTTCGGCGTGCTGCGCGCCCTGCAGAACGCGGCGGCCAAGCTCGGCCTGCAGCCGCACGAGATCTGCATCGTCTCGGGCATCGGCTGCTCGGGGAAGATCAACAGTTACTTCAACGCGTATGGCCTACACACGCTGCATGGGCGTTCGCTGCCCGTGGCGCAGGGCGTCAAACTCGCCAACCCCAACCTCACGGTCATCGCCTCTGGGGGTGACGGCGACGGCTACGGCATCGGCGCCGGGCACTTCATGCACGCCGTGCGCCGCAATGTCGACATGACCTACATCGTCATGGACAACCAGGTGTATGGCTTGACCAAGGGCCAGACGAGCCCGACCTCGCCGACCGGCTTTGAGAGCCACACCACGCCGCACGGCTCGGCCGAGGGTCCCGTGCGGCCGCTGCGGGTGGCGTTGGCCAACGGCTGCTCCTGGGTGGCCCAGGGGTTCTCGGCCGACATGAAGCAGCTGGTGGACCTGATCATCCAAGCGATCCAGCACAAGGGATTCTCCCTCTTGAATGTCCAGAGCCCGTGTGTGACCTGGCGCGAGACGATCGTCGAGGATGGCCAGAAGGTCGGCGTCTACGAGTGGTGGAAGAAGCACCTGCACAAGTTGGACGAGGACCCGGGCTACAACCCGACGGATCGGGGCATGGCCTTCTCCAAGCTGCTGGAGTATGACGACATCGTCAGCGGCCTGATCTACGCCGAGGACCGCCCGTCGTACCGCGAGTACCTCAAGGGGTACACGGACCGGCCGATGGCCGATATGGCGGAAATCCTGGACACGCCGACGCTGGAGGACCTGGTTGGGCAGTTCAAGTAGGCCCAGTGAGGGGGGCGGCACGGGCCGCCCCTACCGCACACCCACGCCGCGCTCCAGCAAGTACTGGTGGTAGAGGATCTCGGCGACGGCCACCGCGCCAGCGGCGGTCAGGGCTCCCCCGAACCCCAGCCGGACGCCGGGGACATAGACGGGGGCGAGCCAGAAGAGGACCAAGGCCAAAGCGAAATCCACCACCACCGCGCCGGCGTTCCCCAGGGCCCGCAGCGCCAAGCGGTCCCCCAGCAGATAGGTGAGCACCGCCACCACCGCGGCCGGCACCAGCGCCTGCGTCCAGGTCACGCGCCCCACGGCCGGCAGGATCAGCGCCGCCAGGGCGGCGATCACCACGTACTTGATCACCAGCGTCCCCACAGTCGTGCGCACGCGCCTCTCCCCCAACGTTCGCGGGCCGCCGCCAGAGTGCGCGCCACGGCCCTCCGCCGGCATCCCCTCGTGGCCGCACGGCCGCGCTCCGCGCCCATACCCGAGGACAGTCTGTCCAATCGTGGCCGTGACCATGCGCTGGCGGCCGTCCCCCACGGGCCCTCCCCCCGGGCCGCATAGGCACCGCCACCAATGGAAGCCTGCAGGGTGAGGTCGATGTTGGCGCGGCTGGAGGTCCCCGTCATGCAGGAGCCTGCGCACGCCCCGGGATCCGATGCGCCGCCGCGGTCGGTGCCCTGGTTTTGGCTGATCGTTGTCGGGGCGATGGCCGCCGGCGCGGCGTGGGCGGTCGACGGCATCTTCCGGGTGGTGTCCCTGACGGCCTCCGCCGTCGCCGTCTTCACCCTCGTGCGCCGATTGCGCGCACAGGCACCCCCGGCCGGGGGGGAGGCGGACGATCCGCCATGGGGTCAGACGCGGCGGCGCCATTGACCCCAAGGGTCCGGAGCCCTACGCTAGGGCAGGGTCGCGCGCGGCCCCGCATGTGCTCCGTGCCGCCAGTGGGGCCGCGCGCTCCCGCCGGAGGCGACGTCGTATGGCCGCCCAGGATGGGCCTGCCCCCACATCCACCCGTGCAAGCAGTGCAGCCGCGGGCCGCTCCCCCGCCTGGACGCGGCTGCGTGCGTTTGGCCGGCGCTGGCCGACCGTCTTTGTGTACGCCCATCGCCTCGCCCTGTACCTGCTCCCCGTGGAACTGATCACCGGGGCGATCCTCTACTTCCCTCGCCTGCACACCTCGCTCATCGCCTGGCTGCCGCTGACGCTGGACATCCACGTCTGGGCGGGCATTGCCTTCTGCGCCCTGCTGCTGGTCCCGATCCTCTTCCCGCTGGGCAGCCGCCTGCTGGCGAGCATCGACTGGGTCGCCACGTTCTGGTTGGTGGGCGGGCTGGCGGTGACGGGCCTCGCGCTCTGGTCGGGCGTCGCGGCGGCCATGCTGCTACGACCGGGCGCCTTCGGCCTCCACGGGATCCTGACCATCGCCTTTCTCGGCTTTGTCCTCTATCACGGGTTGGTGCGGGTGGAGACGGCCATCCGCGGCGGCGATCCTGAGCGGACCACGGATCGGCACAGCCGCATCCCCCGCCGCACCATGGCCGGCACCCTCCTGCGGGCGCTGGCCGGCGGCGTGTTCGGCACGGCGGTCTTCGGCTGGTTGGGCACCGCCTTCGCGACCCTCGGCCAGGGCGGGGCGGGCGCCATGGGCGCCCTGGAGGCGGCGCCGCGCGGCCCGAGCGGCGGTAGCGGGCGCCCCATCCCGGGGTTTCAGCTCTACACCGTCACGGGGGGCTATCCGACCTACGATCCCACGACCTGGCGCCTGAGCGTCGCGGGGCTGGTGCGGCAACCGCTGTCGCTGAGCCAGGCCGACCTGATGCAGCTGCCCCAGGCCACGGAGACCCAAGCCTTCCACTGCGTGACCGGGTGGGAGGTGCCGGGGGTGGTCTGGCAGGGTGTGCGCATCGCCGACGTCCTCCGAGCCGCCGGGCCGCAGGTGGCGGCGGCCTGGATCACCTTCGACTCCTTCGACGGCGTCTATTCGGACAGTCTGAGCCTGGAGCAGGCGACGGCCCAGGGCGTGCTCCTGGCGCACCACGCCAACGGGTCCCCGCTCGCCCGCGAACAGGGGGCGCCGCTGCGGCTGTACGTGCCGCAGATGTACGGCTACAAATCGGTCAAGTGGGTGTTTCGGCTGCGGCTGGTCACCGACCGCGAACTCGGCTACTGGGAGCACCGTGGGTACGGCCCCGACGCCTTCCTCGGCACCGTCAACGGTTGGCCGAAGGGCAGCGGCCTCGGGGGCTTCTTCTAAGAGAGCACGCAAAGGTCGCTGTGGGCACCGAACCGAAGCCTGAAGACCTTGGGGCACCCACCTCGGGCGCGCCGCCGGGCGGGGACCGACCCCGACGCCCAAACGCGGGACAGGGCGGAGGGGACCGGCCGCATGGCCTGGGATGAGGAATTGTTTGCCCGTATCGGTGGGGACTACGACCTGGTTTTCGCCGGCGAGGTGGCGCACACCCAGGCGCAGGCCGACTTCGCCGCGCACGCCTGCGGCCTGCGACCGGGGCAACGCGTCCTGGACGTCTGCTGCGGCCCTGGGCGTCATGCCGTGGCGCTGGCCCTCCGCGGCCTCTCCGTCACCGGCGTCGACCGGGACCCGCACCTGCTGGAGGTGGCTCGTGAGCGGGCCAGGTCCCGGGGCGTCGGCGTCCACTGGGTGCGGGGCGACGTGCGCCACCTGCCCCGCCTCGGCGTGTTCCACGCGGCCATCTGCCTGTTTGCATCGTGGGGGTACGCCGCCGATCCGGCGCACGACGAACTCATTCTGGCCGGCGTGGCCCGGAGGCTGCGGCCCGGCGGACACTTTCTCGTGGATGTGCCGAACCTGCTGTGGCTGCTGGCCCACCCCAGCGGTGAAGAGCTCTCCGTCGCGGGCGGGGTCGCCGTGCGGGAGATCCGCCGCTTTGATCCCGCCAGCCGCCAACTCTCCGCCCGGTGGCAGGTTCGGCAGCCCGGTCGGCCGCCGTGGCAGATCCAGGCCCACTGTCGCGTCTACGGCCTGGAGGATCTCGAGTGGATGCTCGCGCGGGCGGGCTTGGTCCTGGAGGCCGCTTACGGCGAATTTGACGGGACACCGCTGACCGCGCAGCGCCCGCGCTGCCTGGCCCTGGCCCGGCGGCCGATCCTGCCCGCGCAATAGGCCGCCGCAGTCAGGCCCCCCGTCCCACCCTGCCCGCGCAGTAGGCCGCCGCAGTCAGGCCCCCCGTCCGTCTGCCGCCCTCTGCTGCGGCGAGTCCGGCATGATCTGCATCAGTTCGATCCGGTTGCCGTCGGGATCGGTGAGCCAGGCCTGCCAGTTACCGTCCTTGCCCTGGCGCTTGGGCCCATCGGTGGCGACGGCGCGCGTGGCCAGGTCGGCCAGCGTCGCGTCCATGTCGTCCACCATCAGGCAGAGGTGCCGGTAGGCATGTTCGGCGGGCGCGCCGCCCCGAACGCGCGCGTCCGGGAACAGTTCGATGAAGTCCAGGCCCTGCACCTGGATGTAGACGATCCAGGTCTCCCCCCGGTCGTTATACAGGCGGAAGGCCTCGCGCAGCCCCAGGCCACCGCAGTAAAAGGCCAGGCTGCGCTCCAAAGCGGAGACCCCGAAGGCCGCGTGCCCGATGCCGCTGATCATGGTTCCGTTCCTCTCTGCGGGGCTGGCTGGTCCGAGCGCCTCGATGGCGGCCTCCTGGCGGTCGGCGGCACCAGGCGGCTCTCCGGGCAGGGGGCTGTGCCGCGCCGTCGGCGCCGCACAGCCCCCCATCGACCCGGCTGGCCGCGCGCCGCCCTCCGGCCAGTTCCCCCTCGCCCCCACGGCCCCTGCCGTGCCCGCTACGGCAGGGCTGCCCCCGGCGGCAGCGAAGCGCGGGGGTGGCTCCGCAGGCAGGGCTCGGCCGGGGGAATGGAAATGGCGTCGGCAGCAGGTGGGGGGCACCCCGGGGGGGCCGCGCGTAGTGCCTCCGTCACGGCGCTCGTGCCTGCACTCGGCGTCGCGCTCGTGGGCACC
>DATLTP010000301.1:0-18331 GCA_035533535.1 Bacillota bacterium | reverse complement strand
GGGCGCGGCCGACCCACGCTCATCATCCGGCAGGGCTTTGGCCCCGCCTGGCGGAATGCCGTCCGCTGGAAAGGGTGGTCGGGATGGACGAGGCACAGGCGTCGCAGGTCGGCCCGTCGACGCGCGATCTCACGCCTGAAGGCGCGTTTGTTCGCAACGCGTACGTCTTTGGGGACTGGATCAGCGCGGACGGCCGCAGCGGATATAAGGCGGAACCCGGCCGGTATACCCTCTACGTCCAGCACGCCTGTCCCTGGTGCCACCGGGTCATGATCGTCCGCAGCCTGCTGGGGCTCGAGGATGCACTGCCGGTGGTCGTGGCCGACCCCATCCGCGACGAGCGGGGCTGGACCTTCCACAGCAACGACCGGCGCAACGGCTTCACGTTTCTCTCGGAGGCCTACCTGGCCACCGACCCCACCTTCAGCGGGCGCTTCACCGTGCCATCGATCTGGGACCCGCAGCGCCACCGCGTGGTCAGCAATCGCTTCGATGACATGACGATCATGTTGGAGACGGAGTTCACGGACCTGCAGCGGACCCCCGTCGACCTCTACCCCGCCGCCCTGAGGCCGGAGATCAACGAACTCAACGGGCGGATGTATCGGATGTTCAACAACGGCGTATACCGCGCCGGCTTCGCGACGACCCAGGCGTCTTACGAGGCAGCCTTCGACGACGTCTTTGCCATGCTGGACGAGATGGAGGCGCGCCTGGCCCGCGCCCGCTACCTGGTGGGTAACCGCCTGACGGAGGCCGACGTGCATGCCTTCCCGACGCTGGTCCGCTTCGATACGGTCTACGCTGTACACTTCAAGTGCAACCTGCGGCGCATCGTGGATTATCCCAACCTGTGGGCCTACACGCGCGACCTCTACCAGCGTCCGGCCTTCGGCGGCACGACCCGCTTCGATGACATCAGGCGCCACTACTACATGACGCACGGCCACATCAACCCGACGCGCATCGTGCCGAAGGGGCCCGCCTTGGATTGGACGGCGCCGCACGGGCGCGAGGCGTTGGGGCCGGCGTAGATCTGACGTCTTGGAACCCTTGCCGAGGGGGGGCAGGGGCACGCCACCCGTCGCTCGATCTGCGATCGCATAGACTGGCTCGCACCCCTCGGTAGGTGGGACCAAGCGGCCCGTGGCGGCCTGCTGGCCTTTCCGCCAGCACCGGCGCCAAGGCCTGGATTGCCGGCATCTTCTCTGCGCTGCCGGACCGCTGCAAGCAGGCCTGCGTCCGAGTTCTTCTTTCTGCCGTAGGCGCAGGCAGACGATCTCCTCGATCTGCTGCCATTTGCCTGCCTCAATGACCAACCGGTAACCCGGGCTAAGACAGCCGCCTTTGTAAGAGGCGCCCGAAGAAGACGCTGGCAAAAGGAGGTAGCCGCGTCCATATTCTGAAGGCGAGCGGGACACGCCTGAAGCCGGATGTGCGGATGTCGACGTTCCACCGAAAGGGGGCGTCATGGGGTGACTACCGGAGAGGTCAGGCGCTACTTCGAGTCTAAACGTGTGCACTGGACACTGCACGCCACCGAAGAGCGGCAGAAGGACGGTCTTGAGGCCGAAACGGTTCTGCGAGCCCTTCGGGACAGCGGCCAGATGATTGAGAGCTTCCCTCGCGGCCGACCCGGCCGTGAAGCGGCGTCCGTCTTGGTACTGGCTTGGCTCCCCGATGGACGCCCAGTGCATGTCGTGATCGGCCACGCCGAAGATCCGTGGGTGATCGTGACGGTCTACCGCCCCGACGAAAGGCCCACCGAGTGGAATGCTGACTTCACGCGCAGGAGGCGGTGACCATGGGACAGTGTTGGTGCGGAGGCGCCCGGCGGCCCGTGCGAATCGACTATGTTGGACGATGGGGCAACGATGGCCCCTATGTGCGCGTGACAGACGTGCCGGCATGGGAATGCGATCGATGCGGGGAGCGGACGTTCGACCACGAGGTGGCCGTTCGGCTCGACCGGTTGGTGCGTGACGGCTCGAGCGGGGCGGAGCGTATCGATCCATTGCCGGTGAAGGGTTTCGGCGCGCTCGAGGCTGCACAGCCGTAGCTCGGGCCTGACTCAGGCCGAGACCCCACCCGGAGGCACGACCACAGGGCGCGCAGCCATCACCGGCGTCTACCGCCAAATGCTCGCCCACGTCAGCCGCTTCGAACCGGAGGAGTCGCTGCCGACCCTGCACAGCGGCGACCTTGCGCTCACGGCCACGCGCCAGCGGGACAGGAAGGGCGTCCGCGTCAGGTTGCCCGCTGCCAAGCGGACGGCACCTGGCTGCGCGCCATCGACTGGCCGGAGCCGCCAGCTTAGGGCCGCCGGTTCCGGAAGCCATGGATGGCGGATGCGCGCCCCCGGGAACCCGCGGTGCCGCCGAGAGGCGGCACCGGCGTGAAGCCGAGACCCCGCCGGCGCCAGAGCGCCAAGGAGGCTCCGTAGCTCGAGCGGGTGGCCGCGAGGGCGAATTGCGTCACGCAAACCTGCCGCCACCCCTGGTTCCGGATGCGCCCCGGGCGCGCCCTACCCGGCGCCCAGGTCCTCCAGCGCCCGCCGCAGCCGCTCCCCCGCCGCCGGGCCCTCCGTTGTTGCCGTCGCCGCCACGAACTCCTCCGCCGCCTGCCTCCCGCCGCCCGCCAGCAGCCCGCGCATGAAGGTGCGCGCGTAGTCGTCGTGGGCGCGGAAGCCCCGCAGCTCGGAGTAGAACGGGGCCACCCGCTTGCTGCTGCGCCGCTCCTCCGCCTCCCGCAGCAGGTACTCCAGGGCCCACTCGATGCTGGCTGCGTCCGTCCACGCGGCACGGTAGAGGATGCGGCCACCCGGGCTGACGATGTGGGTCATGTTGGGCAGCGTGCCGTAGGCGCGGTGCAGGGGCCCGTCCAGGTCATCCACCAGGATCGGGCGGGCGATCTGCCAGCGCGCCTGGAAACGGCTGGCGAGGGCGAGCTTATCCTCGAGGCTGGTGTGGTGGGGCGCCTGCTCCCCGGGGTGCGCCTCGCGTGTGTAAAGGAAGACGGACGCGACGCCGCGGGCGGCCATCCGCGCGGCCAGGGGCTCCTCCCTCGGCGCCGCCAGCCCGCAGTACGGTCAGGTGAAGGAGCCGAATTCGATCACCAGCGGCCCGTCGCGCCAGAAGTCGGAGAGGTGGCGCCGAACGCTGGTGGCGAGCACGGTCACGGTGCCGTCGGGGGCCGGATCACCGGCGGCGGGAGCGCTGCCCCGGAAGGCTGCGAAGTACGCGTTGTCCATATCCAGGGGGAAGCTTGGGTAATTGTACATGCCGCCCTCTACGCGACGGGCGGGGTCCCCACCTCCACAGGGATGAGGAAGAGCGTCTGCACCGTCCCCGGCATGACCCGGAAGGCATGGGCGCTCAGTTCAACGCCTGCGGCGTTCGCCGCCCCCATGGCCGCGGCGAACGCCGGGTCGGCTTCGGCATACGGGTGCAGGACCGTTGGGTCGCGGTGCGCACCGTCACGGACCGCCACCGTTAAGCGGTTAATGCGGCAGATGAACTCGAACTCGACCAAGCCGGGCCAGGCGCACGCTGGCCAGTGGGCTTCCCCCGGCGCGTTAACCCTTTGCGCCCGCGGAGATCCAATTCTTGATCGTCTGGATCTCGGTTGCCGGCAGTGGCTGCTGGCCGAGCGGCATGGCCGGGATGCCCTTGCCTCCGCCCTCCAGCACCTGGATCAGCAGGCTGCTCTGCGGGTTGCCCGGCTGGATCACGGCGCCGCTTCTGCCGCCCTTCATCAGCCCGGCGTAGCTGGTCAGGTTGAGGCCGCCGCTCGGGGCCGCGGCGCCGTGGCAGCCCGTGCAGCTGGCCGAGAAGATCGGCTGGATGTTGGCGGCGTAGGTGGGGGCGGCGACGATGGTGGCGGCGTTGGCGGCGGGGAGCTTACTCCCCCGCCACCCCAGGTAGGTCAGCAGCACCACGGCCACCAGAAGGAGCGAGCCGGTGCCCATGGCGTACGGGCGCCTGCGGGCGGCGCGGGCCGGGTTCCTGTCGAAGAACGGCAGGCCGACAAGGACGACGGCGGCCACCAGCGGCAGCCCGATCATGGCGACGGCGTCCAGACGCCCCGGCATGTATTTCAGAAGCTGATAGATGCCGTAGAAGTACCAGGCCGGGACGGGCTGGTAGTGGGCGCGGTTCAGGGGGTCGGCCGCCGGCAGCAGCTTGAGGTGGGCTGTGGCGGCAAGGAGCAGCAGGGCGGCGGCGGCGAGGGCGATGCCAACCGTCATCTGGGCCAGGGTGTAGGGCCAGAACGGGCGGTAGTCGCCCTTGGGGAAGTCGCTGGTGGCGCCCTTTTTGTGGGCGGCGCGGTAGCCCTTGGGCAGTCGCGTCTCCACGTCGGTGAGGCCGTGCGTGAGCACCAGAGCGAAGTGGCCGGAGAAGATCAGCAGCAGCAGCGCCGGCAGCACGAGGACGTGCAGGGCGTAGAACCGGGTCAGGGTGGCGCCGGTGATGTTGGTGCCGCCCCGCAGGAGCTCGAGGATGCCCTGGCCGAGGGCTGGGGCGTAGGAGGCCATGGCCGTGCCAACCATCGTGGCCCAGTACGCCTGCTGGTCCCAGGGCAGCAGGTAGCCGGAGAAGGCGAAGCCGATGGTGACGGCCAGCAGCAGGGCGCCGGTCACCCAGGTGAACTCGCGCGGCGGCTTGTAGGCGCCGATGTAGAAGACGCGCAGCAGGTGCATGGCGGCCACCACGATCAGGGCGTCGGCGCCCCAGGCGTGCAGGCCACGGACCAGGGAACCACCTGGCGAGGCCATGATGGCGCGGACGCTGCCATAGGCGCCGGCCACGGTCGGCTGGTAGGCCGTGGCCAGGAGTATGCCCGTGATGATCTGGCTGGCGAAGAGAAAGAGCGTGATGAACCCCAGGTAGTCCAGCGGGTGCGTGCGCCGCGGCACCGGGTGGTAGAGGAGCTCGCGGACATCGTCGCCCAGGCCGAGGCGGGAGACCAGGTAGGGCACCGCGGGGGCGGGCTCCGGCTCCGGCGCCGGCTCCGGCGGAAGCTGCGGCTGAGGGTCCAGGGGGTGCGCGGGCCGCATGCCGCCATCGCGGTCGGGGCCGGGCGCGGGTCGCTCCGGGGTGATGACGGCGGGATGGCGGCCGTTGCCCGTGGCCTCACGGCTGGCGGAGTCCGCGCCGCCATGGCCGTTCTGGCGGCTTTGGCCGTTTTGGCCGGCTTGAGGGCTTTGGCTGTCTTGGCCATTCTGGCGGCTTTGGCCGTTTTCGCCGGCTTGGCGGCTTTGGCCGTCTCGGCCATTTTGGCTGCTTTTGACCCTGGTTGCCTTGGCGGCGCCGTCGTTGGCTCCGTTATCGCCCTCAGGCGGCGCGGTGGTCGTGCGCCCGCCGGAGCGGCCGTTCCGGTCTTCGCTCATGAGATGATGCCGCCAATCTGGACGCGGCCGCCGGAAACGACGAGGCGGTGCCGGTGCAGCGGCCGCGGCGCCGGGCCGCCCAGCACGCTACCGCTCTCTGAGAACGTGGACCCGTGGCAGGGGCAGGCGAAGGAACTGCCGGCCCACTGGATGGGGCACTGCAGGTGCGTGCAGTGGAAGTCGAGGGCGACCAGCCCGGAGGGCAGGGCCGCGATGTAGACGCCGTCCTCCACGCCACCCCCGGTGTAGGTGACGAGCTGCGGCGGCGAACCGGCCGTGAACTGGGTTACGGGCCCCACGTCCTGCAGCGGCTCGGCGGCCGAAGCACGCGGGCTGAGGAACATCGAGGCCAGGCCCGCGTAGCCGGCGACGAGCACGGCCCACAGGCCACCGATGGTCCAGAGCAAGAAGCGGCGGCGGCTGGGGCGCGGCACCGGCGGACCCTCCCGCCGGAAAGTATGCCGCGGGAGGGGCCGGCCAATGATCTAGATCTGCACGCCGCCGCTACGTTGCCGCCCCCGCCGCGGGCGGCTGCCCGGCCCGGGCGCGTTGGCGGGCACCGCCGCCGGCCCCTGGCCCAGCGGCAGGAACTGCCCGAGCACGCCCAGGACGGTGACTTGGCCGGAACCCGTCTCGGTCCGGAAGATGGTGCAGACCCCGTAGCTGTCGGCCTCGGTGGCACGAGCGACGGCCAGGGCGAACCCGTCGGGCAAGGTGCTGGCCGCTGGCGCCATCCGGCCCGCGAGCCACATGGCGTAGGCCGCGGGCGAGGGGTTGGTGGCGGAAAAGAACAGCACGAGGGCGATCAGCAGCAGCGCCACCGAGGAGCCCGCCAGCCAGGGCGGCCGGCGCCGGGGCTCAGCGGCGGGCTCGAGCAGGGGCCGCCCGCAGCGGCGGCAGAAGTGGTCCCCCTCAATGACTGGCTCGCCGCAGCCCGGACAGAGCATCCAGCAAGAGCCTCCTCGCCCGCGACCCGAGACCAGGGTACGCGGGGCGTCAACCGGCCGGACCGGCACCGAGCGGGACGAAGCGGCCAAAGATGCCCAGCACATCGACGCGCAGGCCGCGCGCGCTCGTGTCGAAGACGGTGAAGATCAGGTCGTTCTGGGCGATGGTGGCGTTGGCGATCACGCCGGCCAGCGACCCTGGGGCGATGGCCCGGGCGTTTGGCCGGTCGCTGGTGACCACGCGGGCGGCGAGCCAGTTCGCGTAGGTCTGGCGGGACGGGTTGGTCAGGACCATCGCCGCGAGCACGGCCACGATCGGCAGCGCCACCCACAGGCTGGACCAACGGCCACGGCCGGATGGGCCGGCCAGAACCTGCGCCGCCAGGGGACGGCCGCACCGTCCACAAAAGCGGTCGCCCGCATCCACCGTCACGCCGCATTCGCTGCAGACTCGTGCCATTCTGCCTGCATTATGCCACGTCGGCAGGGTGCGCCTGCCAGGGAACGGCCGTGGCACCCCCGAAGCCCTCGCCCGTGATCAAACTGGTCGCCTGCGATGTGGACGGCACCCTGCTCGATTCGGCCCGGCGGGTTCCAGAGCCCAACCGCGCGGCGATCGCGGCCCTGCGGGCCAGGGGCATTGCCTTCGTGCTCTGCACCGGGCGGCCGCCGCGGGCGATCCGCGCGCTCTGGGAGGAGATCGGCCTGACCGAGCCGGTCGTCGCCTATAACGGTGCCGTGATCTGGGACGTGCGGGCTTGGGCGGCGTGCTGGGAGGCGCCGATCCCTGGCGATACGCTGCTGGCGGCCATCGGCTGCGCTCGGGCGACGGTGCCGGGGGCCGTGCTCTCGATTGAGGCGATGGACCACTGGTGGACGGATCGCCTGCTCGCGCCGCGGGCCGACGGGGCCTTCCGCTCGCCGCCCGACGGCGAGGGTCCCGTGGAGGGGTTCGCCAGGGGCCGATCCGCCCACAAGCTCCTCTTCTTCGCAGAGGCGGACGCCTACGTGCGCTTCACGGCGGCCATGCCGGCCGGGCTGCGCGCAACCCGCAACCGGGGAGGCCTGGTCGAGGTCCAATCCGCCGCCGCGGCCAAGTCGACGGCCGTCGCCCGCCTGGCCCAGCCATCGGAGGTCCTGGCCCTCGGGGACGACCACAACGACCTCGACCTGCTGCGCTGGGCCGGGGATTCGGCGGCACCGGCGGATGCCACGCCCGAGGCCCTGGCGGCCGCCCGGCGCGTCGTGGCGGCAAGCGACGCGGGATCCGTGGCGGACGCCGTGCGGCTGCTTGTGGCCGGCGGCTGAGGGACCATCGGAACGCCGGAACCGGCCCCCGACCCGAGGGCCCCCGGGCCATTGCTCAACCCCGCAATCCACTGCTTGGTCCCCAGTCGGACCGTTCCGGTCCGCAACCGGACCGCCCGCCGCGGGCCGGCCGGCCCCGCAGGTGCGCCCCCTCGGCCATACACGGGCTTGCCCACCAGGATGAAGATGATCTGGGCGGCAAGCCTGCCGCCGCGGTGCGAAAAGGGGGCGGCCCCATGGAAGCGCGAGAGATCATGACCCGGGAGGTCCTGTCCACGGGTCCCGACGCCACGCTGGGCGAAGCGGCCGCCATCATGGCCGACCGCCGCATCGGCTGCCTGCCGGTCGTGGACGCCGGCCGGCTGGTTGGCATCATCACGGAGGGCGACATCGTCCGCTGCATCGAACGCGAGGTGCCGGTGTCGGCCGCGGTCCACCCTGTGGGTTCCCGCATCCTCTGGTCCACCACGACCGACTACCTGGACACCGTGGGCCAGCTGCGCGTGCGCACGGCCATGACGCGCCAGGTCGTCAGCGTGCGGCCGTACGACTCGGTGGAGCGGGTGGCCAGCGTGCTGGCCCGGCACCGCATCAAGCGCGTCCCGGTCCTGCTCTGGGGCGCCGTCGTCGGCGTGATCAGCCAGCTGGACCTCGTCCGGCTGCTGGCCGAGGACGCCTCGCTCACCACCCACCCCGCCGAGATGCTGGGCTGGGCCTTCCTCCCCCGGACCGCGTTCGTCCCGCACGCGGCGCACGTGGTGGCGGCCCCCGGCGTCACGGTGCAGGTCGACCCTGAGCAGAACGACTTTCACGACGCGCCGGCAGCATACGCCGACATTCTGGAGGCGCTGCGCGCCGCCGACGGGCTCCTGGCCTGCCGGGTCCGGCTGAGCGGCGAGCTGGTCGAGCGCGCGCACCGGACGGTCGGAACCCGCTGGCAGTGCCTGTGGACGGCGGACGCCACCTCGGCGGTCGTCGACTGGGCGGCGGAGGCCGTGGAGCAGGCCCTGCTCCGCGAGGAGGAGCTCGGCGCGACCATCGACCCGCGGGCCTGGGAAACCGTGCGGTCAGTGCGCCGGGCCGCGGCCGACCAGGAGGCCGAGGAGCGCCTGATCCCGCCCCTGCGCGAAGCCGAGGCCGAGCGCACCACGGACCTGGCGCTGCCCGCCCCGCTGGGCGGTGCCTTTGACGCCATGCTGGAGGCGGCCACGGCCAGCCTGGCCGCCCGCGAGCCCGGCCGCACGGCCGCGGCGACCCGGATCTGGCAGGGTCAGGTCAGCCAGGCGGCCCTGGACGCCGTGCGCAAGGCCAGCGCGGTCCTGCCGCCAGGGGATGCGGAGTGGATGCGGCAACGGCTGGCGGAGGCCGTCCTCGAGCTGGCGCCCCTGGGCGCCGAGGTGCGCTGAATACTGTGACGGAGGGGCCGGCCATCAGGGTCGGCCCTTACCTTGCGCACCGCGAGGCTCGGCTGGGGACCGGCAAGGGCGGCCATCTGGCCGCCCCAATTCGACATCTCGATGCGTCTAACGTTCATCGTGCGGGCCTTTCTGCGTTCGACAGTGACGTAAGTTCATTTACTTAGTGGCACGCGGAGGGATCCGGACGGGGGCGCCCGCCCGGGCGCGGGTGCGCGGCCACCAGGCCCACCAGGCCGCCGGCCCCCAGCATGATGACCTGCTGGGCAAAGGTCAGCGGCAGCAGCGGCGCCGCCAGGACCATCAGGACCACCAGGAGCAGGAGCCCGCGCCGGCCGGGAAGCGGGTCAACCGGCGCCCGGCCGAACGTCCGGCGCAGGGCGTAGCCGACCAGGGCGCCGGCGACGAGGATGAGCATAAGATCGCCGAGTTCCACGACAGCCGAATGCCCCGCGGCGCCATCGGCCGCCGGGGCGAGCGCGACAGCCAGGAGCAGGACTCCGACCCAGAGCCGCGCCAAGCTGCGAAGCACCCCGCTACCTCCCTTGCTTAGCAGGCTACAGCCCGTCAAGGGGGAGGCTCCACGGCCACGCGGCCCATCCTGATGGGCCACCTGGCCCAAGGGCGCTTCAGCTCTCGGGGCCCGGCTCCTGGCCCATGGCCTCGCGCAGGCGCTCGACCTCACGCGCCAGGCGTTCCTGGCGGCCGCGGAGTCCCGTGATGTAAAGGAACAGGGCGGTCCAGATCACCGCATAGGCGGCGAAGAGGTAGGCCACGGCGACGGCACCTCCTCGAAGTCGCGCTGCACGGCAGAAACCCGTGCAGCCATCGGGATCAGAAGCGGAAGCGCTCCTTCAGGGCGGCCACGGTCTCGGCCGTCTTCGCGAGCTGGACGCGGCGGCCGAGCAGGTAAAGGGCCAGCAGCATGACCGCGGCGTAGTTGATGAACAGGCTGAGCGTCATGCGCGGATCGAGGTTGATGTTGAAGCCCTCGATCGTCTGCGGGTGCAGGCCGCGCATCATGGCCACGGCCAGGACGATGATCGGCACATCGACATAGCTCAGCACGGCCCAGACGGCGGACAGCCGCATGCGGGCAGGGTCGCCCTGGGCCGCGCTGCGGATCAGCAGGTAGCCGGCGTACAGGAACCAGAGGATCAGGGTTGCGGTCAGAAGCGGCTCCCACGTCCACCAGACCAGCCAGACGGCCCGGCCCCAGATGGAGCCCGACAGCAGCGTGATGGTGGTGAAAAGGAGCCCGACCTCGCCGGCGCAGTGGGCCAGCAGGTCCCAGTGGTCGCCCTTGCCCAGCAGGTAGAGCAGGCTGGAGACGAAGACGACCGTGAAGGCCACCAGGCACGTCCAGGCCGAGCTGATGTGGAAGTACATGATGCGGTAGACCTGGCCCATGTAGGCCTCCGGCGGCGCGTAGATGAAGGCGAAGAAGAGACCGACCAGCAGCGCCCCATAGACGACGGCGCCGGGCAGCCGCGCGGACCAGCGCAGAAGCGTCATGCCGAGACCTCCAGCACGAAGTCGAAGAGCAGGGCGGGAAGGGCCAAAAAGGCCAGGTCGAACGCGGCGAGCAGCCCCACCCAGGGGGCGCCGGAGGCCACCCGGGCCGCGGCCAGCCCGGCGCCGGCCACCGTGCCACCCGCCATGCGCACGGCCCCGATCAGGACGGGCGAGAGCAGCGGCAGGGCCAGCAGGGGCTGGAGCACCTCGCCCGCGCGCGTGTGGGCCGCGATCGCGGCGGTGAGCGTGGCCACAGCCACCAGACCCAGGCTGGCCAGGGCCAGGGCGCCGAGGAAGGCCGCCGGGTGGGCCGGGAACGGCACCAGCAGCAGCATGAAGAAGATGGGCACCAGCACGACCTCGGCCGCCACCAGGAAGGCGGCGTTGGCGAGGCACTTGCCATAGAAGATGGCGCTGGGGGCGCAGGGAGCGGCCGCCATCCCCGAGAGGGCGTCGTTGGTCAGTTCGCGGGCGAAGGACCGGCCCATGCCCAGCAGCCCCGCGAACAGGAGCGCCACCAGCAGCACACCCGCGAAGATCGGGCGGAGGTCCTGGCCGACCGGGTCAAAAGCGAAGCCAAACGTCACCGCCACCAGCAGGCCGAAGACGCCCATGGCGGCCAGGTTCTCGCGTCCGCGCAGCTCCAGGAGCAGGTCGCGCCCGGTCACGGTCAGGCACGCCCGGCCCCAGCTCGGGCCCGCGCGGCCGGAAACGGCCATGGGCGTTGACTTCTGCGGCGTGACCACCGGAACAGTTACTCGAGTGCCGGCGCGCACGACCTCGCGGTAACGCTCGGCAAAGGCCTGCGCGCGCCCGCGGAACGGGGCCGCCGCCCCCACCTCGCGCACGCGGCCGCCCGCCAGCAGCACATAGCGGTCGGCGACGGCCAGGGCGCCCTCGAAGTCATGGCTGCAGAGCAGGGCTGAGCCGCCCGCCGCGCGGTGCGCCCGCAGCCGGTCGCTCAGCCGCGTGCCGGCATCGGCGTCCAGCCCGCTCCAGGGTTCGTCCAGCAGGAGGAGGCCCGGCTGGTGCATCAGGGCACGGCAGATGGCCAGGCGCTGCTGCATGCCCCGGGAGAAGCCGCCCACTGGATCATCCGCGAACAGGATCAGGCCTTCGGCGCGCAGCAGTTCGCGGACCCGCGAGGCAGCCGCGGCTGCCTCGAGCCCATACATCCGCCCGAAGAAGACCAGGTTCTCATGGGCCGACAGGGCGTCGCTGAAGAAGGTGCGGTGGCCGACGTACCCGATGGCCGCCCTGGGGTCGCCGCCGCCAGCGGTCGGCCAGCGCACGCTCCCGGCCTGCGGCGCCAACACCCCCGCCGCCACCCGCAGCAGAGTGGTCTTGCCGGCGCCGTTCGGGCCGAACAGGGCCACGGTCTCCCCGGCGGCCACCTCGAGATCGACGCCGCCAAGGGCCAGGCTCTTGCCCAGGCGAACGCGGACGCCCGCCAGCTGCAGCCGGAGGCCGGCCGCAAGCTCCGCGGGCTGCTCGGGGGCGGGCAGCTGGCCACTCACGCGCGGCCACCCGCCGGCGGCGATACGCTGGCATCCGCCGCATGGCCGGCCGCCAGCGCGCCGTCACGCCGCAGGCCGACCACCAGCAGGGCGCCAAGCGCCACCGAGGCAATGATCAGCCAGATGGTCGGGGTGAAACTGCTGGCCGCCTGCTGCAGCCAGCCCGGGGCGGGCTCGGCCGTGAACGCCAGCAGCGTGTCGGGCGGAATGGCGGCCGCGCCATACTGCCGCACCGCCAGGCCGTTCACCGTCGCTACACCCATGGCCGCGAGGGAGTTGGTCTGCAGCGCCAGCTGGTCGGCCCGCATGACCATGGCGAACTGCGCCGTGGGAAAGTCGATGGTGCGCACGAACTTCGCGGGCAGCCGCGGCGCCGGGACGCGATACGAGATGGCGATCGTCGTATGGCCCTGCGGGGCCAGGCTCAGCGGCAGCACCAGCGCATCGCCCACGACCTTCGCGCCGGCCGCCTGCCCTCCGGACTGCACCTGCACGTTTTGGGCGCCGGCCACCAGCGGCAGCTGGATCTGCTGCAGGGCCTGCGACTGGGGATTGGCGACCTGCAGGACGTCGTAGATCTGCAGGACGCCGCTGGCGTAGGTGATGGCCAGCTGCTCGCTGTCCAGAGCCGGGCCGGCGAATGGCATGGCGGATGCGGATGAGGTCGCTGCGGATGAGGTGGCGGCAGCCGCCTGCACGCCGGCAGGGGCCGCGATCACCGCCATCCCGAGGGCAGCGCAGCCAAGCAGGAGCGCCGCCAAGGGCACATGCGCGCGCCGCAAGTCTCCCTGCCACTCCTTGTTGGGGGGCTGGTCAGCTCGTGGACTGGGCGGCCGAGTAACGGCTCGGACACTTGACCATCAGCTGGGTGGCGGAAAAGACGCCATCCGCTCCGAGCCGGCCCGCAACCACCACGCTGGTCACGCCGGGCTCAAACGGGTTCGGCTCGGGCCCGTTGTAGACAACGTTGACCACGTGGCCGCCACTTTGCCCCGCCAGGGTGAACTTCAGCTGGAGCTGGTCCGGTGACCACTGGAAGCCGGGCTGCAGCATGCCGTTGACCTGGACGAACTGCCCCGCGGCCTTGGGACCGAGGGCAGCGAACTCATCGACCGTATAGTAGTAGGTGGTCGTGCTGGGGCCAAGGCTCATGGCCGTGAGCACGCCGATGGCGGCGAGCACGCCGATCACCGCGACGCCGATCTGCCACCGCTTGCTGCCAAGCTTCAACCTTGCCAAACGGCGCCTCCACCCATCGAGCCTGCACCGGTTCAGTATAAGTCAAGGGCGGCCGGCCCACCAATCGCCCGTTGGTGCTAGCTTTGGTGGGCCCAGCCAGGCGCCTACTGGGTGAACGCCGCCTTGACGAGCGGCGCCACTTCCCACGGCAGCTGCGCCACCTTGGCGCCGCCGGCCTCCAGCGCGGCCACCTTGCTCTCAAAGGTGCCGCGACCGCGCTCGATGATGGCGCCCGCGTGGCCCATGCGCTTCCCGGGAGGCGCGCTCTTGCCGGCCAGGTACGCGACCACGGGCTTGCTCATGCCCTTGATGTACTCGGCGGCCTCCTCCTCGGCCGTGCCGCCGATCTCCCCGATCAGGACGACGACCCCGGTCTCGGGGTCCCGCTCGAAACGCTTGAGCATGTCAATGAAGTTGACGCCGGCGACGCGGTCGCCGCCCATGCCCACCACGCTGGTCTGGCCGAGCCCGGCCTCCGTCAGCGAGGCGACGAGCTCATACGAAAGCGTGCCCGAGCGGGCGACGACGCCCACGGGCCCCGCTTGAAAGATCGAGTTCGGCGGGATGCCGATCTTGCAGCGCGCCGACGGCGAGCACAGGCCGTAGGTGTTGGGCCCGACGATCGTGGTGCCGCGCTCGGCCGCGAATGCGTTCACGACCATCGCATCGTGCAGCGGCACGTGCTCGGAGATGACGACCACCAGCGGCACGCCCGCATCGATGCATTCCATGGCCGAGTCCTTGGCCAGGCCCCCGGGGACGAACACGACGGCCGCGTTGGCCCCGTGCTTCTCCACGGCCGCCTCGACGGTGTCATAGACGGGCACGCCGGAGACCTCCTGCCCCTGCCGGCCCGGCGTGACGCCCGCGACCACCCGCGTCCCAAACTCCAGCATCTGCGCCAGGTGGAAGCTGCCCTGCCGCCCCGTGGCGCCGGTCACGACCACCCGGGTCTTCTCGTCCACCAGCACGCTCATACCGCGCCGACCCCCTCGCCCGCCAGGGCCACGACCCGCTCGGCCGCCTGCTGCATCGAGCGGAAGGCATCGACGCCGGCCTCGCGCAGGATCCGGTGCCCCTCAGTCTCGTTGGTCCCCACCAGCCGCACCACCAGGGGCGCATCCTTCGCCGCGGCCTGCTCCCGCCGCACCTGGACGATGGCCTTGGCCACCTCGTCGCAGCGGGTGATGCCGCCGAAGATATTGACCAGCACGGCCTTGGGGTGTGTGTTGAACAAAATGGCCAGGGCCTCGGCCGTCGGCCCGGCCGAGCTGCCGCCGCCGGCGTCCAGGAAGTTCATGGGCTTGCCGCCATAGTGCTGCAGCACGTCCAGGGTCGCCATCGTGATGCCGGCGCCGTTGGCCATCACGGCGATGTCGCCATCGAGCTGGACGAAGGCCAGGCCCAGGGCCCGCACCTTGCTCTCCAGCGGCGTCGCCTCCGAGGTCGTCGGCAGATCGCCGTGCCGCGCCATGGCGTCGTCATCGACGTTCAGGCGCGAGTCGGCGGCGATGATGTGCCCGTCCACCACGGCCAGGGGATTGATCTCCACCAATTCGGCGTCGAGCCGGACGAAGGCCTTATACAGCTTGCAGGCGAGGTCGCTGAACTCGCGCGCGAGCACGCCGCCGAGGCCGAGCCGGCGCGCCACCTGGTAGGCCATGTAGGGCTGCAGGCCCCAGGCCACGGGGATGCCGCGCTTGATGATCGCCTTCTCGGGGACCTCCTCGATGGCGATGCCGCCGGAGGCCGAAGCGATCAGGAGCGGGCGCTTGCTGCCCGGGTCGAAGGTCAGCGAGAGGTAGATCTCCTGGGTGATCGAGAGCTTGCTCTCGCAGTAGACCGTGTCGACGGTGTAGCCCTTCAGGTTCATGCCGAGGATCTGGCGCGCGGCGGCCTCCGCCTCCTCGGGCGTGTCGGCCACCTTGATGCCGCCAGCCTTCCCGCGCCCGCCGACCAGCACCTGGGCCTTGACGGCCACGGGCCCGAGATCGCGGCAGGCGGCGCCGGCCTCCTCCGGGGTCCGGCAGAGCCGCCCGCGCGGGATCGGCACCCCGGCCTCGGCGAGCACGCCCTTGGCCATGTACTCGTATAGTTTCAACACTCAACCCCCAAACTCGTCGCGCGATGTTGGTGGGCGGGCGCGTACGCGTCCGCCCTCACGAATGACCGCCGTCAGCGCACAGCGTGCCGCGCGACCTCCGCCACCAGGAACCGCGTCCTCTCCGCCTCGCCCACCGGGTCCACGATCCGGCCCGCGACCCCGCTCTCGGCCGCCGCCTGCGCCACCGCGGCCGCCACGACCGGGGCCACGCGCAGATCCGAGGTGTCCGGCATCACCATGTCTGGGCTCAGGGCCTCGTCCGGCACCAGCCCGGCGATCGCGTGGGCGGCGGCCATCTTCATAGCGTCGTTGATCTCGCTGGCCCGCGCGTCCAGGGCCCCGCGGAAGACGCCGGGAAAGGCCTGGACGTTGTTGATCTGGTTCGGATAGTCCATCCGCCCCGTGCAGATCACCTCCGCGCCCGCGGCCGCGGCCTCGGCCGGGTGGATCTCCGGCTCGGGGTTGGCCATGGCCATGATCACCGACCCGCGCGCCATGCCCTTCACCATCGCCTGGGTGAGCGCCCCGCCGACCGAGAGGCCGATGAATACGTCCGCGCCGCGCATGACCGCGGCCAAATCGCCGGATTCGCGGCCCGGGTTCGTCATCTCCGCGATCTCCAACTTGTATGGGTTCATGTTCTCCCGCCGGTCGGGGTAGATCGCGCCCTTCGTGTCGCAGAGCACGATCTGGGTCACGCCCAACTGGAGCAGGAGCTTGCTGACGGCGACCCCCGCGGCGCCGGCGCCGTTGATGACGACCTTGACGTCGCCAAAGCCCTTCTTCACGATCTTCAGCGCGTTGATCAGGGCGGCGGCCGTGACGATGGCCGTGCCGTGCTGGTCGTCGTGGAAGACCGGAATGTGGGTCTCGCGGCGCAGGCGGGCCTCGATCTCGAAGCAGCGGGGGGCGGAGATGTCCTCAAGGTTGATGCCGCCGAACCCCGGCTCCAGGGCGGCCACGGTGCCGACGATGCGGTCGACGTCCTTGGTCGCCAGGCAGAGCGGCACGGCGTCCACGCCGGCGAACGTCTTGAAGAGCACGCACTTGCCCTCCATGACGGGCATGGCGGCGGCCGGGCCGATGTCGCCGAGGCCGAGGACAGCCGTGCCGTCCGTCACCACGGCCACCAGATTGGATTTGGCGGTGTATTCATAGGCGAGGGCGGGGTCGCGGGCGATCTCCAGGCAGGGCTGGGCGACGCCGGGCGTGTAGGCCAGGGAGAGGTCCTCGGCGCCGCGGACGGGAACCTTGCTCACCACTTCGATCTTGCCGTGGTTGTCGCGGTGCAGGGCCAGCGCCTTCCGGCGCAGCTCGGCGACCTGATGCTCGGTGAGTGCCACGGGGAACCCCTCTTCTCTTAACCCGTGCCATAGGGGGCGGACCTACATGGATTCACGGGCCCGCCCCCGATTCCTTTCCCCCGGAGGCCGGCTGCTACTGCAGCTCGGCCGGCAACTCCGCCATCTGCGCCCGCACCTCGTCGGCCGAGCTCTGGAAGGCGGCCTTCTCCTGCGCGTTGAGGTCCAGGTCGATGACCTCCTCGATGCCGCCGCCGCCGAGGACCACCGGCACGCCGCTGAAAATGCCCTTTTGGCCGTACTCGCCCTCCAGGTAGGCCGAGCAGGCCGCCACCCGCCGCTTGTCGCGCAGGATGGCCTCGACCATCTCCGTGATGGCGGCGCCAGGGGCGTAGTAGGCGCTGGTCTTCAGCAGGTTGACGATCTCGCCGCCGCCCACGCGGGTGCGCTGCACGATCTCGGCGATCTTGGCCTCGGACAGGAAGTGGCTGAGCGGGATGCCGCCGATGTGCGCGTACCGCACCAGGGGCACCATCTGGTCGCCGTGGCCGCCCATGACCAGGGCGTGGACGTCCTCGACCGAGACGTGCGCGGCCTCGGCGATGAAGCTGCGGAAGCGGGTGGCGTCCAGGATGCCGGCCTGGCCGACGACGCGCTGCTTGGGCAGGCCGGAGGCCTTGAGGGCCACGTAGGCCATGATGTCCAGGGGATTGGTGAGGACCACGAGCACGGCGTCCGGCGAGGCGGTCATGGCCTTTTGCACCACGTCGCGCACGATCTTGGCGTTGGTGCCGAGCAGGTCGGCGCGGCTCATGCCGGGCTTGCGGGCGATGCCCGAGGTGACGACCACCACGTCGGAGCCCTTGCTGTCGTTATAGTCCAGGGTGCCGAAGATCCGGCTGTCGAAGCCCTCGATGGGGCCGGCCTCCAAGAGGTCCAGGGCCTTGCCCTGGGGGAGCCCGTCGACGACGTCCACGAGGACGATGTCGCCCAGTTCCTTGCTCGCGCACCAGTGCGCCGTGGTCGAGCCCGTCATGCCGGCCCCGACGATGGTGATCTTTTGGCGACGGATCGCCATGCCCATCCCCCCGATCTGTAACATGACACGGCGCGAGCCTGCCCGTCGGCAGGCTCGCAGCAGGCAGACGCCCGAATTATAGCAGAAGGCTGGGAGGTCGAAGCCGTGGATGAGATATTCCGGGAGTGGGACGGACAGGAAACGCCTGGGTGCGCCGTCGGCGTGGTGGCGGGCGGGGATCTGGCGTTTTCCCGCGGGTATGGCATGGCGAATCTGGAGTACGGGGTGCGGATTCAGCCCGATTCGGTCTTTCACGTGGCATCGGTCAGCAAGCAGTTCACGGCATGGTGCGTCTGCCTGCTGGGGATCGACCTGGAGGCGGACGCGCGGCGCTGGCTGCCCGAACTGCCAGCCTCGGTGACGGTGCGCCAGATGCTGGCGCACACCAGCGGGCTGCGGGACCAGTGGGACCTGCTGTCGATGGCGGGCTGGCGGGCGGATGACCTTAAAACGAATGACGACGTGCTGGAGTTGGTGCGGGAGCAGCGGGCGCTGAACTTTGCGCCCGGGTCCGAACA
>DATLTP010000300.1:0-5140 GCA_035533535.1 Bacillota bacterium | reverse complement strand
CGGCGCGACGCTCCGCGACGAGGCAGTCCCAATGCGTCGCGTAGGTCTGCGCCAGGGAGATGAGCCCCGGCGGCGCGGCCGCCGGGTCCCAGACGGCCGGGCGATCGTCCGCCCGCAGCCAGCGCGAGACCCCCACCACCTGCAGGGGTCGAGCCAGGGCGTGCAGGACCTCCCGGTAGGCCACCTGGGCCGCTGTCGCCACCTCCGGACCACCAAGCCCCAGGTCCGTGCCGGTGCATTCCAGGACGCAGGCCCATCCCTGGTCGTGGCGGAAGCGATCCCCGCGGAGGTCCTGTAGGCCCTCCCAGCCCGGCACCGCCGCCCCGGCGCGCACCCGGGGCCGCAGGAGATAGCGCACCAGGCGCGGCAGCCAGACCGCCAACCGCTCGCCTTCGGCGTGCAACGGCCACCGCCCAACGGTGTAGGCGAGCCCCAGGACCGTGGTGGTCGCGCAGAGGCCCAGGCGAACCACCCCAGGATCGGGGGCAGCCCACGCGGCCCACGCCGCACCCGCCGTCCCCAACAGCCCCAGCGCCTGGCCAGCCGTCAACGCGGGCAAGAGTCTCAGGCCTCGCGCGGTCTCGCCGAAAATGGTCGCCACGCCGGTCGCCCCCCCTCACATGCCGCCCGTCTCGCGCACGCGGGCCACGCTGGCCCGGAAACGCTGCGCCTGACGCGCCGCGACACCCAGAACCGGCGTGGCGGCGGCCAGGAGTTGCCCCGGTTCCGGTCCCAGTTGCGCCAAGGCCCGGACGGCCGCAGCGAGCAGCCGCCGGCAGCGGAAGAGCAGCAGGAGGGCGGCGATGGACCACAGCCACGAGGTGCCGCCGGTGGCTCGCTGCAGGCCCATCCCCGTGGCGAACACCAGCAGAACCACCACCTGGACCGACTGCACGAAGATGCTGACCAGGAGCTCGGCCATCAGCGCCCGCCAAACCCCAGCGGCCGCCGGCACGACCCAGAGTGCGGCGGCGATAGGCAGCAGGAGGGTCAGTAGCACGATCTCGGCCGCGCGGACGATGTAAAAGCAGGCCAGCGCCGCTGCGCCCAACAGCGCCAGTAGGGCGCCCACAGCCAGCGCGGGATTGAGGGCTTCAGGCAGCACCGAAAGGACGAGCACGCCCCCGGCCATTGGGGCCAGCCCCCCTGATCCGGGTGGCGCCGCGTGCACCAAGGTCGCGCAGAGCGCGTTGTTGGCGCTCAGCAGACCACGGACCAGGGGGAGGCTGGTGGCGACCCCAACGACCGCCAGCGCCAGCCGCGGCAGCAAGTGCCAGGGTTGCGTGGCGTCCAACCCGACCAGCGGGGCCAGTTGGCTGCGCAGGACCCCGTAGAGGAGGGCCACCAGGAGGAGCCCCATGGCCACGTCCCGCGTCAAGGTCCAGCCGGCGGCGACTGCGGGGCCGAGCTGGAACGGGGCCAACAGGGTAGCCCCGAGGACGCCCAAGATCGGCCCGCGCAGGCCGACGACGACGGTTGCGAGCCCCGCCGCGACGAGCCCGCCCACCCCTTGCACCGGGTTCACGGGCCCACCCCCATCAGGTCGGAATGAGCCCGGTGACGATGGCCACGATCGTGGGGGCCAGCAGGGCAATCACGAGCCCACCGATGCCGCCCAGCACGATCCGCCAGGCGTCCGCCTGCGCGCGTGCGGAGTGGGCCGCCGCATGGCGCAAGCCGCCGTAGGCCACCGTGGCCACGGCGACCAGCGAGGCCAGGTATTCAAACCACCGGGTCAGGTTTTGGAGGAAGGTGGCCAGGACGGCACCTGCGGCGCCAGCGGGCGCAGCTGCCGCCGCAGGTGCCGTCAGTGCGGCCACCACCAGAACCGCCGCGACAGGAGGGAGCCAATGTCGGGCGAAGCTGCGATCCAAGCCTGGATCACCTCGCGCCGACAGTGTAGCATATTCAGGTATTTATGACATAATGTACCTTAGGCGGAATTGGCTGGATTTTGGTTGTCTGCCCCTGGTTTGCTGCTCGTTCCGCCGTCGGACGCACGCGGGCGCCGGCTGCGCAGGGGCGTGCGCCGCCGGCTTGGGCGGCGCTGGCGCAGCGAGGCCGCACCGACGGTGGGATGGGGCGGCGCTGGCGCAGCGAGGCCGCACCGACGGTGGGATGGGGCGGCGCTGACGCAGCGAGGGCCGCACCGCCGGCGGGGTGGGGCGGCGCTGACGCAGCGAGGGCCGCACCGCCAGCGGGGTGGGGCGGCGCTGGCGCAGCGAGGGCCGCACCGCCAGCGGGGTGGGGCGGCGCTGACGCAGCGAGGGCCGCACCGACGGTGGGGTGGGGCGGCGCTGGCGCAGAGAGGGCCGCACCGACGGTGGGGTGGGGCGGCGCTGGCGCAGAGAGGGCCGCACCGACAGTGGTGCGGCCCTCTCTGCCGGACGTGCGCATCAGATGTCGGCATACAGGTGGAACTCGTACGGGTGGGGCCGCATGTTGACCGGCTGCACCTCGCGGGTGGTCTTGTACTCCAGGTAGGTCTCCACGAGGCCCGTGGTGAAGACCCCGCCCTCCAACAGGAACTCCTGGTCGCGCTCCAGGGCGTGGAGGGCCTCGGCCAACGACCCCGGCACCTTCTTGATCTTGGCCAGCTCGGCCTTGGGCATCTCATAGAGGTCCGCGTCGACCGGTGCCGGCGGCTCGATGCCCCGCCGGATGCCGTCCAAACCCGCCATGAGCAGCGCGGCGAAGGCCAGGTAGGGATTCGCGGCGGGGTCGGGGCAGCGGAATTCGATCCGCTTGGCCTTGGGGTTGTCGGAGTACATGGGGATCCGCACGCAGGCCGAACGATTCCGCTGGCTGTACACGAGGTTGACGGGGGCCTCGAAGCCGGGCACCAGGCGCTTGTAGCTGTTGGTGCTCGGCGCGCAGAACGCCAGCAGGGCCGGCGCATGCGCGATCAGGCCGCCGACGTAGTGGCGGGCCATGTCGGAGAGCCCGGCGTACTTGGCGCCATCGTGGAAGAGGGGCCGGCCGTCCTTCCACAGGCTCTGGTGCACATGCATGCCGGAGCCGTTGTCGCCGTACATGGGCTTGGGCATGAACACCGCGGTCAGGCCGAAGCCCTTGGCCACATTGCGGATGATGTGCTTGTACTTCATGCAGCTGTCGGCCATTTGCAACAGGGTGCCGAAGTGCATGTCGATCTCGCACTGCCCGGCTGTCGCGACCTCATGGTGGTGGATCTCGATCGGGATGCCCGCCTCCATGAGCTTCAGCACGATCTCATTGCGGACGTCCATCAGCGTGTCGCTGGGCGGCACGGGGAAGTAGCCTTCCTTGTGGCGGATCTTGTAGCCGAGGTTGCCGCCGGCCTCGACCCGGCCGGAGTTCCAGATGCCCTCGGGTGAGTCGATGGCGTAGAAGCTCTCGTGGACACTGTTGCCGAAGCGCAGGTCGCTGAAGAGAAAGAACTCGATCTCCGGCCCGAAGAACGCCTGGTCGGCCACCGCGGACTGTTGGAGGTAGGCCTCCGCCTTGCGGGCCACCCCGCGCGGATCGCGGTCGTAGGGCTTCTGCGTCATCGGGTCGGCGACGTCGCAGATCAGGCTGAGGGTGGGGGCCTTGACCGCGGGATCGACAAAGGCCGTGTCCGGGTCAGGCATCAGCAGCATGTCGCTCTCGTTGATCTTCTGGAAGCCGCGGATGCTGGAGCCGTCAAAGCCGAGCCCGGAGACGAAGGAGTCCTCGTCAAAGGCACTGACGGGGCGGGAGATGTGCTGCCACATTCCGGGGAGATCGACCAGTTTCAAGTCAACGAACTGGATACCCTTGTCCCGAATCAGCCGTAAGACGCGATCGGCGCCGCCAGCGATGGAAACCGCCCCCTTCAGCCCTCCGGCCCGCGGGTCTGGACCGAGCGGCCGAGTGATCGCGGCCAGTCTACGGCCATCAGTCCCCTAGAGTCAACGCAATGTCAGGTATCTTGACACCTGGCGGGCATCTTGGGGCAGAAAGTTGACACGAACTTGCTCTCCCAGGGCCAGATGGTCATACAATGGGCCCAAGAGTCCCGACGGGAGGCGCATGGACAGCGTGCCCTTCGAGGTAAGGGACGATATGCCGGTCTACACAATCGGTCGGGTGGTCGAGTTGACAGGCCTGTCCGCTCGCCAGGTGCGCTACTACGAGAAGAAGAACCTAATGAGCCCGACGCGCACCGCGGGCAACCAGCGGCTCTATTCCCGCGACCAGGTCCACCTGCTCCAACTGGTCAAGCGGCTGTTGGAGGAGGGCTACACCCTCACCAACATCCAGGGGCTGGTCAAGGAGTATGGTCGGCAGCGCGGGACCACCCTGGAGGACTATCCCTCCCGCGAGTCGTTCCGGCGGGAGGAGCCGGCCTCCCTCTATCCGCTGCACAACCGGGCACGCCTGCTGGAGATCCTCGACCGCTTGGAGCGGCGCGACTCGGGGGGTCAGGACCGCCCGCAGCGGCCGAGCCGCCCCTGAGGCGGACGCAGCCAGGCCGTACCTAACCGCCGCGGTCTGGCTGCCCGAGGCCGGGCGCGCTGCCTGGGACCATGGCGAGATACGGCGGCGCGGCCCCGGCTTGGCGCCAGCCCGTACGCGTCCAGCGCCGTCCGCAGCGGGAGGCCACGCGCCCGGTCACGGCCATCGCCCCGCTGTCATCGCCGGACGGCGCGGCCCACCTCCACGACGGCCAGCGAGGCGAGTACGCCGACGCCGACCGCCACCAAGACGGTCTGGCCGAAGGCGAAGCGGACGGATCCCCAGTAGGCGGAATGGATCTGCGTCCCGGGCACCATCCAGTAACTGCCCAGATAGGCGTGCTGGAACAGGGCGTAGGTTCCGGCCAGCAAGCGCCAGCCCACCACCACGCCCACCGCCGAGAGCCCGACGGGTACCCACTGGCCCCCCGAGCGTCTCCAGATCCGCAGCCGGCGTCCGTGCGCACGGATCATCGCGACACCCCCGATCGCGCTGCCTCCCGAGGTCCCGCCCCAGATGCGGTGGGAAGGCGCCGGTAGGCTATGCGTGGGTATCCTGGGGGGTTCATGCGCCGCGTAACCAGGAGCGAACCGCGAAAGTCGGGGTGGACACCGAACCGCAGCCGAGAGGCTTTGGGGCACAAGGGCCGTCCAAAACGTGGCGGGCGCAAGAGGGGACTCTT
>DATLTP010000299.1:0-20918 GCA_035533535.1 Bacillota bacterium | reverse complement strand
CGCCCGCCGCCCCTCAATCCAGGAACGAGCAGGAGGCCGCGCCATGCGCGGCCTCCGACACATCTCAGCCGTTCAGCGGCGGCTCCGCCACGTCGCGGACCGGCGAGACATACGGCGAGTTGGCCGTGGCCTCCTTGAACTCGGCCTTGGCCTTGGCCACCAGCTCGGGCTCGCGCATCAGGTCGCAGCAGGTCGTGGCCATCGTCTGGGCGGCGAAGAGCATGCCCTTCTGGCCGATGCTGCTGCCGACGGCGACCACGTTCTGCCAGGAGTGGCCGGGGGTCGCGATGGGCGCTGTCACCGTGTTCACCTGGGCCGTGGGGACCACATAGGAGACGTCGCCCACGTCCGTGGAGCCGCCGCCCACCTCGCCATAGCCCCACTGGGGCGCGACGCCCTCGTAGAGCTCGGCGCGAGAAGCGACATCGATCCCGTGCTTGCGCATCTGCTCGATGGCCTTGGCCACGGCTGTCTCGCCCACCGTCCCCTGCAGCTGGCGGGCGAGCTTGCGCTCGTCGTCCGTGAACCGGGGCGCGCCGATCGCGGTCATGTTGGCGTGCATGCGGTCGCCCAGCGCCCGGTTGGCCAGCGTGTCGTAGCAACCGCAGAGCAGCCGCACGTCGTGGGTCGTGTCGGTCATCTGGCAGGCGCCCTTGGCGATGTTGAGCACGCGCGCGTAGATGTCCTCGACGTCCCCCCGCTTGGGCGCGCGCACGTAGTACCAGACCTCGGCGCGGTTGGGCACGACGTTTGGACCGAGGCCCCCGTCGGTGATGACGTAATGGATGCGGGTCGTCGCCGGCACGTGCTCGCGGAGGAAGTTGACGCCCACGTTCATCAGCTCAACGGCGTCCAGGGCGCTGCGACCGTTCTCCGGGTCGCCGGCCGCGTGCGATGAGATCCCGTGGAAGGTGAACTTGGCGGAGTTCATGGCAAGCGAGCTGCTGGCCCAAACGCCATTGGTGGAGCCGGGGTGCCAGGTCAGCGCGCAATCCACGTCACTGAAGAGGCCGGCCTTGACCATGAAGACCTTGCCGACCAGGGTCTCCTCGGCCGGGCAGCCGTAGAAGCGAACCGTGCCGCGGACCTCGCCGCGCTCGATGGCCCGCTTGACCGCCATGGCGGCGGCGGCCGCCGCGGTCCCCAGCAGGTTGTGGCCGCAGCCATGGCCCGGGCCGCCTGGGACCAAGGGCGTGTGTTGCGGGGTCCCGCGGGCCTGGCTGAGGCTGGGCAGCGCGTCGAACTCGCCGAGTAGGCCGATGACGGGCTTGCCCTCGCCGTAAGTGGCGGTGAAGGCTGTGGGCATCCCGCCCAGACCGCGCTGAACGTGGAAGCCATCGGCCTCCAGGGCGTCGGCCAAGACGGCGCTGCTCTTGACCTCGTGCAGGCCCAGCTCGGGGCTCTCCCAGATGCGGTCGCTGAGCTCCTTGAACAGGGGGGCCTTCTCACGGACGTAGTCGATGGCGATCTGTGACGGCACCGGCGCTCACCTCGGCGGAGGGGGTTCTCCATTTCGCTGGGAGGGGCCTGCCCTACGCGCCGAAAGGAATGGTGCCGATGGACACCTTTGGCCTGAACGTCCGGCGCTCCACACGGCTCACGCTCGGCCTGGACGCCCAGGCCTCCGCCTACCACCTCGACACCGTCGACGGCCAGGCGTATTTCCTCAAGGTGCGCAAGGGGAACTTCGACCCGGTTGCGTTGGCCCTGCCCACCCACCTTCACGGGCTTGGCATCCGCGAGGTGGTGGCGCCGCTGGCCGGCCCGACCCACGGCGAGGCCAGCGTCCTGCACCCGTTCTTCGCGGGCCGGGAGGCCTACGCCGAGGCATTGAGCCACGGCCAGTGGCTGCCGTTCGGCAAAGCCCTGCGCGCCATCCACGCCGCTCAGCCGCCCGCGGGCATGCTGCGGAATGAGGATTACGGGGCAACGAACCGTGATGCGGTCCGGCCACGTGGGGGCCGACGGAGAGCCATGTGGCCGACAGCGAAGGGATGCTCGCGCGGGCGGACGACCTGGCCGAGGTGCTGCGGCGGCGTCCGCTGCCGCTGGTGATCTGCCACGCCGACCTGCACCCGGGCAATGTCCTCGTCGGGCGCGACGGAAGCCTCGCCATCGTCGATTGGGACGCGCCGCTGCTGGCGCCGAAGGCGCGCGACCTCATGGGCATCGGCGGGGGCCTCGGCTTGCGGGGGGAGATCCCCGCCACGGAAGCCCTCTTCTACCAAGGCTATGGTGCGGCAACCGTTGACCGGACCGCGCTCGCCTACACCGGTACGAGCGCATCCTCGCCGACGTGGCTGAGTTCAGCCGGACCATCCTCGAGGGCATCGGTGACCGGCAGCGCGACCTTCGGCTGCTGGAAGCTCAACTCCGCCCAGGCGGCTCATTGGACGTCGCCCATCAGACGTGCGCCGCCCTCGGAACCGAATGAGCCGCGACGCATATGCGTCGCGGCACAAGTCAAAGCAGCTTGCGAAGCTCATCTATGTTGATACCGAGGTCGCTCAGGATACCGGCCAGGGTCTTGGGCTTTATGGTTCGCGCCCCATGCACCGGGATGACCAACACACGCTCGTTGCCTCGCACGTAGACGGCGTGGCTGCCCTTTTTGCGATCCAAGACAAAGCCCAGGCGGAGAGCGGCCTGGATGAGATCCGCAGCCCTGAACGACGCCATCTCAGGCGCGTACGGTCAGCGGCTTAATCAAGATCTCCTCGGGCGGTATCGCCTCGTTTCGGGCGCGCAGGCTTTCAAGATAGAGGTCGATGGCCTCACGGATGTTGGCAATGGCTTCGTCCAGCGTGTCACCCTGGCTGTGGCAGCCCTTGAGCGTCGGACAAAACGCGTGATAGCCGCCATCCGACTCGGGCTCGAAGATGACCAGATACGTCCGATCGGTCGTCGCAGGCACCCTCTTTGCCGCCATTTTACGCCTTCGCGCCCCCCTACCCGTTCAACGGCGGCTCCGCCACATCCCGCACCGGCGACAGGTACGGCGCTGCCGCCGTCGCCTCCCTGAACTCGGCATGGGCCCTGGCCACCAACTCGGGCTCGCGCATCAGGTCGCAGCACGTCGCCGCCATGGTCTGGGCCGCGAAGCCCATGCCCTTCTGGCCGATGCTGCTGCCAACCGCGACCACGTTCTGCCAGGAGTGGCCAGGGGTGGCGATGGGCGCCGTGACGCAGCGAACCTGCGCCGTCGGCACCACGTACGAGACATCGCCCACGTCCGTCGAGCCCCCGCCCGGCTCGCCGAACCCCGACTGTGGGGCGATCCCTTCGAACAGGTCGGTGGCCGTGATCTCGGCGCCCCGCTTCTTGAGCTGGGCCACGGCCTTGGCCACGGCGCCCTCGCCCACGGTGGCCTGCAGTTGGCGCGCGAGCTGGCGCTCCTCGTCTGTGAAGCGCGGGGCGCCGATCGCCGTCAGGTTCTCGTGCAGGCGGTCGCCCAGCGCGCGGTTGGGCAGGGTGTCGTAGCAGCCGCACAGCAGGCGCACGTCGTGGGTCGTGTCGGTCATCAGGCAGGCGCCCTTGGCGATGTTGAGGACCCGGGCGTAGATCTCCTCGACGTCCCCGCGCTTGGGGGCGCGCACGTAATACCAGACCTCCGCGCGGTTGGGCACGACGTTGGGGCCGAGGCCGCCGTCCGTGATGACGTAGTGGATGCGAGTCGTCGCCGGCACGTGCTCGCGCAGGAAGTTCACACCCACGTTCATGAGCTCGACGGCGTCCAGGGCGCTGCGGCCGCGGTCGGGGGCGGCGGCCGCGTGGGAGGAGATGCCGTGGAACGTGAACTTCGCGGAGTTCATGGCCAGCGAGCTGCCGTTGGAGACGCCGTTCATCGACGCTGGATGCCAGGTCAGGGCGCAGTCGACGTCGTTGAACAGGCCGGCCTTGACCATGAACACCTTGCCGACCAGCGTCTCCTCGGCCGGGCAGCCGTAAAAGCGCACCGTGCCCCGAACCTCGCCCCGCTCGATGGCCCGCTTGACGGCCATGGCCGCCGCGGCCGCCGCCGTTCCCAGCAGGTTGTGGCCGCAACCGTGGCCGGGTCCGCTGGGAACGAGGGCTCGCGGCTCAGCTACGCCGCGGGCCTGGCTCAGGCTGGGCAGGGCGTCGAACTCGCCCAGCAGGGCGATGACTGGCTTACCCTCGCCGTACGTGGCTGTGAAGGCGGTGGGCATCCCGCCCAGGCCACGCGCCACGTGGAAGCCGTCGGCCTCCAGGGCGTCGGCCAGGACGGCGCTGCTCTTGGTCTCATGCAGCCCGAGCTCGGGGCTCTCCCAGATGCGGTCGCTCAGCTCCTGGAACAGGGGGGCGTGGTCACGAACGTAGTCGATGGCGGATTGCAGCGGCATGGGCCCTCACCTCCAGGTGGAATCTGGAGGTGGCTTCGTCATGGGCCTTGGTGAGCCTGCCGAGCTCAGTCGTCCAGCACGTGGCGCCGGTTGCGCAGATAACCGGCAGCCTGCCGCCACAGGGCCGACTCCGCCAGGGCTTGAGGTCAGGAGCGCATTCGAAACTTCAAGTGACGTTCTCGATCGCGACGGCCTTGGCCGGCACCTTTCTCGGGCTCTGCCCGCCACCTGTAGCTCACCAGCGGCAGATCCTGGCCGGCACCATCCACCGGGCGCGGCCGCCGCACCGGCGGCCGTTCCGCGGATCCCGCCGGGCCGATCAAGTCCTGCTCGCCCGCTCCTGCCCGTCATCAAAGCACTGAGGCCCGTGGCGCCTGCAATGCGCAACCGCTGCCCGCGGACCTCGGCCGGCGGCGATGACGATCAGGCTCCCGCGGGCGGCGTCGCCCCCGTACGCCGCTGCCCGTTCCCTGGCACCTTCCGCGAGCCGCCTCGCCACCATCCGCGCCTGGCGGTGGCTCGCGGGCCCGATGGCGTAAAGCGGCGGATGTGGATCGACGAGCAGTTCGGCGAGCTCCGCGCTCAACTGCTCCAGCATCAGACCCCGCGGTAGACTGGAGCCGCCGGCGTGCTGAAGCCGCCGTCCCTCCCGACTGGCAACCTCGGCCAGCAGCTCGATTTCGCCCGGCTCCACGTAGAGCCGGCTTCGCAGGCGCAGCATCGGTGTCGTGACCTCCCCGTCAGCATGAATTCGCCGCCGGACCTTCCCGTCCGCCGACTCCACCAGGTCCGCCTGCCGCGGCGGCGGGCATGGGCGAATCGTCTACCTTATGGCCTTCTCCAACGCCCGCCTGTATTCGGCGTCGCCCAGCACGGCGTACCGCTGCGCTTACCGCGGCTGGAACGGGCCTGCTGACAAAGGCGGCTGTCACGCATGGGGCCAAGACGGCGCAGAGCCTCCTGGAGTGCGGCGCTGAAGACCTGACGGGCAGCGTCCAGGCGGATGGCGAACTCGCGAGCGTCATGGCGATTGACGTCCAAGCGGAGCTCGCAGACGAATGTGTCTGAGGAGAGATGGCTCATGACACTTCCAGGATACCACAGAATGGGAACTCATGTTCGCCTATCGTCCAGCGGTTCAGCCTACTGATCCCCAACGTCGCCGAACCCAGTCGTCGCAAGCCTTTCGAGTTTCCGCATGCGCGCTCAGGGCTTCCGCACCACTCCGCTCCGCAGGCGTCGATCCAGCGCAGGAAAGTCCATCACCAGCCGGATCTCCCACTGTCCCTTGCTGAGGGCGGCCAGGCGCAGGGCCTCGTCAAGGCTGACCTCCAGGCCCTCGACCCCACTCCACGCCGCGACGCCCCCCTGCGCCCAACCGGCGGGGGGCGTCGCACCCAGCATCAGTTGTGCTACCGGCTGCGGGCCCCGATGCCGCGGCCCAGAAGCGCGAGCACGGCCGCGAGGACGATGGAGAGGACGATGCTGCCATACCGGCCCGTCGCGCCCGCTGAGCTGCGGAGAATCGCGCCGCCCACCAAGCCGCCGACGAGGCCGAGGATCACCGCCATGGTCCGGTTGGCGCGGGGCTGGCTGCCGAAGATGAAGCCGACGACGAGGCCGATGACGATAAACGCGATCCAGTGGAGCACGGGCGAGCCCTCCTAAGTGGCCTTGGCAATTCCATCCGCGAACGGGGATTCCCTGCTGTCGAGTGGCGCGATGGGCCGCTGCAGCCGCCGGTAGGGGAACGACCGCAGGTTGAGGGAGGTCCACCCTGGGGTGTCGGCCGTCACGATGGCCTTGGCCAGGTGGGAAAAGCCCGCGCGGAAGTGGTGGTTGCTCTTGACCACGACCAAGTCGCACTGCGTCACGTCGATGCCGTTCAGCAGGAAGCCCTCGGGGTCGAGCACCTGGTCGCGGCCCGAGGCCACCACCACATCAACTCCGCTCACCTGCAGGCGGGCCATGGGCCCGAGGTCGACGCGCGACCCCCTGCCCATCGGCGTGCTGAGCACGAAGCGGCCGTCCGTGAGCGCTTTCACGTACGCTGTCGCGGCGATGGGTTCCCCGTGCAGGGGGTACGTCTTGCCGCCAAGCCGGACGGCGATCTCAGCGCCAACACCGGCCCGGTGGGCCTGCGCCGCCGTCTCGGGGTCGTGGAGGTACCCAAATGCTGTCCGCGGCGGCGCCGCGGCCAGGACGGCCCGAAGTAGGTGGGTTGCGTCCCCGGGTCCGCCCCCGCCGGGATTGTCCGAGGTGTCGTTCATCACCACCGGCCCGCCGACCTCCGCCACCCTGGCGCGGGCCAGGGCCAGCGCGCCCTCCGCGCCTGGGTGCTGGACGTCGAACTCCGCGCGGCGCCGCCAGATCAGCTCCGCGGCCTCGCGCGCGACCTCCGCCGCCAGGCCCGGATCGCCGTCCGCCACCGCGAGGACGGACACGCCCATGCGCGGGATGTCCGTGTGCGGGAAGCCGTGGAAGAACGTGACGTCGAGCACGCCAGGCCGGCGCTCCAGCGACTGGCAGAACTCGTTCACGCCCAGCACCGGCTCCAGGTCGCTGGTGGTCGGTGGGATGAGCAGGGGCAGCTGCTGCAGGGCCATCACCGGGTGCAGGCGTCCGCGCAGGCAGGCGTCCAAGCACTCCATCGCCTCGACGCCGCGCTCATACGAGTCCACGTGCGGGTACCGCTGCACGCCGAACAGGGCCGTGGCCAGCGGCAGCATCTCCGGCTGGAGGTTGCCGTGGAGGTCCAGGGTGCCGGTGATCGGCATCCTGTCGCCGACGGCCGCCCGCACGGCGCGCAGAACCGCGGTCTCCACGTCGTCGCAGCCTTCGGCCACGGCTGCCCCGTGCAGGGCGAGGCACAACCCGTCCAGGGGTCCGGCCGACCGGATGCCGGCCACGAGGCGTTCCGTGAGCGCGGCCATCGCCGCGCCCTCAATGGTTCCGGATGTTCCCGCCACGCCTTCAAAGGTGGGAACCGGCTCGATCCCAAGGCGCGCGGCTGCGTCCAGCATGCCGCCGATGTACGTGCGCACGCCGCGATGGGCCTGGAGCATGGCCTCTCCCCGCAGGTCCGTGAAGTCCCGAAGCCGGGTCGGGTTGCAGAATGTGTTGGTCTCGTGGGCGATTCCGCCGATGGCGACGCGGTATGGCATGGGCCGAGCATTCCCGCCTTGAACGTTGCCTCCTGCAAGCAGGAGCGTGGTGCGCCATGCGGAACCTGGTTACCGCAGAGAGGACGTGAACTGGATGCGCTGGCTGCGAACCCTGGGCCTCGTGGTGATGGCCCTTGCCGTCGCCGGCTGCGGCGCGGCGGCTCCCGCGGGTCCAGCGGCCACCGCCGGCCCAACCGCCGCAAACGGCCAACTGAAGGTGCTCTCGTACGATGAGATCTCCACGGGCAACGCCAAGGTGCCGGCCTTCACCACCGCTGGCGAGGACCTGGACTACATGGACCAAATCTACGACTCGCTCCTCACCTACGACCCAAGCACGCTGAAGATCCAGCCAGACCTCGCGACAAGCTACAGCGTCTCCCCGGACGGCAGGACCTGGACCTTTCAGCTCCGCAAGGGCGTGAAGTGGCAGGGCGGCTTCGGCGACTTCACCTGCGCCGACGTCCAGTTCACCTGGGACTTCAACAAGGACCCCGCCAACAAGTCGTTCTGGCAGTCCGAGGCCCGGATCGTGGACAAAGTGGACTGCCCCGATCCCTACACGGCAGTCATCCAGCTGACGGCGCCCTTCCAGGGCTTCATCTGGAACGTCGTCAACGTGCAGCCGAACACGGGCCTGATCATGTCAAAGGCGGCCTGGGCCAAGCTCGGCAAGGCCGGGTACGAGAAGACGCCCATCGGCACGGGCCCGTTCATGCTCAAGTCGCTCACGCCGGGTCAGAGCGTCATCATGGTCCGCAACCCCGACTACTGGGGGCCCAGGCCCTGGGCCGACGAGCTGGACTTCAAGGTCATCGCGGACTACGGCACGGCCGCCCTGGCCGTGAAGTCGGGCTCGCTCGACATGGCCTTCGTTGACCCCGTGACGGCCAGCGAGTACCAGAACACGCCGGGCGTCAAGGTCGTGGCCCAGAACGGGCTCAACATTCAGCTGCTGGAGCCGAACGAGCTGGTCAAGCCCTTCGACAACGCGCTCGTCCGCCAGGCGATGCGCTACGCGATCGACGACGCGGGCATGGTCAAGACCGTTTTCCGGGGCTTTGCGGCCCCCGGCTACCAGGGCCTCGTGCTCCCGCAGGAGTCGGGCTACGACGCCTCGGTCAGCCCGCTCAACGTGTATGACCCAGCCAAAGCCAAGCAACTGCTGGCCCAGGCCGGCGTGAAGCTGCCCATCACGGGTTTCTTCGACACCTACAACGACACGCTGAGCGTCAACGTGGCCCAGTTTGTGGCCGCCAACCTGGCGGCGGTCGGCATCAACCTGCAGGCCCACCCGCTCGAGCGCGGCACCCTCACGCAGGACCGCGCCCTGCCGGCCACGCCCGCCGTGGTGCTGGGGACCACGCTGTCGCCCGATCCCGACTTCCTGCTCAACCGGGTGGTCGGCACGGAGGCTCCGCCCAAGGGCCTGACCTTCACCCGCTACCCGGGCATCAACGCCCTGTTCACCCAGCAGGAGTCGGCGGCCACGGCGGATGCCCGCAGCGCCATCCTGAAGCAGATCCAGCAGAAGCTGACGGCCGACGCCCCCGACATCGAGCTCTACGTGGCCCAGAACATCTGGGTGGTGAGCGACAGGGTGCAGGGCTTCCAGCCCACGCCGCTCTATAGCGGGCCGTTCCTGGCCAAGGTCAGCCTGAGCGGGAGCTGATCTCGCGGAGGGCCCGCTCCCCGTCGCCGATGGCCCGGCATGCCTCCGGGACCATGGTGACGCGCAAGCCGAGGTCGATGGCGTCCAGGGCCGTGGCCCGTACGCAGTAGTCCGTGGCGAGGCCCCCGATCCAGACCCTCGTGACGCCGCGGGCCCGTAGCCAGGACGCCAGGTCCTCGCCGGCGTCGCTCTTGCCGGCGAAGCCGCTGTAGGCCTCGGCATTGGGGTCGGCGCCCTTGCGGAAGACGGTGGCGCCTTCGGTGTGAAGGTCGGGGTGGAACGCGGCACCGGACGTCCCCTGGATGCAGTGCGGCGGCCATGTGGTGAAGGAGCAGTGGCCGGCGGGATGCCAGTCGCAGGTCAGGGCGACGTGGCGGAAGCGGCCCATCAGGGCATTGAGCACCGGCACCACCGCGTCGCCGTCGCGCACGGCCAGGGCGCCGCCGGGGCAGAAGTCGCTTTGCACGTCGACCACGATCAGGGCCTCGGCCACCCTACGCACCCACCAAGGCGATGGCCCGCACCGGGCTGCCTGAACCGTCCACGATCTTCAACGGGGCCGCGATGACCACGGCGCCCGTCGCCGGCAGCCGCTCGAGGTTCACGAGGCTGGTCAGGCCGTACTTGCCCGAGCCGTGCATCGTGGCGTGGTTGGGGAACGGCGGGTTGAACGTGCCCGCCATGCCCGCGTCGGTGCCGACCGTCTCCACGCCCACGCCCAGCACGTCGCGCTCGCGGGCCAGGAACTCGGCGCCCTCGCGGCCGATCCCCGGCGTGTGCCCATCGTTGAAGAACGCTTCCGGCGTGGTGCGCCGGGCCCAACCCGTCCGCATGAACACCCACGACCGCGGCGGGATGCGGCCATGGGCCTTCTCCCACTCCAGCAGCCGCGGCGGCTGCAGCAGGTAGTCGGGGTCGCGCTCCGATTCCGCCGTCACGTCGACCACGCAGGCCGGCGCCACGAAGCGGCGCGGCTGGATGGTGTCGGTGGTGTTCTCCGGCAGGTCGCGGCCCGTGATCCAGTGGACCGGGGCGTCGAAGTGCGTGCCCGTGTGCTCGCCCAGATGAAGCGTGTTCCAGTACCAGGCGGGGCCCTTCTCGTCGTAGCGGGAGATAACGTCAAGGGTCAGGCCCGGCGAGGGCGCAAACTGCGCCGGCAGGGCGATCACGGGCGTCTCTGGATGCAGTGGCGTCGTCAGGTCCACCACCCGGACGGCACCGGACTCCAATGCGGCGACAAGCTGAGACAGAAGCTCCATGACTGCTACCCCTCCCGAAGCGCCCGCGCGAACTGCAGGCGGTTCTCGATCAGCCCGAGGTCCATGTGGAAGGACGCGGGACCGGTGGCGTCCACCTTGGCCACGATCGTCGTGAGGTCACTCGCGGCCTCCACCGCTTGGGCGAGGGCATCGACGGTCGATACCGTCGATACGCCAGGCACGCCGCAGCCCCTCGCCACCGCCGCCAGGTCCGTTCCGGTCGAGGTGGCCGTGGGGAACCCCCCGACCGAGAGCAGGCTCTCATTGTCGAAGACGATGTGCAGCAGGTTTCTGGGCCTATACCGCGCCATCGTGCTCAGGGTGCCAAGGTTCATCAGCAGCGAGCCGTCGCCGTCCAGGACCACCACCCGCCGGTTCGGGCGGCAGAGGGCGATGCCCAGCCCCATGGAGGTGGCCAGCCCCATGGCATGCTCGAGGTAAAAGAAGTTGGGCTTATGGCCGAGGGAGTAGAGCTCCGCCGCCACGGCCCCCATGATCGTCACCACAATGTCATCTTGGATTGCGGGGTAGATGGCGGCGAGCGCGTCTGACCGCTTCATGCCGCTACGCCTCCTCCCACATGAGCTCGCGCGTGAGCAGCACGGCCACCGGATGCAGGGCCGCATGGGCCAGCGTTTGCGCGTCGCGTATGCGACGCGTCACATCGTCGTCTGCGCGGAGGGTCCAGGTGGGGATGTTGAGCGCTTGGAGGAGGGGCTCCGTCACGAGGCCCCCCTGCGTCTGCCACGGGTCGCGCTCCCCCATGTGGCCGCGGTAGCTGATCAGCATCAGCAGCGGGATCTTGTACAGCAGGGCCAGCGACACGATCGGGTTCACGGCGGCCAGCAGGCCGTGGTTCTGCATCAGCATGGCCGAGTTCACGCCCGCCAAGGAGGCGCCGGCCGAGATGCCGACGCCCTCCTCCTCCTTGGCCAGGCGCACCAGCGTCATGCCGGGGTCCTCCTCGGCCAGGCGCAGGATGTGGACCAGCCACGTCTCGGGCAGGGCGGAGATCAGGCGGACGTCGCAGGCCTTGAGGGCGTCGTAGATGCGGCGGGAGCTCTCAACGGAGACGGGCAAGCGGGTCGCGGCCCCCTTGCGGGGCAGGTTCAACAGGCGTGGGCGCATCCCTTGCGGCCCTGCGCCAGGGCGTGCACCCATGCCGGGGCGTCCGCACCCAGCGCGTCCACGAGGAGCTTGTCGGCCGTCCAGAAAGCCTGATCCTCACCGGCAGCCAGGGTGGAGGGTGAAGACATGTCTTAACGGGTGCCATCATGTGGGCTGTCGCCAATGCATGCGACCCCGCAACTGGTACGCTCGACCTGTGCACCGAAGCGAAAGGGGATGGGCGCGATGGGCAAGCAGGGCGATCAGCTGGCGGCATCGTTCATGCGGCACCGCTCGGTGACCCTCGAGGAGGCGTCCCGACTTCCGGCCGACCAGGTCGACTTCAAGCCATGGCCTGGGGCCATGTCCCTTGGCGAGCTGCTCTGGCACATGGGCGGCGCGCACCACATGTTCGTCCAGGTCGCGCTCGGCAACTTCGGCCAGCAGGGCGAGCGCCCGCAGCGGCCGGCCGATCTCGCCGCGATCCGGACGACCCTGGCCCAGCTCACCGAGGCCGACGCGGCCGCCATCCGCAACATCAGCGATGAGGATCTGGCCACGCCCCGGGCCGGGATCATGAACATGACCCTTCCAGCCAGCCTCTGGCTGCACTCGGCGCGCGAGCACGAAATCCACCACAAGGGCCAACTCTTCGTTTACGGGCGCATGGTCGGCGTGGAGCCCCCCTTCTTCATTCCCCGGGGCTGAGGGTCCGCAGGTGACCAAGGCCGAGGCGCGGGCGCTGGCCTGCCGGGGCCTGCATGAGGCTGGCGCTGCCCGATCCCCGTTCCCGACCGAGGTCAGGATTCCAAACTTTGTCGGTGCGGAGGCGGCGGCTCGCCGCCTCCGCGTCACGCCGGCCTGTCAGTGGGCACGAACGGTCGCAAACAGCCAGACCTGTGGGGAGATGCCCGTCTTGGCGGAGGTGCCGTGGGAGAGCCGGACCGTGCCCGACCTACTGCACCCCGGGTTGCGGGTGGTCTTCGTGGGGCTGAACCCGGGGCGGGCCTCGGCCACGGCCGGCCACCACTTCGCGGGGCCGGGCAACCACTTCTGGCGGCTGCTCCATGAGTCCGGGTTGACGCCCCGGCGCCTGGACCCGGCGGAGGACGAGCACCTGCTGGCCATGGGCCTTGGCATCACCAACGCCGTCCCGCGGTCGAGCCGCGGTGAGCAGGACCTCGCCTGGGAGGAGTTCCTGGCCGGGGCGGAAGCATTGCGGCAGAAGGTCGCCAACTGCCAGCCAGGCGTGGTGGCCCTGCTCGGCAAGATGGCGTACCGGGCTTACGCTGGGCTTTCGCGCACCGCGGACGTGGCCTGGGGCCGCCAGGACCGGCACACGGTTCCCGGCGTGGCTGAGTACCTGGCCGCCAACCCGTCCAGCCGGAGCACGGTGCCGTTCGCCGTGCGGCTGGCCCAGTTTCAGGAGATCCGGCGCCTGGCCGAATGACGGGGGCCCATCCACCCACATCCGCGATCTCGGCCATGAGTGTCGCGACCGTACCGTGGTCGATCAGGCCACCCGGTGCCCCGACCCGCAGGGTAGGGATGGCATCCTCCGCCCAGTGGCCGGCCTCCGGTGCGGCCCCGGCGTGCAGGCCCCACAGCTCCACCAGCGGCTCGGCCTGCGCAACCGTCAGGACCTGCGGAACCTCGCCAGGACACAGCTCCTGCAGGGAGTAGACCTGACCGCCGGCGTCGCCCACGTCCCAATACTCGGGCACGGGATGCCAACCATCACGCACGTGCTCAGGCCGACCGTCCACCAGCGAAACAATCCGTGCCCATTCCCCTTTCGCCGCAAGGAGCAGTCCACCAGCGCGCCGGGCGCCCCTGCGGGCCACCCGACTGGCGCCCCCGCCCACGGCCGGGCTATGCTGTTCCCTGAACCGCGCCACAGGAGGTCGTGCCTGCCATGCCCGTTGATAAGCGTGAGGTCATCCGCGCCCTCGGCCGCGCCAAGCTCGCCGGCGCCGAGCAGGGGGCCATCGCCCAAGGTCTCGTCCAGGACGTGGTCGTCGATGGCGACAGCGTGCGCGTCTACCTCTTCGACAAGCTGGGCGGCAAGCCCATTCCGCAGGAGTGGCCCAAGGCACTGCAGCAGGCCGTGCAGGGCGTGCCCGGCGTCAAGGCCGCCATCATCGAGATGCGGGCCGCGGGCACCGTCCCCACCGCCCAGCCGCAGCGCGGACGCCCGCTCGTGCACCTCGCGGAAAACACCGCCGTCCTGGCCGTGGCCAGCGGCAAGGGCGGCGTCGGCAAGTCCACCATCACGGCCAACCTCGCCGTCGCCCTGTCGGACCTCGGCTACCGGGTGGGCGCCCTGGACGCGGACATCTACGGCTTTTCGCTCCCGAGCCTGCTCGGCAGCCGCGAGGCGCCCGAGATGACTCCGGAGCGCCGCATCCTGCCCACACTGGCCGAGGGCGTGAGCCTCATGTCGATGGACTACTTCGTCCCCGGCAACAAGCCGGTGGTCTGGCGCGGGCCCATGCTGGGCAAGGCGCTGCAGCAATTCCTCACGGACGTGGAATGGGGCGACCTCGACTTCCTGGTGCTCGATTTGCCGCCCGGCACGGGCGACATCGCCCTCGACGTCCACGAGATGCTGCCCAACTGCAGCGAGCTGATCGTCACGACGCCCGACCCGCTGGCCGCGCGCGTGGCCGTGCGGGCGGGCCAGATGGCGCAGACCACCAACCACCCGCTGCTCGGCGTGGTGGAGAACATGAGCTTTCTGCCCTGCGACCGCGGGCCGGCGCACCGCCCGTTCGGGAGCGGCGGCGGCGACGCCGTGGCCAAGGAGCTGGCGGTGCCGCTGCTCGCCGAGGTGCCGCTCGGCAGCGCCCGCCGCGTCGGCACGGGCGTCTTCACCAAGGACAGCGAGGCCGGCCGGATCTTCCGGTCGCTTGGCGAGAAGGTCGCCCAGAGCCTGGGCGCCGCCGCCGATTGACCGCCACGGCGCCGGAGCCCGGATGCCGGAGCCACGGACGGCGGCAGGCTTGCGTGACGGAATGGGTCTGCGTGATGCGGCACGGTCGCCGTTTCCCAAATCGCGGGCAACCGCTTGGACATCGATTTGAGCGGCGCACGCGCATGCGTGCGCCGTCACGAGGGAGCAGCCATGGAAATCGCAGTACAGGCCACTGACCTGCGGGGGGCGCCGCCCATCATGCCCGCCCACGTCGAGCTGCCTGACGTGTCGGCCGAAGACGCCTTCGCCATGCGGCTGCTTGCGCGCGACGGCGACCTCTGGGTCCGCGTGGCCGGCGAGGCCGCACGCAGGCAAGTCACGGGAATTTGGACAGACCCGCACAATGCGGCCCGACTCACGCTATTCTTCTAATAATGGCGAAACAGTTGGACCCCCCACAGGTGCCGGGCGACCCGTACGCGGGCATGGTCGAGCACTTCGACCAGATGGCCCAGACGGGCTGGGGAACCGATCTTGAAGCGGCCTTCATAGAGTTCCTGGAACCGGCCAGCTTTTGGCGCTGCCTGGAGGCCGGTTGCGGGCCGGGGCGCTTTTCGCTGCGGCTGGCCGAGCGCGTGACGGCCGTCGTCGGCACGGACCGTTCGGATGCGATGATCCACCGGGCGCGGGCCAACGCGATCCGCGACGGTGTGGGCAACGCGCGCTTCGAGGTGGCGGCGCTGGAGTCGCTGCCTGGCCCGCTGCGCGGGACCTTTGACCTGGTCGTGGCCATCCGCCTGCTCTTCTTTCTGCCCGACCCCATGCGCGGCCTGCGCCAGATGGTGGCCACGGCGGCGCCGGGCGGCTGGGTCGCGGTCTGCAACCCCCATGCGCGCATGTCGGTCGACGTGGCGGCCTCGTACGCGGAGGCCAACGGGATCGACGGCTTCGCGCGGGAGTCCCTGGCCGGCTGGGCGCGGGTGGCGGCGCGCCACCTGTCCTGGGACGAGGAGGCCGCCGTGACGCGCCTGCAGGAGGTCGGCCTGACCGAGGTGACGGCGCAGCCGGCACTGGAGGGGCTCGGTCTCTTCGCGAAGGGCAGGCGGCCGGCGGCCGGGTGAACGCGCGCCCGGACGGACGGGCGCATGGCATCGCTGAGGGCGGCCTCCTGGCCGCCCTTTCGGCATTGGTCTCCATCGTGGCGCGCCTTTTGCCCGTCGGCGGGCTCTTGTTCCACATCGCGGCGGCCGTGCCCGTTGTCCGGGTGACGGCGCGGCACGGGCGGCGGGCCGGGGCGGCCACGGCTGCCGTGGTCGGCCTGCTGCTGGCGACTGTGTTCGGGCCGCTATCGGGCTGGAACACCTTCGTCTCGCTCTTTGGGTTTGCCGTCGTCCTGGGCTGGGCACGCCGCCGTGGCTTTGGGACCGTGCCGACGGTCCTTTGGGCGGCGCTGGGCGGCGCGCTGACGGTGCTCGTCAGCATCGCGGAATCCTTCGCCATCACCGGCGTGCAGCCACTGGCCGCGACGCGGCTGCAGCTCGGCCTCGTGCTGGACGGCGTCGTGGCTGTTCTGCCCCGCATCTACCATGATCTGCACATCGGCGCCAACTGGCAGGCCTGGGTCGCGGGCTGGATCGCCCTGGCGAGGATGTGGCTGCCCACTCTGTCGCTTCTGGCCATGGCCGCGTTCGTGGCGGCCTATGGGTTGGGCTTCGCAACGCTGCTGTACGCCTTTGATGTGGCCGTGGCACGGCGGCTCGGCGATCCCCTCCCCCGGCTGCCGCGCCTGGTGACGGCGGGGCTCGATGTTCTGCAGCGCCTGTTCGGCCGGACGCGGATCTGATGCTCACGGCGGGCGGGGACCGCGCACCTGCTGGACCTGGTGGATGGCACGGGCGCGCCGCGCGCAGTCTCGACCCCGCCCAGCCCGTCCCGCAGGCCACGCTCGTGGGCTGAACATTTGCTGCAGGAGTTGAGTCGCGCCTGTCAGATTTGGGCCCCCTCGTCCGTCGTTTGAGATGGGAGGGACCTCACGGTGAGATTTCTGATGCTGATGATCCCGCAGGGATCAGGGAGAGGCCGCGCCGTCGGCGCTGCCCCCGGCAGAGATGATCGCCGCCATGATGAGGTACAACGAGGAGCTGGCCAAGTCTGGCGCGCTCCTATCGCTGGACGGGCTGCACCCGCCGTCAAGTGGGGCGCGGGTGAAGTTTACCGGCGGCCGCCCCACCGTGACCGATGGCCCCTTTGCCGAAGCCAAGGAGACCATCGGCCGCTATTGGATCATTCAGGTCGCCTCGCGCGAGGAGGCCATCGCCTTGGCCACACGGTGCCCCGCCCAGGACGGCGATGTGATCGAGGTGCGCCAGATCCAGGAGCTGTCCGACTTTCCGCCGCAGGAGCTGCCCCCGATCTCGGATGCGCTTAAAAGGGTTGGCCGAGATGACTGATCGCAAGGTACGATGGTTTCACCTGAGGGGGTTGGTGGCATGAGCGGGGTTCGTGTGCTGGTCGGGACCCACAAGGGCGCATTCATCCTGTCCGCCGACGGTAAGCGGGAAGCCTGGGACGTCAGCGGGCCTCATTTTCCGGGGTGGGACGTCTACCACCTGAAGGGCTCGCCCGTCAATCCCAACCGCCTCTACGCGTCGCAGACCAGCGGCTGGTTCGGCCAGGTGATCCAGCGTTCCGACGACGGCGGCAAGAGCTGGGAGCAGGTCGGCAAAGAGTTCGCCTACGACGGGGTGCCAGGCACGCACCAGTGGTACGACGGCACGCAGCACCCCTGGGAGTTCAAGCGGGTGTGGCACCTCGAGCCGTCGCTGCACGACCCCGACACCGTCTATGCGGGCGTCGAGGACGCGGCCCTCTTCAAGAGCACGGACGGCGGCCAGAGCTGGCATGAGCTGTCCGGGCTGCGCCAGCACACCACCGGGTCGCAGTGGGTGCCGGGAGCGGGCGGCATGGGCCTGCACTCGATCCTGCAGGACCCCGCGGATCCCAAGCGCATGTTCATCGCGATCTCGGCGGCCGGGGTCTTCCGCACCGACGACGGCGGCGCGACCTGGAAGGCCACCAACCGCGGATTGCGCTCCGATTACATGCCCGTCCCCGATGCCGAGGTTGGCCACTGCGTCCATAACATCAACATGCACCCGGCCCGGCCGTCGACCCTCTACATGCAAAAGCACTGGGACGTCATGCGCAGCGATGACGCCGGCGAGTCCTGGCGCGAGATCAGCGGCAACCTGCCGTCCGACTTCGGCTTTCCCATCGGCGTCCACGCCCATGAGCCCGAAACCATCTACGTGGTGCCGATCACCAGCGACTCGCACCACTACCCGCCCGAGGGCAAGCTGCGCGTCTACCGCAGCCGGACCGGCGGCGGGGAGTGGGAAGCCCTGACCAACGGCCTTCCGCAGAGCGACTGCTACGTGAACATCCTGCGCGACGCCATGGCGGTGGACCGTCTGGAGCCCTGCGGCGTGTACTTCGGGACGACCGGCGGCCAGGTGTACGGCTCCCCGGATGGCGGCGACCACTGGTCGTGCATGGTGCACGACCTGCCGGCGGTCCTCTCCGTCGAGGTCCAGACGCTGGCATGATCCGGGTCGCACTGCCCCACCATCTGCGCCAGTTGGCCGGACTTGCGGGCGAGGCCGGGGTGGAAGTGGACGGCGCCGTCACCATCGGCGCCGTTCTGGACGCCCTGGAGGCGCGCTACCCGATGTTGCGGGGCACGATCCGCGATTACGGCACACTCAAGCGGCGCGCGTTCATCCGCTTCTTCGCCTGCCAAGCGGACTACTCGCTGGCGCCTCCAGACACGGTGCTGCCGGAGGCGGTGGCCTCCGGCACGGAGCCGTTCCGGGTCGTCGGGGCCATCGCCGGCGGTTGAGCCAGGATCCTGTGGCAGTAGACGCGAAGGGCCTCTGGGAGGAGTGCTTCCCAGATGGCGCTGCGCATTGCGGTCGGCGGACTGTCCCATGAGACCAACACGTTCTGCAACCCCACGCCCCTGACCGCGTTCCACTGCCTGCGCGGTGGCGAGATCCTGGCTGCGCACCGCGGGGTCCGCGACTACGTGGGCGGCATGCTGGCCGCGGCCGAGGATCTCGGGATCGCGGTGGTGCCGACGTTCGAGGCGGACGCCGAGCCCTCCGGCATCATCGACGGGGCCGCCTTCCAGGCCATGCTGCGGGAGTTGACCGACGCGCTGCGCGCAGCCGGCCACGTGGATGCAGTCTGCCTATCGCTGCACGGCGCCGGGGTCGCCGATGGGTGCGACCACATCGAGGAGGCCACGCTGGCCGCCGTCCGCACCGCCGTCGGGCCCGGGGTGCCCATCGCGGCGACCCTCGACCTCCATGGCAACCTCACGCCCGCGATCGCCAAGCACGCGGATCTCCTCTTCGGCAATCAGCTCTACCCCCACTCAGACTCCTTTGAGCGCGGGCAGGAGGCCGTGGCGGCGCTGCTGCGCCTGGTCCGGGGCGAGATCCGGCCCGTCACGGTCGTACGGCCCGTCCCCGTGCTGATCGCCACCTCCACCAGCGACTTTGATCCGGTCAAGTCGCTGAACGAAGCCTGCCAGGCGCTCGAGCGGAGGGCCGGGATCCTCGACGTCACCTTCTTTCACGGTTTCGGCAACACCGATATCCCCGAGATGGGGGCCAGCATCCTCGCCATCGCCGACGGCGATCCGGCCCTGGCGGCGGCGGCAGCGCAAGAGGCCGCGGCCGCCGTGTGGGCGCGCCGCGCCGAGTTCGACCCGCCTCACCCCGACGCCCCCGAGGCCGTACAGGCGGCGTTGCGCGCCGTGCGCGAGGTGGGCGGACCCGTCGTCCTCAACGACTCCTCCGACAATCCCGGCGGCGGCGGCCCCGGCGACGGCACCCACCTGCTGCGGGCGCTGCTGGCCGCCGGCGCTGAGCGGACCGCCCTTGGGTACATTTACGACCCCGCGACTGCCGACCAAGCGCATGTCGCCGGGGTGGGGGCCCGCATCCAGGTGCGGCTGGGCGGCAAGACCTACCCCATCCACGGCGAGCCGGTGGAGGCCACCGCCTACGTCAAGTCCCTGACGGACGGGCGCTTTGTGCTCAGCACGCCCATGGGGCGCGGCATGCTGCAGGATCTCGGGCGGATGGCCCGCCTGGAAATCGGCGGCGTGGACGTCCTGGTGGCCTCCGTCCGCACGCAGGTGCTCGACGCGGAGGCCTTCCTGCTGCATGGCATCGACGTCCGGCGCTGCAACCTCGTGGTGGTGAAGTCCGAAAACCACTTTCGGGCCGGCTTCCGCGACCTGGCCACACAAATCCTGACGGCGGACACCCCGGGACTGACGTCGAGCAACCTGCGGGCCTTTCCATACGCGCGCGTGCGGCGGCCGGTTTGGCCCCTCGACGCGAACACCGAGGTGAAAGCAGATGCGTGAGCTGAGGGGCAGGACCGCCATCATCACGGGCGCGTCGCGCAACCTGGGCACCTACATCGCCCGGGCGCTGGCCGCGGAGGGCATGCGCCTGGTGCTGGCCGCCCGGTCGCAGACGGACCTGGACGCCGTGGCCCAGGGGCTGTCCGCCGGCGGCGCGGACGTCCTGGCCGTCGCCACGGACGTGACCGACCCCGGGGCCCTTCAGCGCCTGGTGGATGCGGCGAAGACCGTGGACGTGCTGGTGAACAACGCGGGGACGATCGAGGTGGGCGCGTACGAGCGGCTGGACCCGGCAGCCATCGCCGCCACGGTGGAGGTCGACCTGATCGCGCCCATGGTCCTCACGCGCCTCGTGCTGCCCGGGATGCTGGCCCAGGGTCGGGGCCACGTCGTCAACATGAGCTCGCTGGCTGGTCGTTTCGGGCTGCCTGGCATCGAGACATACTGCGCCGCCAAGGCCGGCCTCGCCAACTTCACGGCAGCCCTGCGGGCCTCCTGCCGCAGCCGCGGCGTGAGCGCATCGGCCATCCTCCCGGGCTATGTCCATGGTGTGGGCATGTATGAACGGGTGCAGGCGCGGACAGGCATCGCCACGCCCAAGGCGCAGGGCTCCTCCGGCCCCGAGGAGGTGGCCCGCGCCGTCGTGCGGGCGATCCGGCAGGACCTGCCGGAGGTCCTGGTCTCGCCGCGGCCCCTGCGCCCGCTCCTGGCCCTGCAGGGGCTGTTTCCGGGGATGACTGAGCGGCTGGTGTCCGCCCTGGGCGGCGACTGGTACCAGCGCGCCGGCGACCATATGGAGGAGAAGTAGCCTTGCGCATTGCCATTGGCGGCATCAGGTCCTCGACGCGGAGGTCCTCCTGCTTCACGGAATCGACGTGGCGCGCTACGGCCTGGTGGTCGTCAAATCCGCCAACCACTTCCGGGCAGGGTTCCGCGACGTGGCGAAGCGGATTTTGACGGCCGACACCCCGGGCATCACGTCGGGCGACCTTGCTGCCCTGCCG
>DATLTP010000298.1:0-3809 GCA_035533535.1 Bacillota bacterium | reverse complement strand
GATCCGAAGCGCATGCCGACGGGACTCGGCCTGTCGCTGCTGCTCCTGGCCGTCGGCTTCGGCCTGTTCGCCCTGGTGGCGGCGCGCCTGCCCGGCGTTTCGGCGTCCGGCCTTGCCCCGCAGCTGACGGTGGGCCACGCGGCCCTGGGCGCCACGGGCTTCTGGGTCATGCTGGTGGTGACGGTGGTGACGGCGGGCACGACGTTCAACGGCGGGTTCGCGGCGGCCTCGCGCCTGGTCTACGCGCTTGGGCGGACGGGGTATCTGCCCGCGTCCCTGGGCAAGCTCAGCCCCCGCTTCGTGCCGGCGCGCGCCCTCTACCTGCTGGCCGGCACATCCGCGGTGCTGACCATCCTCGTCTTCGCGACACACCGGTACCTGATCCTCATCAACGCCGGCGCCACCCTGGAGTCGGCCATGTACGTGATCGCGGCCCTGGCGCTGCTCGGCCTGCGCCGGCGGGAGGCGAACCTGCCCCGCACGTACCGCGCGCCCGGCGGGCGGATCATCCCCGTGGCGACCGTCGTCCTATTCGGCGTCCTGGGGCTCGGCGCCGCCCTGACGCCGACGGACCTGCCCCTGCCGCAGGCGCCCTGGACGCTGATCCTCCTGGCCATCCTGGCCGTCGCGGCGTACACCTACACGCGCCGGGTGCTCAAGCGGCGGGCAGCGAGCCGCGCCCCGGCATCCAGCATGTGAGCGGGACGAGCGGGCGCCGCGCAGGCGGCGCCCGTCACTACGCCAGGGCCGCGTCGATGGCCTTCAGCGTGGCCTCGTCCAGCCGGACGCCCGAGGCCGCGGCGTTCTCCACGACCTGCTCCGGCCGGCTGGCTCCCACAATGGCGCACGTGATCTCCGGGCGGCGCAGAATCCAGGCCAGCGCCAGCCTCGGCAGCGGCAGGCCCGCCTCGCGGGCCACGACGCCCAGGGCCTCCACCCGCCGCATCAGGTGCTCGCTCCGCAGCAGCCCCTGCATGCTCCGGCCGGCCTGGGGGTCGGCGCCGCGGCTGCCCTCGGGGGCGGATGCGCCCGCGCGGTACTTGCCCGTCAGCAGGCCCTGGGCCAGGGGCGAGAAGACGGCGATGCCCAGGCCCTCGCGGGCACAGATGGGCAGGATCTCCGGCTCGATCTTGCGCTCCAGCAGGCTGTACTCGGGCTGGTCCACGCCGATGGGGTCGAGGTTGAGGGCCCGGGCCGTGTGCACGCCGTCGGCGATCTGGGCCGCCGACCACTCGCTGATGCCGTAGTAGAGGACCTTGCCCTGCGTCACCAGGTCGTCCAGGGCGCGCAGGGTCTCCTCCAGGCGCGTCTCGGTGTCATAGCGGTGGCAGTAGAAGATGTCCACGAAGTCGGTCTTGAGGCGGCGCAGGCTCTTGCCGACCTGGTCGAAGAGGTGCTTGCGCGAGAGGCCGCGGTCGTTGGGCTTATCCGACTGCGGCCAGTAGGCCTTGGTGGCCAGGACGTAGTCGGCGCGGGGCACGCCGTGGAGGGCGCGGGCCAGGGATTCCTCGGCGGCGCCACGGGCGTAGGCGTTGGCGGAGTCGAAGTAGTTGATGCCCTGCTCCAGGGCGGTGCGCACGCAGGCGGCCGCGGCGTCCTCCCCGACGGCGCCGCCGTACGTGAGCCAGGAGCCGAGCGCGATCTCGCTGACCCTGAGGCCGGTGAGGCCCATGCGGCGGTAGATCAAATCAGACACTCCTTGAATAGGGCAACGGCAGCCGCCCAGGCATCGGCCGCCTGCTCGGCGCGGTAGCTCGGCCGCTGGTCGTTTAGGAACGCGTGGCCGGCGCCTGGGTAGAGCCGCACATCGGCGCGCTTGCCGGCTGCGTGCAGGGCCGCGCGGAACCGGTCCACGACCTCCAGCGGGATGCTCTGGTCCTCAGCGCCGAACACGGCCAGCAGGGGTGCCTGGATGCGGCCGACCTGGTCGATCAGCTGGCCTGTGCGCCCGCCGTAAAACGGTGCGGCGGCAGCGACATCCTCTGAGCGGATGGCGGCCTCCAGGGTGTAGCCGCCGCCCATGCAGAAGCCGATGACGCCGACCTTCTTGGGCTGGACGCGGGGAAGGCTCTTCAGGTAGGCGATGGCGGCCAGGACGTCGGACGTGCCGGCCTCCACGGCGAGGCCACGGGAAAGGGCCATCGCCGCCTCGGGCTGGTCGGCCACCTGGCCGTGGTAGAGGTCGGGCGCAAGCGCCACGAAGCCCTCGCTGGCGAAGCGGCGCGTCACCTCGCGGATGTGCTCGTCGAGGCCCCACCACTCCTGGATGACGATGACGCCGGCGGCGGGGCCGTCGCCCCTGGGCTCGGCCAGGTAGCCGGCTGCGGCGCCGGTGCCACCGGGGTAATGGACGTCGGCCATGGCTGGAATCACTCCCCTTTTGGGGAGTGGGTTCGGCAATGCAGGGGCGGCGCCTGCGCGCCGCCCCTCGGACATCTCACTTGTCGCTTGGCTCCGTGGCGGCCGCCGTCTCGGCTTCCGCCAAGCTCCGCGCCACGTGGCGTCTTGGCCTGCGTGTGGCGGTTTCGCCGCCAGCCCGGCGGGCACGCCCTCCGGCCGCGGGGTTGCCTGCGGCCCCCGCGTCCGCAACGGGTCCGCGCCGCGCCGCAACGGCCCGGGCGACCAAGGCGGCCAGTTCAAGCCCAGCCTTGACCGCCGCCATGCGGGCAGCCCCAGCGGCGGCCCCGGCAGCCTCGCCGGCGGCCACGGCCACGGGGGAGGCGCCGCCAAGGAGGCGCCGCACCAAAAAGGCGCCGACGCCGGCCCCCTGCAGCACCCGGCCGACGGCCCCGGCGGCCTGCCCGACGCTGCGGGCCGTGCGCCCGATGTCATCGGCGGTGGCGCCCACGCGGTCCGCCGTCTCCCGGACCAGCCGCTCCAGGGCCTCCGCGCGGGACTGCAGGTCCTTGACCCGGGCCGCCAGGTGCAGGCCCAACCGCCACAGGACGATGATCGCGGCCACCTGGGTGACGGCCATGACGGCGAGCGCGACGGTGATGACGGTCAGGGCCGGTCCCGATGCCAACTAGCTGCCCGCGGGGTCCGAGCCCGGCATGGGTTCCGCGCCCTCGCCCTCGGCCCCGAGCGGCAGGCGGCTCTTCATCTCCGCCGCCAGCTGGGCCGCGCCGTCCCGGGCTCGGCCCAGGCCCTCGCGCACCTTGTCGCCCACGCCATCCGCGCCGGCACGCACCCGGTCCACGGCCCCGCCCGTGCGGGTGCGGATGCTCTGGCGCGTCTCATCCCCCGTCGCCGGCGCAAAGAGCACGCCGACCGCCAGGCCGATCACGCCGCCCACGAGCAGGCCTGCGAGAAAATCACCACGGCTGTCTGACACGTCGATCCCCTCCTCGGTCATTGCTTTTCCGTATCTATTCTATCGGTTGTATCGGCGTTTGCGGGCCGTGGACGCTATCCCCACACCGCCCACGCCACGCGACGCGGGAGCCTGCGCTTGCCGTTCCGAGGTGGCGCGAGGCCTTGGCGGCGAGGCCCTGGCCCCGTGCGGCAACAGGTGCCCGGGATGCCCGCGTTCACCATCACGACACAACTGAACCCCAGTTGACCGCAGTACTGACGATCAAGATGGATCGGCCGGTGACAAGTAAGCGACGACCGTCAAGTCCACTCCCGGGCAAACCATGACGCGCAGAGCATGGTCACAAGGGTCCCGGATACTCTTCAAGAATATGGGGCAATACCGCGAGGGCAGAAGCGCTCGACGTGATTAGATGCTCGACATCGAAGCGCTCGTATACCCCGCGCGCGGAACCTGTCAAGTGCGGCGAGACAGCTTCCAAGCCTATGCGGTT
>DATLTP010000297.1:0-2179 GCA_035533535.1 Bacillota bacterium | reverse complement strand
ACAGCTCGGACGTCGGCCGCGAGGCTCAGCCAGAAGAGCCACGGGGCGTCGGCCACGATCACGTCCGCAGTGGCCGGCGCGGCACCGGGCACGGCCGGTGCCGCCGTGGGCCACGCCCTCCCCGGTGCGGCCCTGGATGGGTGGGCCCTGCCGGAGGCCCCCCGGTGGGTGGGTTGGGGGTGCGCCAGGGAAACGGCGGCAGCCCGGTGGGTCCGTCGGCCGCGGTCACACGCACCGTCGCGGCTCCGCGCGCGACCGCCTGGAAGCCGCCGACCGCCGCCACCGCGCGGCCACGCCGAGCACCAGCACCTCCAGGGCCGCGGCGCCCGCAGTGCCGCCGCTGGGTCCCGCCTCCCCGGGCGGCCCGGCCAGCGCGCGCAGCCGCCCGCCGGGGGGAGGTCACAGGCCTCCAGTGCCACCGGGGACAATGGCCCGCTGCTCGGAGGCGGGGCAGGGCTTGCTGCCAGCCGGCCCGAAGGCGGCAGTGGCATTCCGCCGGCAGGATTCGGCCGGCGCGCTGCCAATGCGCGGGAGCGTTGCCGTCCGGCCGCCCGCCCTGGGGGCCCGTATGGTTGTGCCGAAAAAGGGGTGGCGGCTCGAGTGCGTGGTCTGCGTGTGCTGGTGGCGACCCTGGCGGCGTATGGGCTCCTCTCAGGTATGCTGCTGCCGGCCGGTAGCGTGCTGGCCGCCCCCGCCCCGACCCTCGTCGCGGCGAATGACTCGGCCGCGCCTCCGCACAACAATCTGACGCTCGGGCAGATGCAGGCCCTGCCGCCCCTGCCCTGGGGCGGGGCGAGCAACCTGACCATGAGCGCGTATGCCCCTTGCATCGCCGACGACCAGAGCTGGGTGGCGGTGGGGCCCTCGAGCAGCAGCGGCGTGCGCCAGGGCTATGCCGTGGAGCAGGGGGATGCGGCCGCCGGCGACTACGGCGGCCCGAGCGTCAAGCCCGCCTGCGCGTCCGACGCGGTGCTCACCGCCCCGGGCAGCCCGCTGGCCGACGCCGGGGCCAGCGTGACGATCCCCCTGGGCTCCAGCCCCCTGGTCACGCTGGACGGCCAGTCGTCCTCCCTCTCGGATCTCGTCGCCGGATCCGGGTTGGCGCTGGCCCTGGCCGCCAGCGGTGAGATCACCGGGATCACCGCCACCTCGGCGCCCACGGGCTTTGCGCAGCAGTGGAGTCAGACCTGGCTCCAGATCGAGGAGGGCGGCTCGAGCACGCAGCTCACCTACACCTCCGGCTGCACCTTCGCGGTGGGCACGCAGGCCACGGTGAGCTGCGCGGCGGCGGCCGGCCTGCTGGCCGTGAACGAGCCCCTGACGCTGCAACTGGACGCCAACAATGACATCACGTCGATGACCACGCCGGCCAGCCCGCTGGGCGTGGTCACCTCGGCCAGCGTGGTCCAGGGTCGCGACGGCCCCTACGACCAGCTCGAGATCGAGTTGCCGGGGGGCGACATCGCCGAATACATCGGCACCACGGCCCTGCAGGTCACCGTCAACAACCAGCCCGGCCACAGCTACGAGCCGCAGTCGCCCCTGGTCCAGACGTCCGGTACGCTGGAGGTGCCCTACACCTTCGCCGACGTGCTGCCGGGCAGCGACGTGGTCGTCGCGCTGAACCATCTCGGCGAGATCACCGGGATCAACCTCTTCCAGGGCGCGGTGGGCTCGCTGGTGGCTGGGGTGTCGCAGAACTTCACCCCGACGGCCCTCGCGGTGGACATGGTGCCGGAGTACCTGGCGCCGGGCTCGACCGTGGAGCTGCCGGTGAATTGCGACCTGACCTGGGATCCGCCCACGGACTACCAGGGTCCGGTGGCCGGATCCGACCAGGACGCCAACGATGAGACGGCGCTGCAGTATGAGGGCAACTACGTCCACTGCGCGGCCCAGGCGCAGGCCCTGGAGAACGGGATCTGGACGGACCTGGGCAGCCCCGTCTCGCTCACGGCCCCGGCCGTGACTGCGGGCGCGGCCCACGCCACCACCGGCGCCACGGCGGAGCTCGACATCCCCCTGACCCAGATCGTGACCGCCGTGCGCATCCACTACGACTTCTGGGAGGGCCAGACGGCGGAGGGCTCCGCCCCGGCCGACGGCCCGGACGGCTGCCTGGCGCACCTGCAGGTCGGCGGCACCGACTGCTCCGTGGCGCCCTCGGCCTTTGCCAGCG
>DATLTP010000296.1:0-2770 GCA_035533535.1 Bacillota bacterium | reverse complement strand
CCGTCTCCCTGGCGGAGCCCCTGACGGCCCTCTCGCTGCTGGTCAGTGCCATCCTCGCGCGGCTGTGGCTCCACGAGCCGATCCGCGCGCGCTGGCTGCCGACGCTGGCCGTGGTCGCCGGATCCTGGCTCCTGCTCGGCCTGGGCGGCACCCCGACCACAGCCGTCGAAGACCTCTAGACATCCTGGAAGGAGATGGATTACCATAATCTAGAAGGAGGACCTTCCGATGCTGGACCGGTTCCATGGCTTCTCGCCCGAGACGTTCGCCTTCTTTTCCGGCCTGGCCGCCGACAACACGCGCGCTTGGTTCCAGGCCAACCGCGCCACCTTCCTCAACCAGGTCGACACCCCGTGGCGCAGCTTTCTCACGGTCCTGGCGAGCGAACTGTCCGCGGCGGCGCCCGAGCTGGACTGCGTGCTGCGACCGGGGCGGGTGCTGAGCCGCCCCGAGGCACGCTGGCCGCGGCCCGATGCGGCCTATCGCACCGATGCCGCCGCAAGCTTTCGTCCGGCCGGGTCCGAGGCGGCCCCGCGCCTGATGATCAGCCTCCAGGCCGACGGCCTGCGCGCCGGCCTGGAGGCCAGCCCGCGCACTCCGGCATGGCGGGCCCTGGCCCAGGCCGCCGCGGCAGCGCCGCCGCCAGACGGGATGTCGTGGCGCAGCGGGTGGCGGCCCGTTCCCCACCGGGGCCCTGCGGCCACATCCTCCCTGCGGCTCGTGCGCCTATGGCCAGCCGAGGCGGCGGTTGCCGCTGGCGCCGAGATGGCGGGCGAGGTCATGGCCACCCTGCGGGCGGTGCTGCCGTGGTACCGCCTTGCCGCGCACGGGGATGCAGCCAGGCTGCCCACGGCGGCACCGGATCTGTCCCCGGAGCCGGCACCGAATCCGGCCCAGGCCCCGGAGCCGGCGCCGAATCCGGCCCGGGTCTCGGAGCTGCCCCCGGCGCCAGCCCCACATCCGGCCCTGGAGCAGGCGGCGGCGCCCGCGGCGGGCCAGCAGGCCGGTCTGCTGGCCGGCCTGCCGCAGAGTCTGAGGGCCCGGATCCAGGCCCGCGCCGCCGCCGAGGGGGTGGCCCCGGCCGTCTTCGTGGTCTACGCCCTCACCCGGGCTGCGGAGGGGTAACGCAGCCGCCGTCTGCTGGCCGGCCTTCCGCTTCGCCGCGGGCCGCCGGTGCGCGGAGGCCCGGGCGCCGCCGTCCACCGGCCAACAGCCTGCGACTGCGCGCGCCCCGCAGGCGTCGGTCTCGGCCGGCCCTCAGGCCGGCGGCGTCGGTATCTGCGCGATCTCGTCCGCCAGGTGGTGGACCACCACGTTCGTCACCCGGTTCTGGCCGTCCACAAAGACTACGCGGGCGATCGCGCGGGCCACCTCTGGCTCCGCGAGCAACGCCTCGCTCAGGATGATGACGCGGTCGCCGGGGTGGAAGTGGCGCGCGGGCGGCCCGTTGAGGCAGATCGTGCCGCTCCCGGCCGGCGCCGCGATCACGTACGTCTTCCACCGCGTCCCGTTGGCCGTATTGGTGATCTGGACGATCTCGAAGGGCACCATACCGGCCGCCGCCACCAGGTCGGCGTCGATGGTGACGCTGCCCTCGTAGTCCAGGCGGGCTTCCGTCACCGTCGCAGCGTGGATCTTACCCTTGCAGAAGAGCCGCATCACGGTAGCACGCACCTCCTGCCCTCACTGCCCCCCACCCTATGCGGCCGGGCCTTGCCCGTTTCCGACCCGCTGCCCGCGGAACGCGTAATATGGGGATGTCAGGGTCAACCGTCCGCCGCCCGTGGCGCGCCGGAGCCCGGCAAGGGGCGCCGCCCCGAACGGAGGTGCCGCGATGGATCCCTGGTCGGCCGCCATTGTCGACGCGGCGGAGCGCGTCGCCCCGTACGTCGCCCACGTCGTGTCCGTCAACACCAAGGAGAACCGTGCCGCCGTGGGCTCGGGCTTCGCCATCGACGCCTACCACGTCATCACCCACGCCCCGTTTGCGGCCGCGGACAGCGAAATCACGGTGCAGGCGGGCGGCAGAAAGCTTGGCGCCACCGCCGTCGGCACCGACCCCCTGTACTTCCTGGCCGTCCTGCGCTGCGATGCGCGCATCGGCCTGCCGCCGGTGCCGTACGAGGACAGCGGCTCCATGAAGGTCGGCCAGATGGTCCTGGCGCTGGGCGACCCCTACGGCACGGAGCACGAGGTCACGCATGGCGTGATCACGGGGATCGACCGCACCATCTACCGCCCGGAGCGCTTCCCCGTGGACGGGCTGATCGTGACCGACGCCGTGCTCCACGCCGGCAACGTCGGCGGGCCCCTGGCCACCCTGGAGGGCAAGGTCGTCGGCCTCAACGGCCTGCCGTTCTCCAACGGCCTTGGCCTCGCCGTCCAGGCCGACGTCATCATGCGCGTGGCGAACCAGATCATCGAGTTCGGCCGCGCCACGCACCCCTGGCTCGGCTTCTCCGGCCAGCCGGAGCTGATCGATCCTGCGCTGATGACGCTGTTCGGCCTGCCCGTGAGCCGCGGCGTGATCGTGAGCCACGTCGTGGAGGGCGGCCCCGGCGAGCGGGCCGGCATCAAGACCTTCGACATGGTCGTGCGGGTGGACGGCCGCGCCGTGACGCACCTGGGGTTCATCCGCCGGGTGCTGGCGGGCCGGCGCACAGGCGACCGCGCGACCCTGACCGTGGTCCGTGACGGCAACCTGGTGGACCTGACCATCCCCGTCGAGGAGATCCCCCGCCTGGCATCCGCGTAGTGACGGGGGCCGCGT
>DATLTP010000295.1:0-4683 GCA_035533535.1 Bacillota bacterium | reverse complement strand
GACCTCGGCCACGCCGGGCACCGCCACCGTCACGGCGGCCGTTTACGGCACACCCCTGATTCTCACGCGGACGCAGGTCACGTTCCTTCCCGTCCCCCAGGTGACGGGGATCAGCGAGTCCTCGGGCGCAGCGGGCGACACGCTCAGGGTCACGGGCTCCGGCTTCAGCGGGGCCACAGCGGTGGACTTCGGCTCCGTTCAGGCATCCGGTGTCACGGTAACCGATGACGGCCACCTGACCGTTCAGATCCCGCCGGGCGTGGGCACGGTGGACGTCCGCGTGGCGAACGCGGCCGTCGAGGGTCCGGCCGTTCCGGCTGATCGGTTCGCATATCCTTCATCCGGCGGCGGCAGCACCCCCGCGGGCGCACCGGTCGTGACATCCCTGTCGCCAGCCGTGGGGCCGGTGGGCGGCGGCAACACGCTCACCATCTCTGGGTCGGGCTTCACCGGGGCCACGTCGGTGTCGTTCGGCGGAGTCCAGGCGTACGGCTTCACCGTCGCGAGCGACGGCAGCATCGCCGTCACCGTGCCGCCAGGCCCGGCGGGTACGGTCGCCGTCACCGTGGCCGGCCCGGGCGGCACCAGCACCACCGGCTCCGGCGATCTGTATACCTATCTGCCCCCGCCCACCGTGACAAGCCTGCTGTCGGCTCAGGCGGCGTCGGCGGGCGGCGCCCCGGTCACGATCGGCGGCACTGGCTTCACGGCCGCCACGACTGTGATGTTTGGAAGCACCGCAGCCTCGCAGGTCCAGTTCGTGTCGAGCTCCGAGGTCATCGTGCCGGCGCCGCCCGCACCGCCGGGAACCGTGGATGTCACGGTGGCGACACCGTGCGCGGCCGGCGCAACCGGCTGCGGCGCCAGCATTGCCACAGTGGCGGACCGCTTCACCTACCTGCCGCTGCCCGCCGTGGCGGGCGTGAACCCGGGAACGGAGCCGACCGCAGGCCACGTGGCGGTCACCATCACGGGCACCGGCTTGCTGGGCGCGGTCTCTGTTGACTTCGGTGCGACGCCCGCCGCCTCGTTTGCCGTCAACTCCGACCGCAGCATCACGGCGACTCCGGCGGCGGAGGCTGCGGGTCCCATCGACGTGACCGTAACGACCACTTGCGCCGGGGCGACCGCCACAAGCTGCGGCACCAGCGCCAAGGTGGCGGCGGACCAGCTCACGTTCCAGGCCCCTCAGGGTCCCGCCGTGACGGCCATCACGCCCGTCAACGGTCCCGTGTCCGGCGGGACGTCCGTCACGATCAGCGGCTCCGGGTTCACGGGTGCCACGGCCGTACGCTTCGGCTCCGTGGCGGTCCCGTATCTGGTCGATTCCGACGGCACAATCGTCGCGACCAGCCCGGCCGGCTCCGCCGGCACTGTGGACGTCATCGTGGCCGGCCCCGATGGCTCGAGCGCCGTCACGCCCGCCGACCGCTTCACCTTCGGCACCCCGCCCACCGTGACTGGCGTAAGCCCCGGTGCGGGCCAGGCCGCCGGCGGCGGTAGCGTGGCCATTACCGGAACCGGATTCACGACGGCGACGGCGGTCAGGTTTGGGTCCATGGCTGCCGCATTCACCGTCGCCAGCGATAGCCGGATCACCGCCACGGTCCCGGCCGGCGCCGGCACCGTCGACGTGACCGTCACCACGGTCTGCGGGAACGCCACGGCGTCCAATGCCACGAGCTGTGGCACGAGTCCCGTCACCGCGGCTGACCGCTACGCATACCTCCCGCTGCCAGTGGTGTCGGCCCTGGCTCCGTCCAGTGGGCCGGCAGGCGGCGGCACGCTGGTCACCATCGCGGGCACGGGCTTCGCAACGGCAACGGGCGTGAGCTTCGGCAACGTGTCCGCAACATTCAGCGTGGTCAGCGACACGCAGATCACGGCCACAGCACCGGCCGGCACGGGCACCGTGAACGTCACGGTGACGACCACGTGCGCCTCCGCCACGGCCACCAGTTGCGGCACGAGCACCTCGGCGCTTTACACCTACGCCAGCCCCGCCCAGACTGTGGTGCGCACGCTGCACCCAGGCTGGAACACGCTGTCCATCCCGTTCACGCTAGCGGACAGCACCGTCGGCGGGACCTTCTCAGACGGCGGCCGGTCCATCGTCGTGGCCTATGCGTACACGAACGGGCGCTGGCAGCAGGTGCTGACGCACCCAGGCCCCCAGCCGCCGCGCAACCTGGCGCTGCCGGGGCCCATGACTGGCCTATTCATCTACATCGGCGGGACGGTCAATGTGACCGTCACGCTCATCCCCGCCGCTGCGCCGTCGGGCACGCAGCAGCCGTCGGGCCCGCCGTTCACCTACGCCCTTACCGACGGTTGGAACCTGGTCGGGCCGTCCTCAGGCAATCTGTCGCAGCCGGTCAGCACGTTCCTCCAGGGCGCCAACGTTCCCGAGTACGTGGACCCGAACACGGGCTCGCTGCCGGTGGGCAATCCGGGCGCCGACAGCCACGACCAGGTCCAGGACGGATACGCCTACTGGGTGTTTGCCGGCGCTGCCGGCCAGGTGCTGTCGAGCCAGATCGTGGCGGCGCCGTAAAGGCAACGGCGCCGCCATCCCTGGCCTGGCGGGGCGGCGCCTGCCCCGCATATTGCCACTCGGGTGTTGGCCGGCGCTGGCGGCCAAGGGCGCTGTCCAGGCAGAAAGTGGCGACGCCGTAAAGCAACGACCCGGCCACGTGCGTTGATTGCGGGGTGTTGGCCGGCGCTGCCGGCCAGGTGCCGTCGAGCCAGATCGTGGCGGCGCCGTAAAGCCAGGGCCCTGCCACGTGCGTTGTTTGCGGGGCGTTCGCCGGCGCCGAGGGCCAGGCGCTGTCGAGCCAGAACGTGGCGGCGCCGTAAAGCCAGGGCCCTGCCACGTGCGTTGTTTGCGGGGCGTTCGCCGGCGCCGAGCGCCAGGTGCTGTCGAGCCAGAACGTGGCGGCGCCGTAAGCATCCTGCTGCTCCCGCCGCCGTCCCTGGCTTTGGGCGGCTGCTGCTCCCGCCGCCGTCCCTGGCTCGGGCCGGGCGCCAGTGCCGCCACCATTCGTTGACGCCCCCGGAGGCTGCGCGTACGATGAATCCCGTACGATGATTTGAGAAGCGGGGCAGCGTGCCCGCGCTTGTGATAAAAAGCACAAAGTCCGTCCAGGACTTCCAGGATGGAGGTTTCCCCACGATGGCCTCGCCCTATGCGGCCGTCGCCGTCTACCTTGGGCTCGCGGCCGTCGTCACGGTGATCGTGTCGATCGTCGCCAGCCTGTTCGGCAGGAAGCGCCCGACCGCGGCCAAGCTCGAGCCGTACGAGTGCGGCATCGTGCCGGACACGCGCACGCCGCCGCGCTTCTCGGTGCGCTTTTACATGATCGCCATGCTGTTTGTGATCTTCGACGTCGAGGCCGCCTCGTTCTACCCGTGGGCCGTGCTGCTCCGTACCCTGCGCGGCCAGGGCCTGCTGGATATGGCGGTGTTTGCGCTCGTACTGGCCGTCGGATACGCGTACGTTTGGAAGAAGGGCGGACTGCAATGGCAGTGAGCGATGGGACGCCGTTCATCCTGACGACGGTCGAGCAGATGGCCCGCTGGGGCCAGAAGAACTCCATCTGGCCGCTGACGATGGGCCTGGCCTGCTGCGCCATCGAAATGATGTCGCTGGTGACGCCGCGCTTTGACTCCGCGCGCTTTGGCGCCGAGGTCTTCCGTGCCTCGCCGCGCCAGGCCGACCTGATGATCGTCTCGGGCCGCGTCTGCCACAAGATGGTGCCGGTCATCAAGCAGCTCTACGAGCAGATGCCGGAGCCGAAGTGGGTCATGTCGATGGGCTCGTGCGCCTGCAGCGGCGGCGTGTTCAACAATTACGCGGTCGTGCAGGGCGTCGACCAGATCCTGCCCGTGGACATCTACGTGCCGGGTTGCCCGCCCACGCCGGAGCAGGTGCTGGAGGCGATCCTGCAGCTGCGCGACCAGATCGGCAAGGGCGACCCCAAGGCCGGGCTGCCGATCATCAAGGTGGCCCAGTGACGGACCTGCTGGAGAAGTTCCCGGACGTGCGCCTGCACGAGCAGCAGGATTGGCCGACACTCCAGGTCCCGCTGCAGAACTGGCTGGACGTGGCGCGCCACCTGCGCGACACCGAGGGCTACAATCTGATGCTCGACCTGACCGCGGTCGACTGGCCAAACAGGCCGGAGGGCCGCTTTGACCTGGTCCTGCACCTTCGCCGCCTGCCGACTGGCGAAGGCCTCCGCTGCACGACGGTGCTGAATGGGATGGTCTCCGGCGACAGAGCCGCCACCGATGCTGGCTCCGTGCGCGCGCCGTCCCTGCACGCAATCTGGCAGGCGGCCGAGTGGGCCGAGCGTGAGGTCTACGACCTGTTCGGCATCACCTTCGACGGCCACCCCGACCTCCGCCGGATCCTGCTGCCCGAGGATTGGGAGGGCCACCCGCTCCGCCGCGACTACCCCCTCGAGGGGCCGCGGGCCCTGGATCCAGCCAGCAAATACGCGCATTAGAGGGAGCCCTGCCGCGATGGCCGAAGCGACTGAGTCGATGGTCCTCAACATGGGGCCCCAGCACCCGAGCACGCACGGGGTGCTGCGCCTTGTCGTCGAGGTCGACGGCGAGACCATCGTCCGCTGCCGGCCCGACATCGGGTTCCTGCACACCGGCATTGAGAAGCAGTTTGAG
>DATLTP010000294.1:0-15264 GCA_035533535.1 Bacillota bacterium | reverse complement strand
CGGAAGGAGCGAAGGACGATGGCGGCGGTCTCCGAACGGCTGCAGCACTCCGGCGCGCGGCCACGGCCAGGCGAGCAGAACGGGATCTGGGCCTGGCTGACGACGGTGGACCACAAGCGGATCGGCATCATGTATCTGCTTGCGGCCTGCGTCTTCCTCGGCCTGGGCGGCATCGAGGCCTTCATGATGCGCCTGCAGCTGGCCGTGCCCAACAACAACCTGGTCAGCGCGGGCACGTTCAACGAGCTCTTCACCATGCACGGGCTGACGATGATCTTCCTCGCCGTCATGCCGCTGGCGGCCGGGTTCATGAACTACCTGCTGCCGCTGCAGATCGGGGCGCGCGATGTCGCCTTCCCGCGGCTGAACGCCCTGAGCCTGTGGCTGTTCCTGGCGGGCGGCATCATCCTCTACACCAGCTGGTTCACGGGCAACGCGCCGAACGCGGGCTGGTTCAACTACGCGCCCCTCAACTCGCCGCCGTACTCGGGCACGGGCATCGACTACTACGTCATCGGGCTGAACCTGGCGGGACTCGGCAGCCTGATCTCCGGCATCAACTTTTTGACGACCATCGTCCAGATGCGGGCGCCGGGGATGCACCCGATGCGCCTGCCGATGTTCGTTTGGACGACCGTCGTCACCTCGCTGCTTCTGATTTTCGCCATGCCGGCCTTCACGGCCGACCTGATCCTGCTGATGTTCGACCGATTCTTCGGGACAGGGTTCTTCAACCCCGCCGTCGGGGGCAACGCCCTCTTATGGCAGCAGCTCTTCTGGATCTTCGGCCACCCGGAGGTCTACATCCTGATCATGCCCGCCTTCGGCATCATCTCCGAAGTCGTGCCGACCTTCTCGCGTAAGCCCCTGTTCGGCTACGCCAGCATGGTGTTCGCCGTGATGGCCATCGGCTTCATGTCCTTCATGGTCTGGAGCCACCACATGTTCGCCGACGGGTACGGACCCGTCGTGAACTCGGTCTTCGCCATCACCTCGATGCTGATCTCGGTTCCGACCGGCGTGAAGATCTTCAACTGGCTGGCGACCATGTGGGGTGGCCGCATCCGCTTCACCACGGCCATGATGTTCGCCACGGCGTTCGTGGCGACGTTCACCATCGGCGGCTTCAGCGGCGTCATGCTCGCCTCGGCGCCGGCCGACCTCCAGTACAACGACAGCTATTTCGTGGTCGCTCACATCCACTACGTGCTGGTCGGCGGCGCCCTGATGGCCCTGTTCGCCGCCGGGTACTACTGGTACCCGAAGATGACGGGGCGGCTGCTCTCCGAGGCGATCGGCAAGTGGAACTTCTGGCTGGTCTTCATCGGCTTCAACGTCACGTTCTTCCCCTTCCATTTGCTTGGCATCCTGGGGATGCCGCGGCGCATCTTCACGTACGCCGCCAACCTCGGCCTCGACACCTGGAACTACGTGGCCACAGTGGGAGTCTTCATCCTGGCGGTCGGGATCATGCTCTACCTGGTGAATCTCCTGTGGGCCTGGCGCAACGGGGCGCCCGCGGGTGGTGACCCGTGGGATGCCCGCACCCTGGAGTGGGCGACATCCTCGCCACCGCCGGTCTATAACTTCGCGACCATTCCCCTGGTGCGCGGCCGGGACCCGCTCTGGGTCGAGAAGCGGACGGGCAACGGCCAGATGATCCCCGTCGACACCGCGGGGGCGGATGAGGGATCGGGCCACCATGGCAACAAGGTGCACATCCCGTCGCCATCGGCCCTGCCGCTGTTCCTGACCCTCGCGCTGACACTGGCGGCCTACGCGACGCTCTTCCATGTCTGGCTGCTGGCGGGGCTTGGCATGCTGCTGATGTTCTTCTGCCTATTCCGCTGGATGTTTGACAAGGATCCCGGCATCCTGGTCGATCCGGAAGGGGATGCGGCGTGAGCAGCCACGTGGCCGATGTTCCTGCCGCGGCGCACCGCCACGACGCGATGCCCGCCGAGAACCAGCGTTTGGGCTTCTGGATATTCCTGGGCTCGGAGTGCACATTCTTTGCGTCGCTGATCGGCACATACCTTGCCCTGCACTCCCGGAACATGCAGGGCCTGGGTCCGCGGCAGCTGTTCGACATTCCGTACGCCGCGGTGCTGACCTTCATCCTGCTGGCCAGCAGCCTGACGATGGGCCTCGGTGTCGCGGCGATGGGGCGGGGCGACAAGCGCACCATGCGTCTGTGGCTCATCGTGACGGCAGTCCTGGGGCTGATCTTCCTTGGGATGCAGGTCAACGAGTTCGCGACCTACTGGGGCGCGGGCCTGCACCTCAACAGCAGCCTGTTCGGCGCCAGCTTCTACACGCTGGTCGGCTTCCACGGTTTGCACGTGACCTTCGGGGTCACCTGGATCATCGCGCTCCTGGTCTTCTCGTGGCGCTCAAAGGACCTGACCGAAAAGCAGACCGTCTACTTTGAGACTGCCGCCCTGTACTGGCACTTCGTCGACGTGGTCTGGATCCTGATCTTCTCGATTGTTTACCTGGTGGGGGTGCTGCAGTAGCCATGGCCGAAGCGCAGGGGGCGGCGACCCATGCTGGGGGTGCCAACCGGGGATACATCGCAGTCGGTGTGACCCTCGGCGTCCTGACGGTGGTCTCGCTGATCCTTGCCTACGCGGGCGTGCCGCTCGGCATCCTGATCCCGGTCGTCATCGTCCTGGCCGTGATCCAGATCTATCTGCAGGCCGACGTGTTCATGCACCTGAACCGGAGTCGGCGGCTGTACACCATAGTGTTCGTGGCCGGCGCGGTCGTGGCGCTTGAGGTCTTCCTCGCCACCCTGATCCTCATGTGGGCGCACGGGTAAAAATGGATGCGCGGGTTTCTCCCGCGCATCACCAGTTCAACGGAGGCGGCTATTGTGCGGGTCCTGCGCGACTATGTCGCCCTGACGAAGCCCGGGATCATCACACTGCTGCTCGTGACGGGCTATGGCGCCATGATCGTGGCCCGGGGCGGCCTGCCTGGGTTGGGTGTCAGCGTGGTCACGCTCCTTGGCCTGTTCCTTTCGTGCGGCGGGGCCAACGCGGTCAACATGTGGTACGACCGTGACATCGACGTGGTGATGGCCCGCACGCGGAACCGGCCCATCCCGGCGGGGCGCGTGCCGGCCCAGGCGGCGTTGATCTTCGGCTTCGCGGCTGAGGCCCTTTCGTTCTTCCTCCTGTACCGGTTCGTGAACCCGCTGGCGGCGTGGCTGGCCCTGGGCGGGTTCGTGTACTACGTCCTCATCTACACCATGTGGCTGAAGCGGCGGACGCCGCAGAACATCGTGATCGGCGGCGGTGCCGGCGCCTTCCCGCCCCTGGTCGGTTGGGCGGCGGTCACGGGCCAGGTCGGCCTGGCGGCCGTCCTGATGTTCCTTATCATCCTGTTCTGGACGCCACCGCATTTCTGGGCCCTCGCGCTGTTCAAGCAGGAGGACTACAAGCGGGCCGGGATTCCCATGATGCCGGTGGTGCACGGCGAACTGGCCACCAAGTGGCAGTCGCTGGCCTACACGATTGTCCTGCTGGCGACGTCCGTGCTCCTATATTGGACCAGGGTCGTCGGGCCGTACTACCTGGCCGCGGCCTGGATTCTCGGCCTGGTATTCATCGCCTACGCGCTGGTCCAATTCCGGGAGCAGGCGCCTGAGGTGAAATGGGCCAAGCGGACCTTCCGGTTCTCGCTCCTTTACCTCACCGTGCTCTTCGCGGTCATGGTCCTGAACGTGCGGAAATGATCCTGGCTGACTTCAATGAGGCCTGCATGCTGGCCAGCGCTGTGGCCATGGCGATCGGCTGGGGCCTGATCCGGCGGCGCAACATCCCCGCCCACCGCCGCGCCATGCTGACCGCCGCCGCCTTGGCCCTGGCGTTCTTCCTGAGCTACGCGCTGCACACGCTCCTGGTCGGGGATACCTCGTTCGGCGGTCCCGCCGGCTGGCGCACGCCGTACCTGATCTTCCTGCAGATTCACACGCTGCTCGCCACGGTTGCGGGCGTGATGGGCATCATCACGCTGCGCTGGGCCCTCCGCAAAGAGTTCAGCAAGCACCGCCGGATCGCGCCGTGGACCGCCTCCCTCTGGTTCGTCGCGGCGGGGACGGGGCTGGTCGTGTTCCTGATGCTGTACGTGGTCTTCCCCTCCGGTCCCACCACGAACATGTTCAAGGCCCTGGGCCACTGATGCGGGCCGCCAAGTCGCTGCGGGTTCTGGCCGACGTCACGGCCATCGGTCTGTTCCTGGTCATCGTCATGGGGTCGCTGGTGACGAACACGGGCTCCGGGCGCGGCTGCGGCGGGACGTGGCCGCTCTGCAACGGCCGCTTCGAGCCGGGCCTGGCCCTCACCTCGCTCATCGAATTCAGCCACCGGGCCGTGGCCAGTTTCGTTGGCCTCCTCACGGCGGTCTTGGCCGTCTGGGCCTGGCTGGCCGTGAAGCGGCCGCGGGTGCGGCTCCTTGCCGCCGTCGGGCTCTCGTTCGTCATCGTGCAGGGACTCCTGGGCGCGGCCGACGTGCTCTGGCCGGAAGCCCCGGCCGTCCTGGCGCTGCATTACGGCTTCTCGCTGATCGCGTTTGCGGGCGTGCTGCTGCTGGCGATCGAATTGCGGGGGGCCAGGGCTGAATCTGCACCGCGGCCCTTTCGCACGCTGGCCTGGGTCACCCTGGCCTACACGTACGCACTGGTCTACCTCGGCGCCTACGTCTCCCACAGCGGCGCCGCCCTTGGCTGCCGGGGCTGGCCTCTCTGCAACGGGCAGCTGATTCCGAGCGCCATGGATGGCCTCACAGCCGTTGCCTTCGCCCACCGCGTGGCCGTCCTGGGCCTCACCGCGCTGGTGGCCTGGCTGGTGGTCGCGGCCCGCCGGAGCAGCCCGGCCCTGCACCAGGCGGCGCAGCTGGCGGCCGTGCTGGTGGTTCTGCAGGCCCTCAGCGGCGCATGGATCGTGAACAGCGGCGTCAGCCTCGGCTCGGAGCTGACCCACGGCTCCCTGATCGCCCTGCTGTTCGGCTGCCTCACCTACATCCCACTGGCAGCGGGGTCGGCGGGCGCCGCAGCGCGCAGCCCTTCGTAGGCCGGCCTCCGCCCGCCCCGGCTTTCCTGCCGCATTTCAGAAGGACTCGCCGCGCAACCGACGAAAGGCATCGAGTTTGGGGGTGCAGGCGCGCCTGTGTTGGTCTTTCGCCGCCTCAAGGCGTACTGGTGGCCGTTTCGCCGCACGCTCTACCTGAGCATCGTTGGCATGGGCTGCCTGACGGCGGCCGGCCTGATCCGGCCGTTTCTGCTGCAGCAGCTCATCGACCGCGTGATCACCGCCGGCCAGTATGGGGTGCTCCTGCCGCTCAGCCTGGCGGTCATCGCCGTGGCGCTGTTGCGCGGCGTGTTCAACTACACACGCCAGTACTGCGGCGAGCTGTTCGGGCAGAAGGTCATCTACGACCTGCGCAACGCGCTCTACCAGCACCTGCAGTATGTTTCGTTCAAGTACTACGACCACCAGAGCACCGGCGACCTCATGTCGCGCCTCACCGGCGACATCGAGGCCTTTCGCACGTTCCTGACCGAGGGCATCACGGACTTGACGGACTTCTTCTTCTCTTACGGGTTCGGCCTCGTCGCCATGCTGACGATCAACGCCCGGCTGACACTGGTGACCCTGATCCTGTCGCCCTGCATTGCCATCACGGTGCGCCAGTTCGACCGCCATGTGCGGCCGGCCTACAGCGCCATCCGCGAGGCGTACTCCGACCTGTCGACGGTGGTTCAGGAGAACCTGACCGGCATCCGCACCGTCAAGTCGTTCGCCCGCGAACCCCACGAGCTCCACAAGTTCGCGCGCCAGAACGAGGGGTACGCCCGCGCCAACATCGTGGCCCAGGACTTCCAGGCCACGTACTGGCCCCTCATGCAGCTCATCTCCAACCTCGGGACCGTGCTGCTGCTCTGGTACGGCGGGCGCATGGTCATCAACAACCAGCTCACGCTCGGAGACCTGGTCGCCTTCTTCAGCCTGGTCGGCTACCTGATCTGGCCGGTGACCGAGCTCGGCTACCTGGTCAACCTGATGTCGCAGGCCTCGGCCGGCGGCGAACGGCTGCTCGATGTGCTGGACGCCAAGCGCGACATCGCCGACCGCCCGCGCGCCGTCGCCGTGGCGCAGGTCCGGGGCGATGTGCGGTTTGAGCGTGTGCAGTTCGAATACGAGCACGGCCACCCCGTGCTGCACGATATCGACCTCGACGCCCCCGCGGGCTCCGTCATCGCGCTGCTGGGCACAACCGGCTCGGGCAAGTCGTCGCTGGTGGGCCTCATCCCGCGCTTTTACGAGGCCAGCGGCGGACGGGTGACCGTCGACGGCCGCGATGTGCGCGACTACACGCTGGAGAGCTTGCGGCGCTCGATCGGCGTGGTGCTGGGCGAGACCTTCCTCTTCTCCGCCAGCCTGCGCGAAAACATCGCCTTCGGCCGCATGGACGCCTCCGACGCCGACATCGAGCGAGCGGCCGCCATCGCCCAGGCCAAGCCCTTCATCGACGAGCTGCCGGATGGCTATGACACGATCGTCGGCGAGCGCGGCCTCGGCCTGTCGGGTGGGCAGAAGCAGCGCGTGGCCCTGGCGCGGGCCGTCGTCTGCGATCCGCGCATCCTGATCTTGGACGATGCCACCAGCAGCGTGGACATGGAGACCGAGTACGAAATCCAGCAGGCGCTGCGCCAGGTCATGCAGGACCGCACGACGTTCGTGATCGCGCACCGCATCAGCAGCCTGCGCCGCGCGGACGAGATCCTGGTCATGGACCGCGGCCGCATCGTCGAGCGCGGCAGCCACGAGGACCTGCTGCGGGCGGATGGCATGTATCGCGCCATCTATGAGGTGCAGTTCCGCGACCGCGAGAGCGTGGATCGCGGGCCCGGCGCCCGTCACGCCAACAACGGCGCCATGCTGCCGGAGGGCCGGCGGGTGCGCGGCCCGGCACGGCCAGCGGAAGGGGGATCCGCATGAGCGCCAGCCCACGCCGGAACCCCATGGACGCCATCGAGCCGGAGCGGCCGCCGGAGCCCGCGCGCTGGGACGCGGAGTGGCTGGGCGGCGCCGACTGGCGGGGCGGCGGCCGGCCGCTCTCCAAGTGGCTGGGCGAGGTCGCCCGCCCCCTGCGCCGGATTCCGCGCTTTCAATATAAGGACGACGAGGCGATGGAGCGCCCCTTCAACTGGGCGCAGCTCCAGCGCCTGCTGGCGTACATCGCGCCGTACCGGCGGTCGGTGATCTTCGCGCTCTGCGTGACGCTGCTGGGCTCGCTCAGCCAGCTGGCCATCCCGTACCTCATGGACGTGGCGGTGAACACGGCCATCCTCCCGCGCCGCATCGGGGCGCTGGACCGGCTGTCGCTGATCGCCCTCGGGGTCTACCTGGTCTATTGGATCAGCTCGCGCATCCGCATCCGCACCATGGCCCGCGTCGGCCAGGGCGTGCTGCGCGACCTCCGGCAGTCGCTGTACGGCAATGTGCAGGGCCTTTCGCTCGACTTCTTCGACGGCCGCCCGGCGGGCAAGATCCTGGTGCGCATCACCAACGACGTCAACCAGCTCAACCAGCTGTTCACGAGCGGCATCGTCAACACCCTGGCCGACGGCTTCACCGTCATCGGCATCATCGTCGTGATGCTCCTGATGGCGTGGAAGCTGGCCCTGCTCTGCTTCATCACGATCCCATGCCTGGTTCTGCTGTCGACCAAGATGCGCAGGAAGATCCGCCAGAGCTGGCAGCTGGTGCGGCGCAAGATCAGCAACATCAACGCCCATCTCAACGAATCCCTGCAGGGCATCCGCGTGACCCAGGCCTTCGCCCAGGAGGAGGAGAATCGCCTCTTCTTCGGCGAGATGAATTACGACGCCATGGAGACCTGGCTGGGCGCTGTGCGCTGGAGCGCCCTGTTCCGGCCCCTGGTCGAGCTGACCGGCGCGGTTGGCACCTTCATCATCTTCTGGGTCGGCGCGCACCAGTTGCGCGCCGGACTGATCAGCATCGGGCTGCTCGTCGCCTTCACGCAATACGTGAACCGGTTCTGGGACCCAATCTCGCGCCTGGGGGACACCTACAATACCCTGCTCCAGGCCATGGCCTCCTCGGAGCGCATCTTCCAGTACCTCGACTACCGCCCGGCCGTGGTCGAGCGGGCCGGGGCAGGGAATCTGCCGCGCATCCAGGGCCGCGTCACCTTCGAGGACGTGGTCTTTGCCTACGGGGCCCCGCCGCCGGTGCCGGCCGAGGACGGCTCGCCGCAGACCGCGCCGGAAAAGGCCGAAAAGGGTCGCTCCGCGCGCGACAACGCGCTGCGCGGGATCTCGTTCGACGTGGCGGCGGGCCAGACCGTGGCCCTGGTCGGCCACACGGGCGCCGGCAAGACCTCGATCATCAACCTGGTGGCCCGCTTTTACGACGTCACCGGCGGGCGCATCCTGATCGACGGCCGCGACATCCGCGAGGTCAGCGTCGCATCGCTGCGCGGCCAAATCGGCATGGTCCTGCAGGAGACGTTCATCTTCGCCGGCACGGTGCGCGACAACATCCGCTACGGGCGGCTGGACAGTAGCGACGAGGAGGTCGAGGCGGCCGCGCGTTCGGTGTATGCCCACGACTTCATCGCCGGCCTGCCGCAGGGATACGACACGGAGGTTCGGGAGCGGGGGAGCCGCCTGTCCGTGGGCCAGCGCCAGTTGCTGTCGTTCGCCCGCGCCCTGCTGGCCGACCCGCGCATCCTGATCCTGGACGAAGCCACATCCAGCATCGACACGCAAACCGAGCTGCTGATCCAGGAGGCGCTTGCGCGCCTCCTCAAGGGGCGAACAGCGTTCGTGGTCGCGCACCGGCTCTCGACGATCCGGGGCGCGGACCGCATCATCGTCCTGGACCACGGCCGCATCCTGGAGGCGGGGACGCACGCCGAGCTGCTGGCGCAGGACGGCGCCTACGCCCAGCTGCTGCGGGCCCAGTTCCGGTTCTTGGAGCAGGAGTCGGCGGACTGAAGGGCCCGGGGCGGCCGCGGCCTGCGCTTTGGGCGGCCCGTGCCGGCCTAGCTGGCCTGTGCGAGCCGCTGCCGCACGGCCGCCGGCAGGCCCGGCAGCACCCGCTGCACGCGCCGCTCCGGCGCCTCGGGGCAGAGGTCGACCTCGAAGGGTGTAACCAGGTGGTGCTGGGGGTCGGTCAGGATCCGCACGCGCGCCCAGGGAGCGTCGGCGCCGCCCTGCGCCGCCACGATGGCCACCTCGCCCGTCTCCAAGAGCACCGTGGCCCCGGTTGGGTACACGCACGTCCGCTCCGCGAAGCGGTAGACGAGCTCGCCGTCGAGCTGGTGGCCAGCCATCCCCTTCAGCAGGCGCATGGCCACGTGCGGCGGCAGGTTCGCCCGGTGCGGGCGCCGGCTGCACAGCGCGTCGAAGGTGTCCGCCACGGCGCCGATGCGGGCGAAGAGAATGACCTGGCCCCCACGCAGCCCGCGCGGGTAGCCGCTGCCGTCCAGGCGCTCGTGGTGCTGGAAGGCCATGTGCGCCGCCCGCAGGTCGCCGCGGAAGCGGTTCAGCACGAACTCGTACCCCTCGGTGGTGTGGGCCTTCAGTTGGTCGTACTCCTCCGGGTGAAGCGGCCCCGGCCGGTTCCAGATCTCGGCGTAGCGGAGGCTGCCGATGTCCTGGAGCAGCGCGCCGACCCCCAGCGCGGCAAGGTCGGACTGGCCCATGCCGACGGCGTGGCCCATGACCAGGGCATGCGTGCAGACGTTGACGGCGTGGGTGAACGCATACTCGGCGGTGGCTCGCATGGCGGAGATCTGGGTGGCCAGGGCCGCATTGGTGCGCAGCTCGCTGACGATGTGCCCGACCGCCCGCTCGAGGGCCGCCACGCGCCGGTTGCCGGCCTCGCCCTCGAGCAGGACGGCGCGCAGGGCTGAAGCGGCCTCGGTCTGCGCCTGCAGGCTGAGGGCGTCCTGGACGGAGATGTCGGCGGAGATGTCGTCCTCGACGTAGACCCGGCCGTAGCCGCGCCCAAGCAGATGGTCGATGTAGCGCGCGGTCAAGGTGGTGCCGGCGCGCAGGAGCACCTGGCCGAAGACGTTGGTGACGCTGCGCGCCAGGCGCTGTCCCGCCAGGTCGCGCGAAAGTGGCACGAGTCTCAGGGCGCACACCGTCCCTTACCTCGATGATCGGGCGTTCCGGGCGCGCGTTTGAGCCGGCCGCGCCATATGGCGCGGCGCGGATACCCCGGAAACTTGTGCGGGCGCCGGTTACAGGAATTGCGCGGCCTTCAGGCGAACCGCAACAGCAACGGGAGGACTGACGTTGAACCTCACACGGCGTGAATTCTTACAACGGACGGGGATGGCCGGGTTCCTGGCCGCCTCGGCCGGCGCCCTGATTGCTTGCGGCGGCGGCGCGGCCCCAGTCAGCAGCGCGTCGGGCGGCGGCGCCGCGACGGGCTCCGGGACAGCCGCGGGGGCGGCCACCAGCACCGCCGCGGCGACCCCGGTGACCGGCGGCACTCTGAACCTCATGATCCCGTCGACAGTGGCCTCCATCAACCCCGTCCACGAGGCGGACTGGAATTCAGACGAGGCCATCTTCAACCTCTTTGACGCCATGCTGACCTACGACAACAACAACAAGGCCCGCGGTCTGCTGGCCACGTCGTGGGATGCTTCCCCGGACGCTACCACGTTCACGTTCCACCTGCGGCCGGGCGTCAAGTTCACCGACGGGACGCCGGCCGACGCCGACGCCCTCGTCAAGAACATGCATTGGATCATGGACCCCACCAACAAGTCGCCGGAGGCGGCGCAGCGCTTCACGCAGCTCGACACCGCAACCGCGCCAGATCCGGGGACATTCGTCCTCAAGATGAAGGTCCCCCAGATCCCCGACAGCTTCTTCTCCGGGTTCTTGCTGGGTCCATATTGGTCCAGCCCCACGGCGTTCGCCGACGCCAAGGCGTTTGATGCCCACCCCGTGGGCTCCGGCCCGTTCATGTTCAGCGAGTACGTGGCGGATAACCACCTGTCCCTGGTCCGCAACGACGGCTTCTGGGGCGGCAAGCCGTACCTGGACGGCCTGAAGGTTCTGACCGTTCCGGACACCTCCACGCAGCGGGACAACCTGCTGGCAGGCGCGGCCGACTTCGCGTTCGGCGTGAACCCCGCCGACGTCAAGACGCTCCAAGCCAAGGGCGTCAAGATCATCGCCGGCTCGCACCCCGGCCTGCAGATGATCTCGCTGAACCTGGACAGCCCCTTGGTCGCAGACCTTTCCGTGCGCAAGGCGATGGCCTATGCCATCGACAAGCAGGCCATCATCGACAAGGTGCTGTACGGGTACGCTGACATCTCGACGACGCTGGTCATCCCCAGCTCGCCGGGCTTTGATAAGAGCATCCAGGGCTACGGCTACGATCCCGCCAAGGCCAAGCAGCTTCTGACCGCTGCTGGCTACACAGCGGGCTCGGACGGCATCATGGTCAAGGACGGCAAGCCCCTGCAGCTCACCCTGATCACGCAGAACCAGCCGACCTGGCTCTTGATCTGCCAGATCCTGCAGCAGGAGTTGAAGCAGGTCGGCATCGGCGTGACCATCCAGCAAACCGACTGGGCGACCTTCCTCAGCAACATGCGCGCCGGCAAGTACGACATCGCCTACTGGTCGCTGGGGGGCACCAGCTTCGGGTCGACCGGGTACACGGACAACCTGCTGTCCACCCAGTACTGGAACGTCTCCCAGATCACCAAGAACCCGGCGATGGCCGCGCTCTCCAAGCAGATCGACGGTCTCGTGAACAGCGCCCAGTCGGAGATCGACCAGACCAAGCGCCATAAGATCATGAGCCAGTTCCAGCAGCTCGTGGTCGACCAGCTGCCGGCCATCCCGCTCTGGCACACGCAGAACATCAACGCCCTGCAGCCGTGGGTGCACGGGTTGGAGGCGCCGAGCCAGTACGCGATCTGCCGGGCCGAGAAGGCCTGGATCTCGGCGCACTAGGCGTCACCACCCGGGTCGGTAGTAGTAACGTCAGAGGTAGTTAATGTCTAGGGATCCCGATGTGCGTAAGGTTCTGATCAGTCGCAGGCGGATGGCGGCCCGCGTGGCGGAGCTGGGAGAGCAGATCAGCGCCGACTACGCCGGCCGCTCCATCCACCTGGTGGGTATCCTGAAGGGTGCGGTCACGTTCATGGCCGACCTGGCCCGTGAGTTGTCGGTTTCCGCGACGTTCGACTTCATGGCGATCAGCAGCTACGGCGGCAGCACCGAGAGCTCGGGCGTCGTCCGCTTCCTGAAGGACCTGGACGAGAGCGTCGCGGGGCGGCACGTGCTGATCGTCGAGGACATCGTGGATTCGGGCCTGACGCTGCACTACCTGCGGGAGAGCCTGCAGGCCCGCGGGCCGGCGAGCCTGGCTGTCGCGGTGGCCCTGGACAAGGCGGAGCGGCGGCAGGTGCCCGTGGTGGTGGAGTATGTCGGCTTCGCCATCCCGGACGAGTTCGTGGTGGGGTATGGCCTCGACTACTCGGGTCGCTATCGTAATCTGCCTTACGTCGGCATTCTACGCCCAGAGGTGTACAGCCATTGAGTTTCCGCCGGTCCGGGGCTCCCAAGGCGGCGGGCCGGTGAGCGGGCGCCGCGGCCAGGTGGCCGTGCTCGACTTCGGTGCCCAGTACACCCAGCTGATCGCGCGGCGGGTGCGCGAGGCTGGACTTTACTGCGAGATCTGGGCCCACGATGCCACGGCGGCGGAGCTGGCGGCCGCTGGGGTGCGGGCCGTGATCCTCTCGGGCGGTCCCGCCAGCGTCTACGAGCCAGGCGCGCCGCAGGCCGACCCCTCGCTCCTGCAGGGCGGGGGCCTGCCCGTGCTCGGTATCTGCTACGGCCACCAGCTGCTGGCCCGGGCCTGCGGCGGCCGGGTCGAGGCAGACCCCGCCGGGCGCGAGTATGGCCGTGCCGACCTCCTGCGCGATGGGGGCGGCGAGCTGCTGCAGGGCCTCCCGGAGCGCACGCAGGTCTGGATGAGCCACGGCGATACGGTGCTGCAGGCCCCGCCGGGCTTTGCGGCCCTGGCGCACACCGACCGCAGCCCCGTGGCCGCCATGGCGGATCCCGCGGGCGGCCGCTACGGGGTCCAGTTCCACCTCGAGGTTGCGCATACGCCGCTCGGCGTGCAGGTGCTGCGCAATTTCCTCTTCGACATCTGCCACCTGACGCCGGACTGGAGCATGGCTTCCTTCGCGGAGGAGGCGGTGGCCGCCATCCGGACCCAGGTCGGTGAAAGCGGCCGGGCCGTGGTCGGCCTTTCGGGCGGCGTCGATTCGGCTGTGGCTGCCGAGTTGGTGCGCCGGGCGATCGGCGACCGCCTGACGGCCATCTTCGTGGACCATGGCCTGCTTCGCCAGGGCGAGCGCCACGAGGTCGAGGCGGCCTTCACGGGCCGGCTGCCCCTGCGCGTGGTGGACGCGAGCGACCGGTTCCTCGGTGCCCTGCGGGGCGTCACGGACCCCGAGCGCAAGCGCAAGATCGTCGGGGCGGAGTTCATCGCCGTCTTCGAGCAGGAGGCCGCCAGCCTCGGACCCGTGGACCACCTCGTTCAGGGCACCGTGTACCCGGACGTGGTTGAAAGCGGCGCCACCGGCAAGGCGGCGCAGACCATCAAGTCCCACCACAACGTGGGCGGCCTGCCCGAGCGCATGCGCCTGCGGCTGGTGGAGCCCCTGCGCACGCTCTTCAAGGACGAGGTCCGCCGCTTGGGCGAGGAGCTGGGCCTGCCGCGCGCCCTCGTCTGGCGCCAGCCGTTTCCGGGGCCCGGCCTGGCGATCCGCGTGCTCGGCGAGGTCACCGAGGACAAGCTGGCGACACTGCGCCACGCCGACCAGATCCTCCGCGATGAGCTGACGCCGCTCGGCCTCGGCCAAGCGCACATCTGGCAGGCCTTCGCGGTGCTGCCCGACGTGCGGAGCGTGGGCGTCATGGGCGATGCCCGCACGTACGGGCACCTGATCGCCCTGCGCGCCGTCAGCAGCGAGGACGGCATGACGGCCGACTGGGCGCGGCTGCCGTACGACGCCCTGGAGCGGATCGCCTCGCGCATCGTGAACGAGGTTCCGGGCGTCAACCGCGTCGTGTACGACATCACCAGCAAGCCGCCGGCAACCATCGAGTGGGAGTAGTCGCCGTCCTGGGGACGGACCACTCGCCGCAGCTGGCAGGGCGAGGATATGAGCCCGCCCTGTTGCGAGCCTACTTGGCGCGGGTACTCCCAACGGCGATCTGCATCGAAGCGCCTGCCGAGGGCGCCATTCCGGATTTCGTGTATGAGGCGCAGCACGTCGCGGTGCCGTTCGCCCAAGCGGAGGGCATTCCCGTCTACCCGATCGACTGGATCCCCTCAAGCGAGGACCAGATGCTGGCCTGGGGCGTCCCCGACCTGCTGGCGCCGCCCCTGATCCGCAAGCAATTCCGGACGTTCAGCGAGGTGCCGCAGGGTCTCTTCTTTGCCGAGGAGGCGTCGCAGCGGGCCAAGATCGATGCATGGCAGGATAGCCCTCGCGCCCCGGGGGAACGGGACTTCCCCCGCCGGTTGAGCCTGTACCGTACGTTCATGCAAGCCATGAAGGTCAAGCGGGCGGCGGCGAACCACCCCGATGGCCTGACGCTGGTGATCGTGGGGTACATGCACAAGTACGACATCGAGGAGGTTCTCGGGGGAGGGCTGGTCCAGCCCTCCAATTTGGGGGCGCCGACACCGGCGGAAGTGGTGGCCGCCAGAACGCCGCAGGATGACTGGGCGGTGCTCTCGTTCAACTTACTGGGCCAGCAGGTGCCCCTGGACCGCGCCTGGATCGAGGAGGTCCTGCAGCGGGCACCGTCGGGTGCCGAGGCCGAGCTGTTCCGGGCCCGCTTCGCGGGAGCCGGTCCAGACGTCTACCGGGCCATTGCCGCCCGGCAAGACGCCGACCGGCCCTTCACCTTCGATGGCGTCGTCGACCGCAGCCGGCTCGACAGCTACTACGACCCCTTCGGCAACCTGAGCATCCGCCAACGTGCCCTGCTTGCGGCGGATGGCCCAGAGGCCATCCGCCCCGAGCTCTCCGGGCTGCAGGCTAGTCAACTGGCGGCATACTGGCCAGCCTACGGTCGAGGGTCTCCGGATCATCCGCCCGCAGGGTGACGTGGCCGAGCTTCCTCCCTGGCCGCGGCGACTTGTCGTAGAGGTGAAGGTGTGCGCCAGGAAT
>DATLTP010000293.1:0-3021 GCA_035533535.1 Bacillota bacterium | reverse complement strand
CGATCATGACGGCGCGAACCCCCGGAATGCCGGCGACACGCGGGACGACTTCCTCGACATCCGGCGCTCGCACGGCGTCCGTGACGTCCTCGCCGCCCAGCAGCACCCGCGACCCATCGGCGCCGGGCTGCAGCGTGATGTCGACCCGCGCGGCCAAACGCTCCAGGGCAGGGCCGTCCCCAAGCTCCACGCCGGCGCGAAGCGCCGCCAGCGCCAGCGCCCGGTACATGGCGCCAGAGTCCAGGTACAGGCACCCGAGGCGGCGGGCCACGGCCCGGGCGACGGTGCTCTTGCCAGCACCCGCCGGACCATCGATGGCCACGACCGGCCCCCTGCCTTCCCCGTGCCCTTCGACGTCCTGGCGTCGCATCCTCTGCACGGAACGCTGCTCCCCCATTTCAGGGGTTGCGGGCCTGTCGTCGTGATCTGGCCGCAGCGCCTTGGCACTGCCCAGGTACACGCTGCGCGCGGCGCCACCGCCCTCGGAGTCCACGTGGAGCAAGACCCGCACCAAGTGGCCAGGCGCGCCGGGCACGTCGATCTCCGACGCACACAGCAGCGGCACCTCGACCCAGCCGAGCAGCTCGCGCGCCGCCCGAGCCGGGAAGGCCGCATTGAGATCCGGCGTCAGGGTGAAGACGGCGCTGACGATGTCCCGCGCCGAGAACCCGTTGGCCTGCTGCATGGCGATCAGGAGGTCGCGTGTGGCCGTGAGGATGGCCTCTTCGGTGTTGGCGGCGACTTCGTTGGCTCCGCGGATCCCCCGGATCGCCATCGCCACCCCCGAGCGGCACTAAGAGCGGCGCCCGTCCCAACCGTCGCTGGCCCGCAAATTATAGCATGCGCAAGAAACGGGGGGCAAACCCGGGCCGGCGGGCCTGCGCACTGGCCCTAGGGAGCCTGCAGCCGCACGCGGCCCAGCGTCACCAGATCCCCGCGTGTGGTGACCTCGCGCCCGGGCGTGGGCTCGGCCACACCGGGCGCCGCCGCCACTCGGAAGGTCAGGGGCTGGCGGTAGGCGCTGCCGTCGATCTCGAGGAGGTCGCCGGCCGAGACCGCCACGCGGACGCTTCCGCTGGCGAAGCTTCCGACCGGCTGTGCGTTCCGCAGCAGGATTGCGCGCGGCGCGTTACGCGCCGCGACCAAATCGACCTCAAGGGTGGCCTCCCCGGTTTGGGCGAGGGCCGCCACGGCCCCGGCCTGCTGCAGGTCGGCCGCAAACAGCCCCGCCACGGGATTTGGCATGGGGCGCCCGGCCCCGGCGGCGGCCAGCACGGGCACCAGCACCCAGAGGGCGCAGACGAGGACGGTTGCGGCCCAGATCCGCCGGCCCGTGGGCGGGGCTCCCTCCCCAGCCTGTCATATTCATCGCCCCGCGCCCGCAGCCCAGCGGCCATACCAGCGGGCGAGCACGGCCAGCGCGGGTTTGCCGCGCGGGGTGTACCCGCGGTCGCCCAGCCCGCCGCCGCGGTCGGCCGTGCTCGGGTTGTCCCACCAAAACCACAGCGTGCCCATCAGCCACTGCTGAGCCGTCAGGGCGGCGAAAGCCGCCCCGAACGCATCCGCCTGAAGCTGCGGATCCGGCGGCGCCCCCCGGTTGAAGACGGCCGGGTCCGCGGTGGCCCCCGCCTCGCTGCGGTAGCCGATCTCCGTCAACAGAACCGGCCGCGTCGGCCCCCAGCGCGTGATCTGGCTCACCCACGGCTGCCAGGCGCCCAGCAACGCGGCCGAGTTCGGGTGCGCGCCCGGCGCCAGGGGGAAGTACGCGTCGATGCCGATCCAGTCCAGCTCGTTCCAGAAGGCGATGGCCCGGTACTGGGGCCAGTCGGCCGCGTAGGTCAGCGGTCCGGGGAACTGCGCCCGCGCCGTGGCGATCACAGACCGCCAGGCCGCCGGCTGCGACACGTCGCTGGAGGACATCTCGGTGCCGATGACCAGGGCCGAGGCGCCGCCCGTGGCGGCCAGCCGGGCATAGTGCGCGATGAAGGCGCGGTAGCTGCGAAACCAGGCGGTCCAATCGCGGGGCGCGATCAGGGCGCGCCACGTGCCGTCGCGGACGTCCACGAAGGGCTTGAGGATGACCTGCAGCCCCAGCCTCCTGGCCGTCGCCATGGCGTGGAGCACGCAGGCGTCGGCGGGGCTGACGCCGGGCCACGGCACGATGGCGGTGGAGGCTGCCGTGTCCTGGTACCAGACGGGCACGAGGGCCAGGGTGTTGACGTGCAGGGCGGGCAGCTCGGCCAGCCGCTGGTCGGAAGCGGCCAAGCAGAAAACGCGCGCGCTGTACCCAGCGTACGTCATGCCGCGGACGGAAAGGCGCCAGCTCGGACCCGGGGCGGCCCCGCACCCGGTGAGCAGGAGGAGGGCGGCGACCATGGCGCCCACAGCCCTGCGTACCCCGGCGGGATGACTCGCCATGTGGCAGGCCTATGCCCGGGCAGGCGCAATCATGGCCGGCGCGGGGGCGCCGGCCATGATCCGATCCGCGGTGCGTGGTGATCTGCGGAGCCGGTCGGCCGACCGGTGCTATGCCCCCACGATGGGCTTGCGGTCGAGCCGGTGCTGCGCGTGCACGTGGCGGACGGTACCCGTGTGGTAGCGCATGGCGATGGAGTGGGTGGAGGCAAGGCCCCCGGCACTGAACGTCACGCCCCGCAGCAGGTCGCCCGAGGTGATGCCCGTGGCGGCGAAGATCACGTCTTCGCCGCGGACGAGGTCATCCGGGCGGAGAATGCGCCGCGGGTCGGTGCCGAGCATCTCGGCCGCGCGCTGGGCCTCGGCGGCATCCGCGGGCGCCAGCCGGCCCTGCAGCTCGCCGCCGAGGCAGCGAAGGGCCGCCGCCGCCAGGACGCCCTCGGGCGCGCCGCCCTTGCCCAGCATCAGGTCGATGCCAGCCTCGGGCAGGGCCGTCGCCATGGCGGCCCAGACGTCGCCGTCGCTGATCAGCTTGATGCGGGCGCCAGAGGACCGCACGGCCGCCACGATGTCGGCGTGCCGCGGCCGGTCGAGCAGGATGACGGT
>DATLTP010000292.1:0-6853 GCA_035533535.1 Bacillota bacterium | reverse complement strand
AAGGCCCCCCGCGGCGGACGCTCGACCCGGATGGTCGGGCGCTCCGCCCACAGACGCCGATCATCTTCAGCAGCAAGGCCGCGGCAGTGTCCACCGTCGGCCACACCCGTCAGCAAGCTTCGCAGGGCGGCCGGCACCGCGCCCTTCCGGGGGGCGCCGCATGGCTCGGCGCCCCGCTGCCGGAGCCGCCAGTGCATGCACCAGCACCCAGCGCTGGCGCCGCTGGGCCAAGAGGCGCGCCACCAAGAGGAAGTCCCCTGGCGCGACGGGCCGGATCGTCACGCCCCCGGCACCTGGATCAGCTCCCGCGGCAGGGTCGTCAGGACCTCCGCGCCCGTCTCCGTCACGATGACGTCGTCCTCGATCCGAATGCCGCCCCGGCCCGGGAGGTACACGCCGGGCTCCACCGTGACGACCATCCCCGGGGCCAGCGTGTCCCGCGACGCCCGCGACAGGCTCGGCCCTTCGTGCAGGTCCAGCCCGATGCCGTGGCCCGTGCTATGCAGGAACGCGGCCTCCAGGCCGGCGGGGCCCAGCACGCCGCGCACGGCCAGCTCCGGTGCCTGGCAGCTCTCGCCGGGCCGCACAGCCGCCACGCCGGCCCGGTTGGCCGCCAGCACCGCCGCGGCGGTGGGCGCCCAGGAGGGGTCGATCTCCCCCACGGCCAGCGTGCGGGTGATGTCGCAGAGGTAGCCGTCCACCCGGGCGCTGAAGTCGATGATGACCAGGTCCCCGGGCCGGAGCGGCACCGCCCCCGGCTGCCCGTGCGGGTAGGCGGAGCGGGCGCCCGTCAGCACGGCGGCGCGCTTGGGCCCGAGGTGGCCGCCGCGCTCCAGGATGGCCGCCTCCAGGCGCAGGGCGACTTCGTCCTCCGTGACGCCGGCCCGGATGCGCGGCAGCACCGCCCGGAAGGCCTCCTCGCCCAGGGCGGCCGCCCGCCGCAGGGAGGCCAGCTCTCCCGCATCCTTCACCTGGCGGCACGCGGCCAGCGGCTGATCCCCGGCCACCAGCTCGCCCGAGCCCCCGCCGCGCAGGGCATCCTCCTCGCAGCCGCGCAGACGCAGCCGCTCGACGGCCAGCCGCTTGCCCGCGAGCCCCGCCGCCTGCAGCGCTGCGTGGAAGGTCGCCTCGACATCCCCGCGGCGGTAGGCGAAGACGCGGGCGCGGCCCCCCAGGTCCGCCTCCGCGGACGGCTGGTCCAGGCCCGTCACCACGCAGGCATCGCCGCCGCCGGACGCCGGAATCAGATACGTGGTCATGTGCTCCGTCGCCTGGACGTCCCAGCCCGTGAAGTACTGGAGCGACGGGCCGGCGGTCAGGGCGGCGCCGTCCGCCCCCAGGGCACCCAGGGTCCGGCGCAGGGCGGCGCGGCGGCTCTCATTCATCCAGAGGACCTCCCTACACGCGGTGCTGCGGGCTCGTGGCGTCCCGCAGCCCGTCGCCGATGAAGTTGAGGCTGAAAACGGTCGCAAAGATGGCCAGGCCGGGGAAGGTGGCGATCCACCACGCCTCGGCGAGATAGAGGCGGCCGTCGACCAGCATGTTCCCCCAGGACGGCGTCGGCGGCTGGACGCCCAGCCCGAGGTAGCTGAGGCCGGATTCCAGCAGGATCGCCTGGGCCACGAAGAGCGTCCCCTGCACGATGACCGAGGGCAGGGCGCTCGGCAGCATGTGGCGGAGGATGATGCGGGCGGAGCCGGCGCCCTGGGCCCGGGCGGCCTCCGCGAAGTCGCGCTTCCTCAGGCTCAGCACCTCGGACCGCACGATGCGGGCCGTGGGCGGCCAGGCCACCACGCCAATGACGACCATCGTGTGCAGCACGCTGCTGCCGAACAGGGCCACGATCACCAGGATCAGGAACAGGGCCGGCAGCGACATGAACACGTCCACGCAGCGGGTGACCCATAGGTCCACGGCGCCGCCGAAGTACGCGCCCGTGGCCCCCAGGGCCGTGCCGAGTCCGAGCGAGATGGCGCCGGCGATGAAGCCGACCTCCAGGGACACCCGCGCCCCATAGATCACGCGGCTCAGCACGTCCCGGCCATAGGAGTCGGTGCCGAGCAGGTGTGCCGGCGACGGCCCCCGCAGGCGCTGGCCCAGGTGGATGGCGTCCGGGTTGTAAGGGGCGACATGCGGCGCCAGGATGGCCACCAGGGCGATGACGGCGAAGACGGCAAGCGACACCAGGGCGAGGCGGTTCTTGCCAAAGCGGCGCACCATGTCGCTCATTCGTACCCGATCCTCGGGTCGATGAGGGCGTACGTCAGGTCGGTGACCAGGTTGCCCACGATCACGACGGCCGCGATCATCACGTTCACGCCCATGATCACCGGGTAGTCCCGCGAGAAGACGGACTGGACGGCCAGCTGGCCGACGCCGGGCCAGGCGAAGACCGTCTCGATCAGCACCGCGCCGCCGACGATGAACGACAGCGAAAGGCCCAGCACGGTCACCACCGGCAGCAGGGCGTTGCGCAGGGCGTGCTTATAGATGACGACGCGCTCGGTGAGACCCTTGGCGCGGGCCGTGCGCACATACTCCTGCTGGATCGCCTCCATCATGCTCGAGCGGGTGAAGCGGAGCAGCGAGGCGATCTGCGTCGAGGCCAGCGTCACGGCGGGCAGGATCAGGTGCCGCAGCCGGTCCCAGATCCCGCCGCCCGTGATGCTGGAGATGCCCTCGACCGGCAGCCAGTGCAGGTAGCTGGCGAAGAGGAGGATGAGCATGATGCCGAGCCAGAAGCTGGGGAACGAGATCCCGGCGAAGGCCGCGGCGCTGCTCAGGCGGTCAAACCAGGAATCCGGACGGACGGAGGCGACCACGCCCGCCGGCACGGCCACCACCAGGGCCACGAGGACGGCCACGAGGGTCAGCTCCAGCGTCGGCCCCAGGTGCTCCATGATCATGCGTGTCACCGGCTCGCCCGTCAGGTAGCTGTTGCCCCAGTTCCCGTGCAGCAGCGCCAGCAGCCAGTCCACATACTGCACGGGCAGCGGCCGGTCCAGCCCCAGGTTCGCGCGGATGCGCGCGGCCGTGGCCTGGTCGAGGTTGCCGCCCATGAGCACGGCCTCCGGCCCGCCGGGGGCGGCGTGCATGATGGCGAAGAGGATGACGGAGACCCCCAGCAGCATGAAGGGCACCGCCAGCACGCGCCGGAGGGCGTAGCGGCGCACGTCAGGCCACCCGCCGCAGGAAGTCGGCCACGAGTAGCCGGAACGGGTCCGGCTCCTCCCAGAACGGCATGTGGCCGCTGGCGGCAAAGACGTGCAGCGCGGCCCGGGGCAGGCCAAGGGCCAGCTGCAGGGCCTCTGCGGGCGGCGTGATCCAGTCGGAGCGCCCGGCCAGCACCAGGGCCGGGGCGGTGATGGCATGCAGCGCCTGCCGGACATCGTAGCCGGCGAGCATGGGCAGGACGCGCTTTCGCGCTTGCAGGCGGAACGTCAGCTCGGGCAGGCCCCGCGGACATTGCCGCGGATCGTGGAAGTAAAGGGGGAACAGGGTCTCCCAGGCCTCGCGGAAATCGGCGTCGGTCCGCAGCGACCCGTCCCAGAGGCGACCGTAGGCCCCGAGCTGCTCCCCCGTGGCCCGGCCCTCGGCGATGGCCGTGGCCCGGTCGCGGAAGGCGTGGCTGGCGGCGGCGCCCACCAGGACCAGGGCCCGCACCGGGTGCGCGGCCGCGTGGACCAGGGCCACGAAGCTGCCGAAGGAGTGGCCGAGGACAACGGGGGGCTGCCCCCCGCACGCCGCCGTGCAGACGGCCTGCAGGTCGGCGGCCAGCTGCTGGAGGCTTTCGGGCTCGCCCGTGCTGCGGCCATGGCCCCGCTGGTCGTAGACGATCAGGCGGGCCGGCAGCGCCGGCAGCCGCAGGCGGAGGTGGGCGGCGTCCATGCCCGGCCCGCCGTGCACCACGACGCAGGGCGGGCCCTCGCCATGGGCGGTCCAGAACAGGTCGGCACCAGCGGTGTGGATGACCGGCATACTGCCCTCCGGGTGGGCCTGGGCCGGCGCTTGCGCGCCGGCCCGGCACGACTACTGCCCGATCGTGACCTTGGCCAGGCTCTGGAAGATGCCGCCCTGGACCGGGATGACCTGCAGGCCCTGGAACTGCTTGCCGACCACGAAGACCTGCTCCGGGTACCAGAGGAACACGTACGGGGCGTCGTTCTTCAGGACCTGGTCGAACTGGTAGTACGCCTGCTGGCGGGCGGCCAGGGTCGTGGCCGACCGGCCCTGCTCAATCAGCTGGTCGATCTTCGGGTCGCTGAAGTGCGCGAAGTTGCGGCCCTTCCACTGCGTGCTGTCCCAGATCGTGTACGCGAAGGGGTCCGGGTCGGCCATGTTCGTCCAGCCGACCACCGTGGACTGGTAGTTGGCGGCAAACAGGTTCTTGACCTCCGTCGGCCAGTCGATCTGGTTGATGGTCATCTTGACGCCGATCTGCTGCAGGTCGGCCTGGATGATGGTCGCGGCCTGCTGGGCCTGGTTGTCCGCCTGGTTGACCATGCAGCTGAACTGCAGGGGCTGGCCGTTCTTCTGCAGGATTCCGCCCGCGCCGGGTGTCCAGCCGGCGGCGGCCAGCAGCTGCTTGGCCTTGGTCGGGTCGTAGGGGTAGGGCTGCACCGACGGGTCGGCGGCCCAGGAGGAGGGCGGGAACTGGCCCGCGGCCTGGGTCGCGTAGCCGAGCAGGACGTCCTTGATCATCTGCTGCACGTTGATGGCGTAGTTGAAGGCCTGGCGCACCCGCACGTCCGCGAAGAGCGGGTTGGTGAGCACGAACCCGAAGTACTCGTACGAGACCGTGCTGCCCGTCAGCACCTGGAAGCGGGGATCCTGCTTCAGGGAGGCCAGCTGGTCAAGCGGCGGCGCCTCCAGGAAGTTGATCTCGCCGGACTTCAGGGCCTGCACCGCCGTCGTCGGGTCCGGGATGATACGGTAGATGATCTCGTTGATCTGCGGCTTGCCGCCCCAGTAGTTCGGGTTCGCCTTGAGCACGATCTGGCTGTTCTTTTGCCAGCTGACGAACTCGAAGGGGCCGGTGCCAACCGGGTGGGTGTTGAACGCGGCCGTGTTCATGTCCTGGCCCTTCAGCAGGTGCTCGGGCACGATGTCGGCCCGCGGGTCGCTGAGCACCAGCAGCAGGGGCGAATAGGGCTTGGAGAGGTTGAACTGGACCGTGTTCGGGTCGATGGCCTGAACCGGCGGCTCCTTCAGGGAGTTGGGGTCCACCGGGTCCTTGGCGTTGGTGACCTGGCTAAAGCCGGCCAGCGCCGAGAAGAACGGCCGGTTGGGCGTGTTGACCTTCGGGTTGAGGATCTGGTCGATGGTGAAGACGACGTCGCTGGCCGTGAACGGCTGGCCGTCCTGCCACTTCACGCCCTGGCGGAGGTGGAAGGTGTAGTGCAGGCCGTCCTGGCTGACGTCCCAGGACGTCGCGAGGCCGGGCGCGGGCTTGAGGTCGGGCGTCAGGGTGACCAGGCTGTCGAAGATGGGCCACTCCGCCTCGTAGGACTGGCCGTCCGTGGCGATCACCGGGTTCAGGGTGGTCGCATCGCCCCCGAAGCCGATGATCAGGTCGTTCTTGGTGCTGGCCGCGGCGCCGGACGCTGCGGACTGGGTCGTGGCGGTGGTCGAGCCGCCGCCTGAACCCGAGCCCGAGGTGGCGCTCGTGCTGGTGCTGGCCGCGCCGCCGCAGGCCGCCAGCAGCATGGCGCCGGCCAGAAGGCCGGCAACGGCCGCGGGCCCGGACGGGTGGCGCGCGGGCTTTGCGGGGCGGGAATCCGGGACGGACGTGGGTATCATCCCGACACTCCTCTCTGAATCCGCTTGGCTGGGGCGGCCGCGCCGCTTCGGTCCGCGTGGCTGCGGATGTGCTCCTCCGTCAGCTGCCGGGCCCGCGGGCCGTCGCCCGCCGTGATGGCCGCAAGGATCGCCCGGTGGTGGCCGAGGACGCTGGCACTGTCGCCGTGCTGGGCCCGGTCGAGCGCGCGGGTCAGAAGGACGTGGTGGCGGAGGTGGGCGGCAAGGGTCTGGAGGTACCGGTTGCCACACGCGGCCAGCAGGGCGTCGTGAAACGCCGTGTTTGCCCGCACCACGCCGGCCTCGTCACCGGCGGCGTAGGCCTCGGCCAGGGTGGCGACGGTGCCCGTGATGACCTCGCGCTCGGCGGGCGTGCTGCGGCTGGCGGCGAGGAAGGCGGCCATGCCCTCGATGGCGATGCGCGACTCATAGATCTGGCGCACGTCCTCGGGCTGCGGCTGGAAGACCGCGACGCCGCCCGTGGGGGTGCGGACCGCCAGGCCGTCGCGCTCCAAGCGGCGGATGGCCTCGCGCACAGGCGTCCGGCTCGTGCCGAGGTCCGCAGCCAGCGCCGATTCCACGAGCCGGCTGCCCAGCGGCAGGCGGCCATCGAGGATGCGCTCGACGACGGCGTCATAGGCCTGGTCAAAGAGCGGCAGCGCGCGCCGCAGCCGGCCGGAATCGGCGGGCAGAGAGCCCAAGCGTCCTCCCCCTGTACACGGTCGACGGTATGCTGAGCACTGGAGATTCCAGGGGGCGGCAGGCAACGTCCTGCCACGAGTGTGGTCGAGGCCACATAGCCTACTTGCCCGCGGGCTTGGCCGTCGCGGACGGGGTGGCGTGCGTGCCGCCGGCCGTCGCCGACGCGGACGGGCTGGCCGTGGCCGTCGCTTTGGCCGGGGCCGTGCCCTTGACGGTCGCCGTGGACGTGGCGGCCGCGGTGACGCTGGATGTGGCGGTGGCCGTCGCTTTGCCGGCGGTCGCGCTCGGGGTCGTCACCGCCGGCCGCGGGCGGAGGGCCCCAGGAGGCGGGTATTGCGCCGGCGCCGGCCCCGGC